>JAMFRN010000149.1 GCA_026224805.1 Nevskia soli
AGCAGCAGGCGCGGCTGCTGCATCAGCAGCATGCCGATCTCCAGCCACTGCTTCTGGCCATGTGAGAGGCTGCCGGCACGCGCGCTGCTACGCTCCTGCAAGCCGATCAACTCCAGCGTCTGGCCGATGTGGTCGCGCTGCTCACCGCTCAGTTTCGCGACCAGCAGCTTCCACGGCGATTTGTCGCCCGCCATGGACAACTCCAGGTTCTCGAACACGCTGTGGTTCTCGAACACGGTGGGCCGCTGGAATTTGCGGCCGATGCCGGCCTGGGCGATACGCGGCTCGTCCAGCGCCAGCAGGTCGATGCTCTGGCCGAACCAGGCCGAGCCGGAATCGGGTCGGGTCTTGCCGGTGATGACATCCATCATGGTGGTCTTGCCGGCGCCGTTGGCGCCGATGATGCAGCGCAGCTCGCCGACATCGACATACAGGGTCAAGGCATCGAGAGCGCGAAAGCCGTCGAAGCTGACGGTGATGTCTTCCAGGTAAAGGATGGTGCCATGGCTGGCATCCAGCTGATCCGCGCGCAGCGACGAGCCGCGGTGGCGCAGCAAGCTCAGCTTCGGCTGACCACCGCTATACAAGTTCGCTTTCGACGTACTGGTCGAAATCATGAGGCGGCTCCGAAACGCTGCCGCAGGAAGCCGACGATGCCTTGCGGCAGGAATACGGTGACGACGATGAACAGCAGGCCCAGGGCATACAGCCACACCTCCGGTAGCGCCGCGGTAAGCCAGGTCTTGGCGAAATTCACCAGCACCGCCCCGAGCACCGCGCCGTACAAGCTATTGCGTCCACCCACCGCGACCCAGATCACCACCTCGATGGAGTTGATCGGCGCGAACTCGCTGGGATTGATGATGCCGACCTGCGGCACGTAAAGCGCGCCGGCGATGCCGGCCAGCACCGCCGAGAACACGAACAGCCACAGCTTGTACGACTCGACGCGGTAGCCGATGAAACGGGTACGGCTCTCGGCATCGCGGATCGCCAGCACCACACGGCCGAAGCGCGAGGCGGTGATATAACGACAGGCGGCATAACCCAGGCCCAGGGCGCCGACACTGGCCAGGAACAGGCCCACCCTGGTGGCGTCGTGATGCAGGTCGAAGCCGAGCAGTTCCTTGAAATCGGTCAGCCCGTTGTTGCCGCCGAAGCCCATCTCGTTGCGGAAGAAGGCCAGCAACAGCGCATAGGTCAGCGCCTGGGTGATGATCGACAGGTACACACCGGTGACCCGCGAACGGAAGGCGAACCAGCCGAAAGCGAATGCCAGCAGGCCGGGTGCCAACACCACCAGCGGCATGGCGAAGGCGAAATGGTTGAAGCCATGCCAGTACCAGGGCAACTCCTTCCAGTTGAGGAACACCATGAAATCCGGCAGCAGCGGATCACCGTAGACCCCGCGCGTGCCGATCTGGCGCATCAGGTACATGCCCATGGCGTAGCCGCCGAGGGCGAAGAAAGCGGTATGGCCCAGGGTAAGAATGCCGCAATAACCCCAGACCAGGTCCACCGCGATGGCCAGCAGGGCGTAAGTCAGATACTTGCCGAGCAGGGTGACCGTGTAGATCGACAGGTGCAGCGCCGAGCCCTGCGGCACCGCCAGATTGAGCAGCGGCACCAGCACCGCCGCCGCCAGCAGCAGGCCGTAGAACAGGCGATTGCCGACGTCGCCGCCGAATATCGGGCCGCGCAGTGCGGCGACCCGCGCTTGCTCCAGATTTTGTGCGGGGCTCATCACATGCCCTCCGCCGCGCGGCCTTTCTGCGGAAACAGCCCGCGCGGCTTGCGCTGGATGAACAGGATCAGGAACAGCAGCACCAGGATCTTGGCGATGACCGCGCCGGCGTAAGGCTCCAGCAGCTTGTTGACCACGCCCAGGCCCATGCCGCTGATCAGGGTGCCCCACAGATTGCCGACGCCGCCGAACACCACCACCATGAAGGCGTCGACGATATAGGACTGGCCCAGGTTGGGGCCGACATTGGTGAGCTGCGACAAGGCCACGCCGGCCACCCCGGCGATGCCCGAGCCAAGCCCGAAGGTCAACGCGTCGATGCGCTCGGTGCGCACCCCCATGGCCTTGGCCATGGAGCGGTTCTGCGCTACCGCGCGCACCTTCAAGCCGAGCGAGGTGCGGTTCAGCACCAGCCGCAGCAGGGCGAACACGACCAGGCTGAACCCCAGGATAATGACCCGGTTGCGGGTCAGTGAAAACAGGTCGTTGACCTGCCACAGCCCGCTCATCCATGACGGCGAGGCGACGGAGCGGTTCAGCGGCGAGAACACACTGCGCACCAGCTGCTGCAGCACCAGGGACACACCGAAGGTGGCAAGCAGGGTTTCCAGCGGACGGCCATAGAGGAAGCGCACCACGCTGCGCTCGATGGCGATGCCCACCAGACCGGAGACAACGAATGCCGCCGGGATCGACAGCAACAACGCGGCGCCGATGCTGTGCGGCATAAGCTGCTGCATGACATAGGCGGTATAGGCGCCGAGCATCATCAGCTCGCCGTGCGCCATGTTGATCACGCCCATCACGCCGAAGGTGATGGCCAGGCCGATCGAGGCCAGCACCAGCACAGAGCCCAGGCTGAGGCCGAAGAACAGGGTTTCCAGCGCTTCATAGAAGCCGCGCCAGATTTCGATGTGCTTGACCGCCTGCAAGGCGGCGGCGCGCACCGCTACATCGGGATCGGCGCCGGCGTCCCGGGCCAGCGGCAACAGGGCATTGTAGACATCGGGGGCGTTCTCGCCATCGAGCGCCTGCACCGCGGCGAGGCGCTTGGCCGGATCCGTATCCACCAGGGCGCGCAGCGCCAGGGCCACGTTGATCTGCCGCTGCACGCCGCGATCCTTCTCCACTGCCAGTTGCTGGCGCAGCACCGCCTCGGTTTCCTCGTCCAGATCGCGGCGCATCTGCTTCACTGCCGCAATACGCACCCGCGGGTCCGGATCGGCGAGATCGTATTCGGCGATCGCCACCTTCAGCGTCTTGCGCAGGGCATTGTTGTTGCGGACCTGTTCGAAATCCTCCGCCTTGCCGCTGCCCGCGGCCTGCAGGGTCAGCGGATCGGTGAGATCCAGAAACTCATCGTGTGCTTCCACCAGGAACAGCTTGCCGTCGCTCTGGCGTGATTCCAGGCGGTTGTCGAGCCAGGCGGCAAACAGCTCGCGCGCGTGCGGCGGCTTCAGTTCGACGATGCGGGCGACGATCTGCGTCCTGGTGGAGAAGTCGGCCTGCGGCAGGGCTGCCAGCAGTCCGGGGTAGTCGGTGGGCAACGCGGCGTCATCGTCGGCATCGGCGCGGGCGTTGCAGAAGAAGGACAGCAATACCAATAGCAACACCATGGGTCCAGCCATGTGCTTGGCCATGCGCCCGGCGTTGGCGGCTCGATGTGTAAGCGCTCGATGTGCAAGCGGTCTCATGGTTGGGTATTCCTCGAACGATCCAGAAAGGAGCCGGCCGCGACCGACGGGATAAAAACGCGGCCGGCTCAAAGGCGTCATGAAGTCAGTAGTTCTGGCCGGCGCACTTCTTGGTCTTGGTGTTGTAGTTGCCGCATTTCAGCGTCACCCAGTCGGCCTCCAGATCCTTGCTGCCGGGCAGGTAGTCGGACCAGGCATCGCCTGGGACCGTGCCCTTGGTCTGCCACACCACATCGAACTGGCCGTCGTCGCGGATCTCGCCGATGTAGACCGGCTTGGTGATGTGATGGTTGGGCAGGACCTTGGCGATGCCGCCGGTGAGGTTCGGCGTTTCCAGGCCAGGTAGCGTGTCGATGACCTTGTCGACATTGGCGGTGCCGGCCTTCTCCACCGCCTTCACCCACAGGTTGAAGCCGATGTAGTGCGCTTCCATCGGATCGTTGGTGGTGCGCTTGGGGTTCTTGATGTAGTCGTGCCACTGCTTGATGAAGGCGGTGTTTTCCGGAGTCTTGATGCTCTCGAAGTAGTTCCAGGCCGCGAGGTGGCCGACCAGGGGCTTGGTATCGATACCGGAAAGCTCCTCCTCACCCACCGAAAAGGCCACCACCGGGATGTCCTCGGCGGAGATCTTCTGGTTGCCCAGTTCCTTGTAGAACGGCACGTTGGCGTCGCCATTGATGGTGGAGACCACCGCCGTCTTCTTGCCGGCCGAGCCGAACGCCTTGATCTTCGACACCTCGCTCTGCCAGTCGGAGAAGCCGAACGGGGTGTAGTTGATCAGGATGTCCTCCGGCGCCACGCCCTTGAGCTTGAGGTAGGCCTCGAGGATCTTGTTGGTGGTGCGCGGATAGACGTAGTCGGTGCCTTCCAGCACCCAGCGCTTCACCTTCACTTCCTTCATCAGGTAGTCCACCGCCGGGATCGCCTGCTGGTTCGGCGCGGCGCCGGTGTAGATGACGTTGCGCGAGGACTCCTCGCCCTCGTACTGCACCGGGTAGAACAGCAGGCCGTCGTCCTTCTCGATCACCGGCAGCACCGACTTGCGCGAAACCGAAGTCCAGCAGCCGAAAATCACCGCGACGTGATCCTTCTCCAGCAGCTCGGACGCCTTCTCGGCAAACAGCGGCCAGTTCGAAGCCGGATCGACCACGACCGGCACCAGCTTCTTGCCGAGCAGGCCGCCCTTCTTGTTCTGCTCGTCGATCATCATCAGGACAGTGTCCTTCAGCGTGGTCTCGCTGATCGCCATGGTGCCGGACAGGGAATGCAGGATGCCGACCTTGATGGTGTCGTCATCGGCGCGGGCGGCGCCGGCGAGCAGACCCATGGCCGCCACGCCGGCCAGCAGGGTATGTTTCAGATACTTGGTGTTCATTGCGATGCCTCTTTGAATTTAAGGGGTGAACCAAGGCTCGTGCCGAGCCGCTGCCGTTGGAAAGTCCGCAAACTCATATCTGCAATTGCAGGCCCAGGCCCACCTGTCTGCTGTCGGGCAGGCCCGATTCCAGGTAGGCGCCCTTGTAGAACAGGCTGACGCGGGCGTTGAAGCTCTTGATGACATAGTTCAGGTTGAACTCGGCAGTACGCTGGGCGTATTCGCCGACATCGGCCGCGGTGCTGGTGTCGTCGAACTTGGCGCGGCCGTATTTGCCCAGCACCTGGAACTTGCCGATGCCGACCTGCTGCGGAAACAGGTAGGCCAGCAGGGCGTAGTAGCCATTGCTGTCGGTATAGCTGCCGTCGAAGCCGCCATAGCCGCCGAGCTTGTCGTAGCGCGCGTACTCACTTTCGAAGGTGACTACGCCGGCGTTGGCCAGCTTCTTCTCGACCAGTGCGTCAACGTTGAAGGCGTGCTTGTCCGCCGCGGTCTGCCCGGCCACGCCGATGGCCAGGATATCCTTCTCGCCGTAGTAGGTACCGTTGAGGTAGTAGCCCGGCTCCGGATCCCAGAAATCGAGCTGCAGTCGTGCGGCGGTGATGACCTCGGAGGAGGTGGCCGTAGCGCCCGTGGTCGAACCGTAGTCGAACACGCCGGCCGATACCTTGAGGATGCCGAACTGGCCCCAGTAGGCCGCCCCATTATCGCGGCCGCCGAAGGCGGTGGGATAGCCGTCCTGCACGCCGTCCTCGTAGACCTTCCAGTTATTGGCGTAGTACGGGCCATACAGGTTGGAGCGATCGCTCGGCGGCAGGAAGCGGCCGGCCCAGATGTTGAACTTGTCGTTGAACTCAAAGCGGGCGATGGCGTCCAGCACGTCCACGGTATTGCTGCCCGCCGGCGGGCTGCCGGTGTACTCGGTGTCGAAAGTAAACTTGATCTCCGGCAGCACGCTGCCGTTCACATACAGGCGCACGCTGTCCAGCGCGAACTGATTGTCGGTGTCGCTGCCCGACGTGGCATCGGTATGCGTGAAGCTGGTGCGCATGCCGGCGCCGATGCTGATCGGCGGCAACGTGATATTCGGCGTGGGGATGGTGATATCCGCCAGCGCCTCCCCGATCGGCGCCGCCAGCAGCAGCGCCGCCATGGCCCATTGCGGCCATCTTCCCTGTCCATTCACTTCCCTACCCCGTGTCGCTCGTATCATTGGAAAACTCCGTATATCCCGTCGGTAGTGGGCCGGATTTCCTCAGTCGGCCGCCTTGTCATCCAAGGGCCGCCGTGCGGTATGGAGCATGTGCAGGGTGATTTTCCTCACCTCCGCCTTGCTCTCTTCAATATGTGTCTTCAACAACATCTGCGCCTGCTCGGCGCGCCGCTGCAGCACGGCGCGCAGAATCTTTCCATGCTCGGTATAGGTGGCCTCGATGCGCGGTCCCTTAGTGAAATCGAGGCGGCGGATGATGCGGATGCGCTCGGTGATGCCGTGGTGGATCAGCGCCATCTCGGCGTTGCCAGTGGCCTCCACCAGCATCTCGTGAAAGCGTTCGTCCAGGGCCGAGACGGTGCCGCCGTCGTCGAGCCGCTCCGCCGCCGAAACCAGCCAGATGCGCTTGAGATCGGCCAGCGCCGGCGGCGGCGTTTCCATCTCGCACAAGCGCTTTACCGCCGAGATCTCGAGGATGATGCGCACGTCATACAGGTTCTCGAATACCTTGAAGTCGAACGGCCGTACCTGCCAGCCGCTGCGGTACAGCACGTCGACATAGCCGTCGCGTTGCAGGTGCAGCAGCGCCTCGCGCACCGGCGTGCGGCTGGCCTGCATGCGCTCGGCCACCTCGTTCTCGCTGAAGCGGTCGCCGGGCAGCAGGCGGAAATTGAAGATATCGAGCTTGATCTGCTCGTAAATGCGCTGGGCCAGGTTCTCGCGTGACGCCGAGGCGCCGCGACTCCGTGATGGCTCCATGGACTCCTCCCTTGCAGGAAATAATGGCTGGACCTTGCTCATGCAGCCTGCGCCTCGGCGATCACCATCAGCGTTTCGCCGGCGGACACCGGACGGCCCTGGCGGCAGTGCACGACCTGCACCACACCGGCCACCAGCGCGTGTACCGCAAATTCCATCTTCATTGCCTCGATCACCAGCAGGGCGTCGCCGCGCTGCACCTGCGCACCCGGCTCGACCAGCAGCTTCCACACATTGCCGCTGATCTCGGCGGTGACGACGTGGCCATCCACTTCCGCCGGCGGCGGCACGGCGGCTTCCTCGACGGCATTGCCGGCGGCGCCGGTATCGGCCTGCCACAGCGCCACCTCGGCATCGAAAGCGGCTTTCTGGCGTGTGCGGAAGCTCGCCACATCCGGTTCGATCTGCCGCAGGAAGCGGTTGTAGGCGGCAAAATCGAAAACCTCCTCGCGCACATCCACCTGCATGCGACCTTCGCGGAAGGCTTCGCGCATCTCGGTCAATTCGGCTTCTTCGACCGGATAGAACTGCACCTGGTCGAAGAACTTGAGCAGCCAGGGTTCGCCCGGCTTGAAGCCGGGATTCTTCAGAAACTTGTTCCAGATCGGCAGGGTGCGGCCGATCAACTGGTAACCCCCGGGCGAATCCATGCCGTAGATGCACATGTAGACGCCGCCGATGCCGACCGTGCCCTCGGCGGTATAGGTGCGCGCCGGGTTGTACTTGGAGGTGAGCAGGCGGTGGCGCGGATCCAGCGGCACGGCGCAAGGCGCGCCGAGATAGACGTCGCCCAGTCCCAGCACCAGGTAGCTGGTGCTGAAGACGATGTCGCGCACCTGCTCGACCGTGTCGAGGCCGTTGATGCGGCGCATGAACTCGACGTTGCTCGGCAGCCACGGTGCGGTGTCGCGCACCGACTGGCGGTAGCGTGCCACCGCGTCGAGCGTGGCCGAGTCCTGCCAGGCCATCGGCAGGCGCACGATGCGCGTCGGCACCTGCATCTCGTCGACCGGAGCCAGGCGCTGCTCGGCAGCGAGCAGCGCGCCCATCAGGCGCCGCTGCGGAATGACGCGGCTGTCGTAGTTCACCTGCAGCGAGCGCACGCCCGGCGACAGTTCGAGAATGCCGGGGATGGGCCGCGCGCGCAGTTCCTGCATCAGGGCGTGGATGCGCATGCGCAGCGCCAGGTCCAGCACCATCGGGCCGTACTCGACCAGGATGTAGCGGTCGCCGGCCTGGCGGTAGGCCACCGCCGGCTGGCCCGCGCGCGCCGGCAGCTCCGCGATGACCGTGTCGGACACGGTGCTGCGGGTGGTTGCCACCGCCACCGGCTGCAGCAGAGACTGCACCTGGGCCAGGCTTTCGATCGAGGCATCCTGCGCCTGCTCCAGCTGCAGCGCCTGATCGAAGCCGATGCGGCGGAAGCGGATGCGGTCGCCCGGCTTGACCTGCCCCACCTTCCACAGCTCGGCCTTGGCGATGGTCACCGGGCAGACGAAGCCGCCGAGGCTGGGACCGTCGCGGGTCAGGATCACCGGCATGTCGCCGGTGAAATTGATCGAGCCGATGGCGTATTCGCAGTCGTGGATGTTGGACGGATGCAACCCGGCTTCGCCGCCGTCGCTGCGCGTCCACGAGGGCTTGGGCCCGACCAGGCGCACGCCGAGGCGGTTGGAGTTGTAGTGCACTTCCCAGGCGGTGGCGAAAAAGGTTTCGATCGACTCGCTGGTGAAGAAGTCCGGCGCGCCGTGAGGACCGTACAGCACGCCGATGTCCCAGTCCGTGCCATAGGCAGGCACCAGCGCCGCCGGCGCCGCTGCCGGGGTGGTGGAGGCAATGCCGCTGGCGATGCGCAGCATGTCGCCGCCGCGCAGCGTCCGCCCGGCATGGCCGCCGAACTGGCCGAGGGCGAAAGTGGCGCGCGAGCCGAGGTAGGCCGGCACGTCGATGCCGTGGCGCACCGCCAGATAGCTGCGGCAGCCGCTGAGCGCCTTGCCGATGCGCAGCAGCTGGCCGGCCTTCACCGGCACCGGCGTCCAGAACGGCACGGGCACATCATCCAGTGTCGCCGCCGTCGGCGCCCCGGTGAGCGCCAGCACGGCATCCTGATGGAAGCGCAGGGCCGGGCCGAGAATGGTGCATTCCAGCCCGGCCGCATCGGCCGGGTTGCCGACGATGCGGTTGGCCAGGCGGAAGGCGTAATCGTCCATCGGCCCGGAAGGCGGCACGCCGACATCCCAATAGCCGACACGCCCCGGATAGTCCTGCACCGTGGTATAGGTGCCCGGCTCCACCACTTCCATCACCGGCGCGGCGTAGGCGAAGCTGTCGAGGAAGCGGGTCGAAACCTGGCCGGCGCGGAATTTCTCGGTGACGATGATCTGCCGCAGGTAGTCGAGATTGGTGGAAATGCCGAACAGGCGCGTCTGCGCCAACGCCGCTTCGAGGCGGGCCAGCGCGTCGGCGCGATCGCTGCCGTGCACGATCAGCTTGGCCAGCATCGGATCGTAGTGCGGCGATACCTCGGTGCCGGTCGCGACCCAGCCGTCGATGCGCGCTTCGGGCGGGAACACCACCTCGGTCAGCACGCCGGGCGAAGGCTGGAAATTCTTGACCGGATCCTCGGCGTAGATGCGCACTTCCATGGCGGCGCCGCGCGGCTCGGCCTTGAAGCTGGCGAGATCCGGCGGATCGCCGGCGGCGGTGCGGATCATCCATTCGACCAAGTCGACGCCGGTCACCGCCTCGGTGATCGGGTGCTCGACCTGCAGGCGGGTATTCACTTCGAGGAAGTAGAAGGCGTCGCGCGCGGCATCGTAGATGAACTCCACCGTGCCGGCATTGGCGTAGCCCACCGCCTCACCCAGCCGCACCGCGGATTCGAGCAGCGCCGTGCGCGTCGCCGCCGGCAGGTTCGGCGCTGGCGTTTCCTCGATCACCTTCTGGTTGCGGCGCTGGATCGAGCAATCGCGCTCGCCCAAGGCGACGACGCGGCCGCGGCCATCGCCGAAGATCTGCACCTCGACGTGGCGCGCGTTGTCGACATAGCGCTCCAGGAACACGCCGGCATCATTGAAGAAACTCTTGCCTTGGCGCTGCACCGTCTCGAACGCGGCCGCCAGCTCGGCTTCACTGTTGCAGCGGGTCAGGCCGATGCCGCCGCCGCCGGCGGTGCTCTTCAACATCACCGGATAGCCCAGCGCGGCGGCCGAGCTGATGGCTTCATCCAGGCTCGACAGCAGTCCGGTACCCGGCGTCAGCGGCACGCCGGCGGCCTTGGCGATTTCGCGCGACTCGTGCTTGAGGCCGAAGCGGCGGATCTGGTCCGGCGTAGGGCCGACGAAGACCAGTCCGGCGGCGGCGCAGGCTTCGGCGAAGCCGGTGTTCTCGGAGAGGAAGCCATAGCCGGGGATGACGGCCTGGGCGCCGGTCTGCAGCGCCGCTTCGATGATGCGCTCGCCGCGCAGATAGCTGTCCGCCGGCGCCGCGCCGCCGATCGGCACCGCCACGTCGCAGGCCCCGACATGGGCGCTGTTGCGATCCGCGTCCGAGTAGACGGCGACGCTGCGCACGCCGAGGCGCTTCAGTGTGCGGGCGATGCGCACCGCGATTTCGCCACGGTTCGCGATGAGTACGGTATGCAGGGCGCTCATGGCTTGGACTCCGCTGTGGCGGCGCGCAGCGACGCGATATAAGCGCGCCAGCCGCCGAATGTGGTGATGTCGCGCGCGCCCTGCACCGCCCAGGCCTCGCAGATGAAGCCCTTCACCAGCCGGCCATCGGCCAGCTCCAGCGTGCCGATGCCCAGCGGCGCGGGAACGCCGGCGACGAAGGAGCCGAATGCGGCGAGCGGCACGTCCCACAACTCGACCTGGATCGGCGCACCACCTTCGCTGCCCGGGCCTCCCTTGATCAGGCCAGGCTTGGGCGGCACGGTGCCGGGCAGCGCATAGAGGCGGTACTGCGCGGAGGTGGTCGTCGCCTCGACGAAGACGGCATCGCGTTCGCTCAGCTCACGGTTCAGCGGCATGCCGCTGAGATGTGCGCCCACCACGGCCAGCCTGATCGTATCCGCGGACGCCGGAGTTGCGACGGCAGGTTCAGCCGCGGGGACTGCGCGTCCAGTGGCGCCAAGCGTGGCCCCTGCCTGCGCCTGCCAGCGC
Source organism: Nevskia soli (assembly GCA_026224805.1). Classification (GTDB taxonomy): domain Bacteria; phylum Pseudomonadota; class Gammaproteobacteria; order Nevskiales; family Nevskiaceae; genus Nevskia; species Nevskia soli_A. The sequence continues at coordinate 10,949 of JAMFRN010000149.1, forward strand.
TGGCCGAACTCGGCCAGTGCCGCATCCTGCCAGGCCGGTGCGATGAGGGTGACGCCGAAGGGTAGGCCGTCCTCGCGGAACCCGGCCGGCACCGCCAGGGCGCACCAGTCCAGCAGGTTGACGAAGTCGGTATAGGTGCCGAGCCGGCTGTTGCGCAGAATCGGTTCGGCCGCCACCTCGGCCAGGGTGTAGATGGTTGGCGCCGTCGGCACCAGCAAGGCGTCGACCACGGCGATGAGGCGATCGGCGGTGCGTTTCAGTTCGGCACGCTGGTATTCCGCCTTGAAGACATCCACCGCGCTCACCTCCCCGGTGCGGGCGATGATCTGGCGCACCACTGGATGCACCGCAGCGGCATGCTCGCGCATGAAATCCTCGAGCGCCGCATAGCGCTCGGCGATCCACGGACCGTTGTAGAGCAAGGCCGCGGTTTCATGCAGCACCGTCAGATCCAGCGGCACCAGTTCCGTGCCGAGCGCTTCGGCATGTGCGAGCGCCGCGGCATAAGCCCGCTCGGACTGTTCATCGCCAAACCATTGCGGCGATTGCGGAACGCCCAGCCGCGGCTTGCCGGAGAAACGCCTACCCGTCGCCGCCGGCGCGACGCGCGAATAGGCATCGGCTTCGTCATAGGCCGCCACCAGGCCAAAGATGCGGAACGCATCCTCGACTGTCAGCGCGAAGACCGAGACGCAATCCAGCGTACGGCAGGCCGGCACCATGCCGCGCGAGCTGATGGCACCGCGGGTGGGCTTGAGCCCGACCAGATTGTTGAAGCCGGCAGGCACCCTGCCCGATCCGGCGGTATCGGTGCCGAGTGCGAAAGGCACCAGGCCGCGCGCCACCACCGACGCAGAGCCCGAGCTGGAACCGCCGCCGATGTACGCGGCGTTGAAACTGTTCGGCACCGCGCCGTAAGGCGAGCGCACGCCGACCAGGCCGGTGGCGAACTGGTCCAGGTTGGTCTTGCCCAGCAGCAGGGCGCCGGCGTCGAGCAGGCGCTGGATCGCGGGCGCCGTGGCGGCGGCAACATAGCTGTATTCCGGACAGGCCGCGGTGGTCGGCAAGCCGGCCACATCGAGATTGTCCTTTACCGCGAACGGCACGCCATAGAGAGGCAGCTTCGAGTAGTCACCGCCGAGCTCCGCCAGACGCTGCTGCAAGGACTGCGCATCGGCGATCAGCGCTGCCGGCTCGCGGCGCAGAATCCACGCCGGATCGCCGGCGTCGGATAGCGCGCCAAGCCGCTCCATCGCATCGACCGGCGTCAGCCGTCCGCCGCGATATGCTTCGCCCCACTCGCCGATCGTCCATCCCTGCATTGGTGCATACCATCTTGTATACAAGTTGGTATGCATTAATGCATGCGGCGTGCCAAGTACCGTCCGGTGCCGCATCTCCTTGTTACATCTAGCTTTTTCTTCACGGCATGGAAAAAGAAGCGGGCAATGCCGCACCACGCGCGAGTGAAGTCTTGCCCCATTCAAGATCAGCTTGGTGCAGCCCGCACCGAAATATCGCGCAACTCAGTGCTTAGCCATTCCTGCGGACCTTGTCCGGATACCGGATCACGGATAATGCCGGGCACGATCAAGCCCGCATGACCAAGATGACCGCATCCGCAAATGCCGCGCGCCATTCGACCGGCCGACCACAGTTCCATTGCCAGGCGATCCTCTTCGACCTCGACGGGACACTGGCTGATACCGTTCCCGATCTCGCCGTGGCAGTCGACCGGATGCTGCTCGACCTGGGCCTCCGCCCGGCCGGAGAGGCGCGGGTGCGGAGCTGGGTCGGCAATGGCGCAACCAGGCTGCTGCAACGCGCCCTGCATGACGCCGATGCATCCGCGATCCCGATCGAGCAGGCCTTGAGCCTGTTCCTCAAGCACTACGGCTATGAGTTCGCCGTACGCTCAAGGCTCTATCCGGAAGTTGCCGCAACCCTGCGGCAGCTTGCGGCCAGAGGCCTGCGCCTGGCGGTCTGCACCAACAAGCCGGCGAAATTCGTCAGGCCCTTGCTGGCCCATTTCGGCATCGAGCCGCTTTTTTCCGCCATCGTGGCCGGGGATGATCTGCCGCGGAAAAAACCCGACCCCGCTCCGTTGCGGCATCTCGCCGATCAACTGAAAGTCTCCATCGCCGCTTGCCTGATGGTCGGCGATTCGCGCAATGACGTGGAGGCCGCGCGGGCAGCCGGCATGCCGGTGGCGGCCGTGAGTTACGGCTACAACTACGGCGAAAACATTCGGGACAGCAATCCGGACCTTGTCATCGATGCGTTTGGCGATCTGGCGAATCTGATCGCGCTGGGCTGATGGCGATCACCGGAACCAGCTGTCGCGCGGAAAAATTTCCGCGCACCCCGCTTCACCGGCTTTGCATTTCTTTGCTCGACTATCCTCTCCATCGAGCATTCCACCGGAAATCCTCTGGGCATACTGTAAGCCCCCGTCACGCCATGGCAGGTGTGGCGACGAACCACAGGAGGATTTGCGATGAAGATGAAACTGGCTTTGGCAATTGGCTTGCTTACAGCAGGTAGCGTCCAGGCACAGGATGGCCCTCCCGGCGGTCGCCAGCCTTCGGCGGAAGTGCAGGCATTCTGTTCCGCCCATGCGCAGGATTGTGCAGATCTGCGCACCCTGAGGGAATCGGCCCGCTCCGCCTGTGCCAACGACCAGTCCACGGTTGGTACGTGCAAGCAGGCGCGGGAACAGGTGCAGGCGAAATTGAAAACACTGGAAAGCGAAGGCTTCCCCGCGCCGCACCACGGTTTCGGCGAGGGACGCGGCAACCAAGGCGCCGGCGGCCCGCCCCCGGGATGATCGACGGCTTTTAGCTCATCTCGGCAAGAGCCGCCGAATGGCGGCCTGGGCACCAGGCCGCCATGGCTGAAGTCCTGGCGGCCCTGTTGTTCCTGTCCTGATCCGTACCGGGCGGCATCGTTCAGATCGATTCCGCAGAAAATCCTTCGGACTGTGGAAAAAGGGTCTACGCCGAGATCGGGGCCGGGCTGAATCCCGATCTCTCCAGCGATTTCCTCAAGCGTCAATTCGACATCCGTTCCACCGCCATCAACGGCCTTGTATGTGCGGGCGTTTGATGCCCGCCTCAAGCGAACGCTCCGTCATCTGCTCACGATCCATATTAAGAACGTGAGCATCAGCCTCCAGAAGATCTGCATCCAAAGTCACAAACAGTTTCTTTGGGCGGATACCATGGCGAATTCCTGCATGGAACGCCCATCCGGCCCGGACCAATCGCCGGACGGGCCAATAACCTTTCTTTACGATTTCCATACGGAAATTGATCCGCCCCGCTGATTTAATAGGGCGGCCAATGAATCCATCGATCACATGAACTCCAACAAGCTTCCAGACGGGCCGCAAGGGCGAACCCCGGCCCGGCAACGCGGACTGCGCTGGGCCCTCGGCGCCATCGTCCTGGTGATCGTCGCGGTGGTCATTTACCAGTCGGTGACCTTCATCTACCAGCCGAAGCAGCGCCGCGGGCGCTTCCTCGATACGGGCTCGCAGCCGGTCGGCGTGGCGAAGATCCATCGGGGCGACATCAATCTGACGACCCGTGCGCTGGGCACGGTCACCCCGCTGTCCACCATCACTGTGCAAACGCAGATCAACGGCCAGCTGACCGAGGTCGGCTTCCAGGAAGGCCAAATCGTGCACAAGGGCCAGTTTCTCGCCCAGATCGATCCGCGTCCCTACCAAGTGGCCCTGGAGCAGGACCAGGCCCAGCTCGCGCGGGACGAAGCGGCGCTCAAGCAGGCGCAAATGGACATGGATCGCTACCAGACGCTGGCGCAGCAGGCCTCGATCGCCCGGCAGACGGCGGAAGACCAGGTCTGGATCGTCAAGCAGGATCAGGGCACCGTGGCTTATGACCAGGCGCAGATTAAGGCGCAGCAGCTGAACCTGGTGTACTGCCATATCGTCGCCCCGGTCGACGGGCGCGTCGGCCTGCGCCTGGTCGATCCAGGCAACTATGTGCAGACCGGCTCCAGCACCGGCATCGTCGTCATTACCCGCCTGGATCCGATCTCGGTGCTGTTCTCCGTGCCGGAGGACGCGCTCCCCCAGATCCAGTCGCGCCTGCAGGATGGCGCGGCATTGCCGATCACCGCCTACGACCGCGCCAACGTCAAGCAATTGGCGACCGGGCAGCTCTCCTCGATCGACAACGAGATCGACACCACCACCGGCACGGTCAAGCTGCGCGCCATGTTCGACAACGCGAAGCAGACCCTCTTCCCCAACCAGTTCGTCAACGTCACGGTATTGGTGGATACGCTGAAAGACGCCGTCACGGTGCCCGCCGCCGCCGTGCAGCGCGGTGCGCCGGGAACCTATGTCTACCTGGTGAATCAGGACGACACCGTTTCGGTGCATCCGATCCAGCTGGGTGCGCAGGACGGAGACCTGATCGCCGTCGCATCCGGCCTGTCGCCCGGCGACCGCGTCGTCACCGATGGCGCCGACCGCCTCCGCGATGGTGCGCACGTCAGCATCCCCGGGCACAAGGCTGCACCGGCCGCTGCCGGCGCAGCACCGGCCGGCGCGGCAGCGGGTGATGCTCAGCCCGCGACGCCCGGCCAGGGCGAGCATCACCACCACCGGCATCCGCAGCAGGACTCGCAGCAGTCAGCAGCGCCGCCGCAGCAGCAGGCGCCCGGAGACGGCAAGCAATGATGCCGGTCCGGCACCATCCAGCCCGATTAAGGCAGGCATGAATCCCTCCCGCCTGTTCATTACCTTGCCGGTGGCGACCAGCCTGCTGATGGTCGCGATCCTGATCAGCGGCGTGGTCGCGTTCAGGTTCCTGCCGCTGTCTTCCCTGCCGGAAGTGGCTTATCCAACCATCCAGGTGCAGACCTTCTATCCCGGCGCCAGTCCGGAAGTGATGACCTCGTCGGTCACCGCGCCGCTGGAGCGGCAGTTCGGGCAGATGCCCGGCCTCGGTCAGATGACCTCCGCCAGTTCCGCCGGCGCCTCGGTCATCACTTTGCAGTTCAGCCTCGATCTGGGGCTGGATGTGGCGGAGCAGGAAGTGCAGGCCGCCATCAACGCCGCCAACAGCCTGCTGCCCAGCGACCTGCCGACGCCGCCGGTTTACGCCAAGTACAACCCGGC
>JAMFRN010000150.1 GCA_026224805.1 Nevskia soli
CACCCTGGTGGCCAAGTCCTTCGACACGGTGCATGAGGGCTTCGGTCGCTGGCTGATCACCATCGTGGTGTGGGTGTTCGCCCTGTCCACCGTCATCAGCTACGGCTACTACGGCGAGCAGGGCGTGATCTATCTGTTCGGCGCCGGTGCGGTCACCATCTACCGCTGGTTGTGGTGCTTCGCCGCCGCGGCTGCCTGCTTCGGCTTCATCCGCACCTCGGTGGAGCTGGATGCGATCAGCACCGTCGGCATGGGCTTCATGTATCTGGTGAATCTGCCGCTGATGCTGCTGCTGGGTGCGCGTGCGATGGGTGCATATAAGGATTATTTCCGTAGATTGAAGCTCGGCGAAATACGCAGGGTTGTTTGAAGAGATGACGACTCAAGTTCAGGAACATCGCACCGACCCCACCGCCGGCGTCCTGCTGATCAACCTCGGCACGCCGGATGCGCCGACGCCGGCCGCGATCCGGCGCTATCTGGGGCAGTTTCTGGCCGATCGCCGGGTGGTGGAACTGACGCCGCTGCTGTGGCTGCCGATCCTGTACGGCTTCATCCTGCCGTTCCGTCCGCGCCGCCTGGTGCACGCCTACGAGAAGATCTGGACGGCGGAAGGCTCGCCGCTGCTGGCGATTTCGCGCCGGCAGGCGGCGGGGCTCAGGCAGCACCTGGCCCAATCCCTGGGACGGGAGGTGCCGGTGGCGCTGGGGATGACCTACGGCGGGCCTTCCATCGCCGCGGCGCTGGCGGAACTGGAGGCGCAACGGGTGCGCCGCATCGTGGTGCTGCCGCTGTTTCCGCATTATTCCTGCTCGACTACCGCCGCCGCGCTCGACGCCTTGTTCGCCGAGCTGAACCAGCGGCGCTGGATGCCGGAACTGCGCACCGTCAACAGCTACCACGACGATCCCGGCTACATCGCCGCGCTGGCGCAAAGCGTCGCGGCCCACTGGCAGGCGCGTGGCCGCGGCGAACACCTGCTGTTGTCGTTTCACGGCCTGCCGCAGCGTTATGTGCTGGCCGGCGACCCCTACTACTGCCAGTGCCAGAAAACCGCCCGCCTGCTGGCGCAGGCGCTGCAATTGCGCGAAGGCGAGTACAGCGTGTCCTTCCAGAGCCGCTTCGGCAAGCTGCCCTGGGTGCAACCCTATACCGAGCCGAGCATCGCCGCACTGGCGGCGCGCGGCGTGCACCAACTCGACGTGATCTGCCCGGGATTCGCCGCCGACTGCCTGGAAACCCTGGAGGAGGTGCAGCTGCGCTATGCCGAGACCTTCGTTGCTGCAGGCGGCACGGCGCTGCGCTACATCCCCGCGCTGAACGACAGTGCGGCGCATCTCGATGCCCTGGGTGCCATTACCCTGCGGCAATTGCACGACTGGATTCCGGTGGCGGCCGGCGCGGCGGACCTGGCCGCGCGCCAGCAGCGGGCCGCCGCATTGGAATCAGTTTTTTCCGGCGGCACGCCGCGGACCTGAAGCTTGCACAAACGGGGGCCGGAGATCGGCCAGCGCGCGCTTTCGATCCCGAATAAAAAACCCGGCATCGGGTAGGAGGCGGGCTTGCGCCCGCCGTCCTCCCACACCACCGTACGTACGATTCCGTATACGGCGGTTCCTGTCGTCTCGAAGGAGTGAGCTTTGTTCCGTGCCTCGTGTCGTCTGAAGATTGAATGGACGCCCGGAACAACATTTGGGGCTTCCGGCCCCACCTGTTGGTCCAGACCGCCGGCACCTCACCGGAGTTTCTGTCCGCCTTTCACAGAACGCGTGCGACTTTCCGCTCCTGACAGGTTCAGCCCTTCGTCGACCGG
>JAMFRN010000151.1 GCA_026224805.1 Nevskia soli
AAGATCAGCAACTACTTCATCGGCTACCTGAAGCACCCCTACATTTCGATCTATACCGGCCGCGGCTGCCGGTCGAAGTGCACGTTCTGCCTGTGGCCGCAGACCGTCGGCGGTCACCGCTACCGCGTGCGCTCGGCCGAAAACGTCATCCAGGAAGTGCGCTGGATCCGCGAGAACATGCCCGAAGTCAAGGAGATCATGTTCGACGACGACACCTTCACGGATACCTCCAATCTGCCGCGCGTGGAGGCGATCGCACGCGGACTCGGCGCGATGGGCGTGACCTGGTCGTGCAACGCCAAGGCCAACGTGCCTTACGACACCTTGAAAGTGATGAAGGACCACGGCCTGCGGCTGCTGCTGGTCGGCTACGAATCCGGCGACGACCAGATCCTGCACAACATCAAGAAAGGCCTGCGCACCGACATCGCGCGCCGCTTCACCGAGGACTGCCGCAAGCTCGGCATCCTGATCCACGGCACCTTCATCCTGGGCCTGCCGGGCGAGACCAGGGCGACGATCGAGAAGACCATCGAGTTCGCCAAGTCGATCAACCCGCACACCATCCAGGTGTCGCTGGCCGCGCCCTACCCTGGCACCACGCTGTACAAGCAGGCGGTAGACAACGGCTGGCTCAAGGAAAACGACGCGGTCAACCTAGTCAACGAGAAGGGCGTGCAGCTCGCCGCGATCAGCTACCCGCACCTGTCGAAGGAAGAAATCTTCCACAGCATGGAAGTGTTCTACCGGCGCTTCTACTTCCGCCCCAGCAAGATCTGGGAGATCGTCAAGGAAATGCTGGCGAGCTGGGAAATGATGAAGCGCCGGCTGCGCGAAGGCGTGGAGTTCTTCCGCTTCCTGCGCGCGCACGAAGCCTGATGCGGCAGCCGCGGGCGGGTTGACCCTGCCCGCGGCTCTCTCTATCGATGCCCCCCGCTACCGCCAGACGCGGCCTGATTGTCACGGCCGACGACTTCGGCTTGCACAGCGCCGTCAACGAGGCCGTGGAACTGGCCCATCGAGACGGCGTGCTGACTGCCGCCAGCCTGATGGTGGGCGCCCCCGCGGCCGCCGATGCAGTGGCGCGCGCCCGGCGCCTGCCCAGCCTGCGCGTGGGCCTGCACCTGGTGCTGGCCGATGGCGCCGCTGTATTGCCGCGTACGCAAATCCCGGCACTGGTTGACGCAGATGGCCGGTTTGGCGACCGCATGGCCCGCGACGGCGTGCGCTTCTTCTTCCTGCCGGCGGTGCGCCGCCAGCTCGAGGCGGAGATCCGCGCCCAGTTCGAAGCCTATACGGCCACCGGCCTGCCGCTGGATCACGTCAACGCGCACAAGCATTTCCATCTGCATCCGACCGTGCTGTCGCTGATCCTGCGCATCGGCCGCGAGCATGGCCTGCGCGCCGTGCGCCTGCCGGCCGAAGCCGGCGCGCCGGCGCTGCTACGCCCCTGGCTGCAGCTGCTGGCGCGGCGCCTGGATAAGGCCGGCATCGCCCACAACGACACGGTCGTCGGCATCGAGCACAGCGGCGGCATGAACGAAGCGGTGCTGCTCGAAGCTCTGCACCGCCTGCCGGCCGGCGTCACCGAAATCTACCTGCATCCGGCCACCGCTTCCAGCAGCGTCATCGCCGCCTCCATGCCGGAATACCGCCATGCCGATGAGCTGGCCGCCCTGCTGTCGCCGCGGGTGCGCGCGGCCATCGAAGGGCTCGGCATTCCGCGCGGCGGCTTCTGCGACATCTTCGCCCTGTCACATGAACCATCACGCATGACCGTCTCATCATGAAGATCGCCAGCGCCGTGGCCGGCCTGATCGGCCTGGGCATCCTCACCGCGCTGGTGGTGCATCAGGGCCTGGGCGAAATCCTGCACCTGCTGTCGCAGGCCGGCTGGGCCCTGCTGTGGCTGGTGCCGTTCCATGCCCTGCCCCTGCTGCTCGACGCCCAGGGCTGGCGCGTGCTGCTGGCGCCGCGCGATCCCGCGGGCCGCGCCGGCCTGCCCTTCCTGTTCTGGGTGGCGACGGTGCGCGAGGCGGTCAACCGCCTGCTGCCCACCGCCAACGTCGGCGGCGAGATCCTCGGCATCCGCCTGGTCAAGTGGCGCGTGCCGGACGGCGCCGCGGTGGCGGCCAGCATCATCATCGAAGTGCTGTTCACGCTGATCAACCAGTACATCTTCACCGCGCTGGGCATCGTGCTGCTGGTGGCGGCGACGCAGGCCACCGAGCAGACCTGGACCATCCTCGCCGGCCTGGCCCTGAGCCTGCCGCTACCGATCCTGCTGGGAGCGCTGTTGCGCTACGGCAAGATCTTCGAGCGCATGGAAAAGGTCGCCGAGCGCCTCCTCGGCGACAGCAGCCGCCTGGCCGCCCTGCTCGGCGGCTCCAGCCTCGATGCCGAGATCCGCGCCCTCTATGCCCGCCACGGACGCCTGCTGACGGCGCTGCTGTGGCAGCTTTCCGGCTACGTCGTCGGTTCCTTCGAAAGCTGGCTGGCCCTGCTCCTGCTGGGCCACCCGGTCAGCGTCTGGACCGCCATCGCCGTGGAGGCCAGCACCCAGGCGGTGCGCCACCTCATTTTCATCGTGCCCGCCGGGGTCGGCGTGCAGGAGGCCGGACTGGTGCTATTCGGCCAGATGGTCGGCATCGACAGCAATGTGGCCCTGTCGCTATCTTTGACCAAACGCATGCGCGAGGTGCTGTTCGGCGTGCCCGCCCTGCTCAGCTGGCAATGGCTGGAAGCGCGTCGCCTGCACCAGTCGCTCGGCAAGCAGCAGGCGCCGGACGCCCCCGGCTCCGCCTGAGCGGCCCTGGTGCGATACTTGAACCGAACCATTTCACCCCCACCAAGGTCGAAATAGCCGCAGCGCCGGGCCGCAACCGGGCACCACGATACCGGCAGGTATCAGCCAGGGTTCGCCGCGGCGAGGAAGTCGGGGCCGCAGGATCTATGGGGATTCGCCACACCAACCGGAAACCGCCGATGTACGACTCTCTTGCCCATGCCGATTATGCGATGCGCAACTGGTCCGGGCCGGAGCCAGGCCGGATCAAACCCGGCTCGGACGCGCACAAGCGCCTGTTCTGCCGCATGCTGCTGGATACGCACAACCCCTACAAGCCGGCGGTGATCGACTGGCCCCTGCTCAGCCCGGAAGCGCTGCATCGCGTCACCTCGCTGCCGATCTGGGATATCGCGGTGCAGACCGAGGGCCGCGCCTCAATCAACGTCAAGACCTTTGCCGAAACCATCAGCGATCCCCTGCTGCGCGAAGCGCTGGACATGGACGGCGGCGAAGAGGCCCGCCACAAGGTGGTGCTGAGCAAGCTGGTCGAAGCCTACGGCATCAAGCTCGCCCCCGAGCCGGCATACCCGGCGCCGAAGAACACCGAGTGGGCCTGGATGGTCACCGGCTACAGCGAGTGCATCGACAGCTTCTTCGCCTTCGGCCTGTTCGAAGTGGCCAAGCGCTCCGGCTATTTCCCGCCGGAACTGGTGGAGACCTTCGAGCCGGTGATGCAGGAAGAAGGCCGCCACATCCTGTTCTTCGTCAACTGGGCCACCTGGTACCGCAAGAACCTGTCGTGGTGGCGCAGGCCGGCATTTTTCTTCAGGACGCTGGCCGTGTGGGCCTTCCTGGTGTGGGAGCGCATCGGCATCGCCAAGGGCATCAACGCCGATGGCGTAGCGCAGGATGCGACTTTCGCCATGACCGGCAGCAGCTCGGTCGGGGTCGAACTGAAGCCGCGCGAGCTGATCGACCTGTGCCTGGCGGAGAACGACCGGCGCATGGCCGGCTACGATCAGCGCCTGCTGCGGCCGCTGACGGTACCGCGCCTGGCGCGCCTGGCGCGGAGGCTGCTGCCGAAGAATTGAGGCGCCGCCGCGGGTGGCGCTCCTCGCTGCACAGTTTCCAGATGCGATGCTGACACAATCCGGCATGTCCGCTAATTTCTGACTGGGTCACTCAGAATTCGCCTGCCGGCTAACTGCAAGCCGCCGAACATCAAAATCACGGGGCAGAATATCTGACGCTCATCGCCCCATTTGCGCAACCTACTTAACCGTGCGCGGCGGCATGTACGGCAGCAAGCGATCCGTTTCTTTCTTGACCACGGCATAGCACTCACAACTCAGCTTCTCTAGCGCCGGCCTGTCCAACACTGTGATATGCCCGCGGCGGTATTCGATCACTCCGTGATTCTGCAACTTGCCGGCTGCCTCGGTAACGCCTTCACGACGCACACCTAGCATGTTGGCGATCAGTTCCTGGGTCATGGTCAATTTGTTGCCTGGCAGGCGATCCAAGGACAGCAACAACCATCTACATAGCTGCTGGTCCACGGTGTGATGCCGGTTGCAGACTGCGGTCTGAGCCATCTGCGTGATGAGCGATTGTGTATAGCGCAGCAGCAGGTGCTGCAGCTCGCTGCTTCGATGAAATTCATTCTTGAGCAACTGCGCCGGCAGCCGATAGGCGCACCCCGCGCTCTGTACCAGCGCCCGGCTCGGAGTGCTGTCACCACCCATGAACAGGGCAACTCCAAGGACTCCTTCGTTGCCCACTACCGAGATTTCGCCCGATGCCCCGTTTTCCATCACGTAAAGCAGGGAAATGATGGAATCAATCGGAAAGTAGACGTGATGCAAGATGTCGCCGGACTCATACAAGACCTTGCC
>JAMFRN010000152.1 GCA_026224805.1 Nevskia soli
ATCGCCTACGGCATGACCGAGACCTCGCCGGGGAGCTTCCAGAGCAGCCACGACGATGCGCTGGAGCGGCGCGTCTCCACCGTCGGCCGCATCCTTCCGCATTGCGAGGTCAAGCTGATCGATGCGCAGGGACGCATCGTGCCGCTCGGCTCGGCGGGCGAACTGTGCACGCGCGGCTACTCGGTGATGCTGGGTTATTGGGGCGACGAGACCAAAACCGCCGAGGTGCTGGACCGCAGCGGCTGGATGCACACCGGCGACCTGGCGACGCTGGATGAGCAAGGCTATTGCAACATCGTCGGCCGCATCAAGGACATGGTGATCCGCGGCGGCGAGAACATCTATCCGCGCGAGATCGAGGAATTCCTCTACCGGCATCCGAAGGTGCGCGACGTGCAGGTGGTCGGCGTGCCGGACCAGAAGTATGGCGAGGAGCTGTGCGCCTGGATCGCCCTGCGCGGCGGCGAGGCGATGACCGCCGAAGAGGTCCACGCCTACTGCCGCGGCAGCATTGCCCACTACAAGATTCCGCGCTACGTGCGCTTCGTCGAGGAATTCCCGGTCACCGTCACCGGCAAGATCCAGAAGTTCGTGATCCGCCAGAAGATGATCGAGGAGCTCGGCCTGGTCGCCGCCCGGACCGCTTGAGATGCAGCAGCACGGATTCCACTTTCCGCGCCTGCTGACCGTGCGCGGAAATTCCAAACGTTCTGACAGGTAGATTTGCAATGGAGAGATTCGTGTCAATCGGCGGCGATGCCGCACCACCATCCGCGGTCGGCGCCGCCCGCACGGCGATGATGCCCTGGGTGGTGTGCCTGTTCTTCGCCTGGGGCCTGGCTACGGTGTTGATCGACACCCTGGTGCCGAAGCTCAAGGCGCTGTTCGCGCTGAACTACGCCGAGGCGATGCTGAGCCAGTTCTGCTTCTTTCTGGCCTATCTGCTGGTGTCGGTGCCCGCGGGCCTGTTGTTGTCGCGCATCGGCTACGTGCGCGGCATCATCACCGGCCTCGCGGTGATGGCGCTGGGCTGCTTGCTGTTCACGCCGGCGGCGTTCGCCGGTGTCTATTGGGCCTTCCTGCTCGCCCTGTTCGTGATGGCCTCCGGCATCACCCTGCTGCAGGTGGCGGCCAACCCGCTGGTCGCAGTGCTGGGCAGCGCGCAGGGCTCGCATAGCAGGCTCAATCTGGCGCAGGCCTTCAATGCCCTCGGCACTTTTGTCGGCCCGCTGCTCGGCTCGGCATTGCTGCTGCGCGGCGGCCTGGCAGTGCCGGCGAACCTGGCCGCGCTTCCGGCCGAGGCGCTGGCGGCCTACCGCAGGACGGAGGCGCACGACATTCAGGGCCTGTTCTGGGGCATCGCCGCCGGTCTGGTGTTGCTGCTGCTCCTGTTCTGGCGCTTCCGCGCCTTCGACAATCCGGTCGGCGCGCAGCGCGCCGCCGGCGGCACCGCGTCGCTGCGGCTGTTGCTGCGGCCCCGGCTCGGCCTGGGCGTGCTCTCGATCTTCCTCTATGTCGGCGCCGAGGTCTCGATCGGCAGCCTGATGATCAACTACCTGATGCAGCCCGGCGTGCTGGGCCTTGGCGCCGCCGCGGCCGGGCGCTGCGTCAGTCTGTATTGGGGCGGGGCGATGCTGGGCCGCTTTGCCGGTTCGGCCGCGCTGCGCCGCATCTCGCCGGGCCTGATGCTGGCCGGCTGCGCCGGCGTGGCCGCGTTGCTGGTCTGCACCTCCGGGCTCAGCACCGGCCTGCTCGCGGCGGCGGCGATTCTCGCCGTGGGCCTGTGCAATTCCATCATGTTCCCGACCATCTTCACCCTGGCGATCGAGGGCCTGGGCGAGGACATGCCGCGCGGGTCCTCGATGCTGTGCGTGGCCATCGTCGGCGGCGCGGTGGTGCCGGTGTTGACCGGCCACGTGGCCGACCAGGCTGGCCTGGCCTGGGCGCTGCTGGTGCCGGCCCTGTGCTACCTGGGCATCGCGGGCTACGGCTTGCTGGCCCGATACCGGCTGGTGCCCTGAGCGTCGCTGCGGATTTTTGAAATGGGCGGCTCCCGGCTCATATGTGCCGGGAAGTGAAGTCTGAAACAGTTCAACGCAGCAAAGTTTGAAACACATCACCGCAGCTCACTACAGCTACCCGAGGAGTAGCCTCACCAAGCCACACTACCGAGCGTCAGCCCGGGCGCGTTTGGCAAGCACTTCCGCCTGAGGCATCGGGTTACCCGACTCATCGACCAGCCACACGCTATAAGAATAAAAGCATATCGGGCCAAGCGGTATGCGGCGATGGACGCTATCGACGGCAGCCAGATACTCCGAAATAGCCTGGCTAAGGCTCTCGCCCTTCTTGGTCGGAAACGATTTGTCGTTGAGGAAACCCCATTCCGTCAGCCAGAACGGCTTGCTCGTTCCCAGGGCCGCAACGTCGGCCTCCAGTGTCTTTGTCACTGACCCTGTGACGTCGCTCGGTGAAGCGTAAATATGAGTGCCAATTCCGTCGACATGATACTTGTCGTTATCGAGATAGTTCACTCCATCGACATTTCGTAACATCGCAACAAACTGGGCTGGCTCCGGAAGGCTGTTCGAGGGAGTGCCGCCATGTGCCATGCCAAAGGTAATCAGCTTCGCTTGAGGATAGTACTTCGGGTCGTGGATAACTTCAGCCGAAGCCATGAGAAACTTACCATAACCCCGCGCCGCGGCTTTCAGGTCCTGGGCAGCAGCCGTGCGCCCCGTAGGGATATCGGCGTTATAGCAATCCGTATCGTCCTCGTTCCCAATTTCGAAGGCGTCCACGGCAAGATTCGCCGCCTTGAGGGCGTCCAACTGCGCTCGTAAGCGGTTGGTGTATTTCGTCAGGTCGATTTGTCCAAGCGGCTTGGCGTGCCATCCGCAACGATTCGGCTGCAGAGGCACATCGTAGTCGCCATCGACCTGAACGATCTGCACGATAAACCGCAGATTCAACTGCTTCGCCCGCCGGACGACATCCACCAGGTCGCTGACGCCATTCGGAGACTTGGCAAAACCGTCTCGCACCCAGGTAGCGCCAAGCGAGTGGATCCCTTCCAAAATCTTTTGCCGGCTCTCTTCGGTCTCGCCGGTCAGGTTCGAACGGGGATCGATGCCGATTTGCAAATTCCTCGGGTTACCCTGTGCAAGAGCGAACTGCGGCAGCAGGCTAAAACTGCAGAGTAGCAATACAAAGCTGAACAAGGAACCGACGGCCGGCCTGCGAGTCAATGCCATATAACCTCCAGCAATCGAGCCTCAAGCTCATGGGTTAGGAACAATTAAAGGGCCACGCCTGATTTTCTCGACCGAGCGCTGCCTGCGCGTTCAATAAAATCAGGCGTGGCCCTTTAATTGTTCCTTGAATGCCGGTGACGATGCTGCAGCAGTGGCAAGGCGCCATGCTCCTCTATTGAGGTTTCTTGCCCGTCTCCACCCATACGCGCACATCGTCCCAGGCCTGGGCAACCTGCTCCGCGGTGAAGCCGCAGTGGACGTAGCCTGTATTTTTTACGATTCCAGCGAACAGCGGTTGGCGCATGGCGGGTACTGCGCGCTGCACCAGATTGCCGGTATTGCCGGCCCGCGCTGCGGCTTCACGCAGCATCGGCTCCTGGATGCCGCTGGGCACTTCGGGATCGATGACGTTGTACAGGGTGAGCAGGCGGGTGTTGAAAACGCCGGTGGATTTGTACCACTGATTGGCATAAGCCACCGCGGCCGGGTCTGCGCGTATGCGCTCGATTCCGGCGTTGAGGGCGGCGTTTTCCCGCGCCGAGAGGTATGGGCTGGAATAGACCTTGGCGCCGTTGTCGTAGATCGAACCGCCGAACGTGCGGTTCATGTCGTCCATGCCCAGGCCGACGGTGGCGATCGGCCAGGTGAACGAAGCGGGATCCGCTTGCGTGCCGGCAGCGGCGGCGATGTTGTCGATGATGCGGCGCTCCGGCCCTCGCGGATTTGCGGCCGCGGCATCGAACAGCCTGAGCACCGGCTTGATCAGCCGCTTGGCCTGGATCAGCTGGGGCAGAGGCCAGGTCCAATGCAGCGGGCCCGAGCTGAAGGTGGACAGGGCGGACCGGGCGACGCTCTTTTCGCCCGGCAGCTCATAGGCGGTGCCGCGCGTGAAGTAGTTGTAGGCCGCGCGCACATCGATCGCATATCCGATCTCCGCCTGCCAGTCGCCGACCACGCCGCAGGCGGCGATCGCTCCGGCGAAGGCGTCCGGATGCTTCTCGATCAGCGCCATGGTGATGCTGCCGCCCATCGATCCGCCGATGACATAAACCTTCGACGTGCCCAGCCGGTCCATGAACTGCTTGAGCCGCCAGGTGTTCTCGACCGCCGTCTGCACGCCCATTCCGGCCTTGTCGTAGGCGCTGCGGCCGACGGCGAAACGCTCCGCGTAAGGCGTGCGCGACAAGCCGATTCTGTCGTCGCGCAGGGCGTTGACCGGAATCTTGAGCGGTGTGCCGGGAATGGAATAGCCGGACGCGTACAGGACCGCCTGCCCGTTCCATCGCCACGGAATCGACAAGGCAAACGCGCGTCCCTCCAACTCGCCGGAAAGCTGCATGCCGCCGTCGTCGTACTGCGTGGCTTCGACGGCAGTGGCTCCGGCCCGCTTTGCGGCTTTCAGCAGAGATTGCTGGTCATCGTCGAACTTCGCGGTGGCGCAGCCGGAGAGCGCGGCTGCGGCAACCACTGCCGCCAGCGCAATCGAGCGCCGCGAGAAATGCAGGTTCATGATCGCCTCGAGCTTGCTATTTGCCGGCCGTGCCGTCGTATTTTGCGGAAACCAGGTGTCGATCCCAGTAGCGCCGGATCTCGGCGTAAGCGGCCTTCTGCTCGGGTGTGTCGGTCATGTAGGCCTGGAATACGTGCGCCATGCCTTCATAGATGTCGAGCTCGGCGTCGCCGCCGCCGGTCTTGATCGCCTGGTACAGCCGCACCGAATCGCTCAACACCCGCTCCTTGGTGCCGGCCTGGATCAGCGTCGACGGCCAGGGCTTGGAGAAATCGCCGTACACCGGCGAGACATAGGGGTTCTTCCAGTCGGCCGGGTCGGCGTAGAGCGCGAAGGCGGTGCGAATCTCATCCGTACGATTCAGTACCGGATCGGCATCGGCCAGGGTGACGAAGGTGTCGCCGCCCATCCCCAGGTCGCTCGCCGGCGACAGCAGCACCAGGGCGCCGGGCAGAGCCAGGCCCTGGTCGCGCAGCTTGAGCGTGCTGCCGGCGACGATGTCGCCGCCGGCGGAGTCGCCATAGAGGCCGATGCTGCGTCCCGCATGTCCTTCCGCGAGCACGGCCTTGTAGACCGCGACCACCTGGTCGGTGACCAGCGTCCAGCGGCCCTCGGGCGCAACGGTGTAGTCCACCGACAGCACCCGCTTGCCGGTCAGCGCCGCCATCAGGGCGTCGCCGGGCATGGCGGAATGGGCCGAGTCCAGCACGAAGCCGCCGCCGTGGACATGGATCAGCACGGTGCCGTCGTCGTGGTAGTCCGGCGGCTTGATCTCCAGCACCGGCACGCCGCCGATGCTGAGGTCCGTCGCCGAGCCGCCGAATTTCTTCAATGCCGCCGCATTGCGCTCGTCCACGCCGGTCAGCAGGGCCGCGCGCCGCGCCTGGAAGTCGGCGGCGGTATGCGCCACCGGCCGCGCAGCCTGCGCCTTGAGCACCATGGGCAGCGCCTTCTCGTAGAAAGCCCGCGCCTGGGGCGATATCGAGGGCGGGATGTAATAGGGTTGTTGTGGGGGTTGCCCGGGAGCAGGTGCCGGGGTTGCAGCAGTCGCAGAGTTCGGCGCGCCCGCTCCGTTCGGGTCCGCCGCCGCGGCGGCTGCCAGGCCCAGGGCGGCAAAGGCGATCCAGGCGTAACGACGATGGTATGGGTGACGGCAGGGACTCATCTTGTCTCCTCTCGTTCTGTGCTTGACTAAGATTGGATCATATACGAGTATGATTGCAATTGATCATAATATATTGATTGTGGTTGTTTAAGGCCACAAATCAGCAGTAGAGGAGGAGCCTGCTTGAGACATCGTCGATTCCGTGCGTCCGCGCCCGGATTCTGCTGCCCGCAGCAGCGCCCGGAAACCCCTGCCTGAGATTCTGGAGCGACATGAACAAGTTCGCACTTCCGGCGTTGACTCTGCTGTGCCTGAGCCTAGGTGTCGTGTCGCCGAACGCCGTATCGCAGACGCTGCCGCAGACATCGCCGCAATTGCTCCAGATCGCCTGCGAGACGCTGAAGACCACCGATTTCGCCGGCTTGCCCGAGGCGCCGACCAGGGTGATGGAAGCCACCTTGCTGGACGCCGCCGGCGACGTTCCGGCGGCCTGCCTGGTACGGGGCTATGTCGCGCCGCAGGTGGGTTTCGAGATGAAGCTGCCGGCCGCGAACTGGAACGGCAAGCTGCTCGAGATCGGCTCCGGCGGCTTCGCCGGCTCGACCCAGGTGCCGGAGGATCGCCAGATCTGCGATGACGCGGTGCGGCGCGGCTACGCCTGCATCCGTTCCGACCAGGGCCATACCACCGGCCCGGGCGAGCACGGCCTGTCTACGCTCGACGCCCTGTGGGCTTACGACAACCTGCAAGCCGAGCTGGACTATGCCTACCGCTCGCTGCATGTGGTGTTGCTGGCGGAGCGGGCGATCGCGCAGCGTTATTACGCGGCCGCGCCCACCCACAGCTATTTCCTCGGCTGCTCCAATGGCGGACGCCAGGCGCTGATCGCAGCGGAGCGTTTTCCCTGGGACTTCGACGGCATCCTGGCGATGGAGCCGGCGCTCGACCTGAGCGGCGCCTTCACCAGCTTCCTCTACGACCTGCGCGCCCTCACCGACGCCGACGGCAAAGCGCTGTTCACACCTGCCGACCTGGAGTCGATGCACAACGCGGCGATCGCTGCCTGCGACGCCGACGACGGCCTGCGCGACGGCATTATCGGCAATCCGCCGGCCTGCCGCTTCGACCCCGCGCAACTCGCCTGCGGCGCCGGCCAGCAGGGCGGCTGCCTGACGCCGGTCCAGGTGGAGGCGGCGCACAAGGTTTATGCCGGTCCGATGACCGCGCAGGGCCGGCAGATCGCTCGCGGCCATCCCATGCCGGGCGCGGAACAAGGCGTGTTCGGCTTCGCCGTGACCAGGCCGGTCGCGGCCAGGGCCGTGGTGGACTTTTTCCGCTACCTCGCCTTCCTGCCGGACGCCGGCCCGGGTTGGAAGGCGGCGGACTTCGACTTCGACGCCGACTACCAGCGCGAAGGCGTGATGGCGGCGCTCTACAGCGCCACCAATCCGGATCTGCGCCCGTTCCAGGAAGCAGGCGGCAAGCTGCTGCTGGTGCAGGGCTGGAGCGACAGCGGCACGCCGTTTCCGCTGCGTACCATCGACTACTACGAGACGGTCGAGCGGGTGATGGGCGGCGCCGAGCAGACGCGGCGCTTCGCGCGGCTGTTCATGGTGCCGGGGCGCGACCACTGCGGCGGCGGCGCGGGCGCCAGCACTGCCGACTATCTGGGCAGCCTGGAGGCCTGGGTGGAGCAGGGTCGGGCGCCGGACCTGATCAAGGCCTCGCACGTCGAACCTATCACCAGCGCCGCCGACTTCATGCGCGAGCCGGCGGACCCGGCCCGGGTGAAATTCACGCGGCCGCTATATCCGTATCCGCTGTGGGCCAAGTACAAGGGCGGCGGCGATCCGCAGGACTACCGCAGCTTCGAGCCGAGCGCGCCGCGAAAGTAGGCCGCGCAAATCTTCGCAACAACTACATTGATGGAGAAGTCGATGAAGCTCGTCCCGTTGTTCGCCGCGATACTCATTGGTACCGGCGGCGTGGCTGCGGCCGCGCCGGCCGATCCGGCCGATGCCGACCGGCGCGCCGCCGCCACCGAGGCGCAGATGACGGATGCGGAGCGCTTCCACCTGCTGCACAGCCATCTGCCCATCATCATCGAACCCGGCAAGCCCGCGCGACTGATCCCCGGGCTGCCGGTTGTTCCGGGCGTGGTCACCGGCATCGAGCGCCTCGGCATTCCCGTCATCGCCGAGAGCGACGCCAGCCTGGGTGTGGTCAACCCCTTCCAGCTGCGCGAAGGCGACGTCGCCACGGCCCTCCCGGCTAGCCTGGCGCTGGCGGCGAGCTTCGACCCGGCGCTCGCCTACGCGTCCGGCGCGATGATCGGCGGCGAGGCGCACGCCAAGGGCTTCAACGTGCTGCTCGGTCCGGGCGTGAACCTCACCCGCGATCCGCGCAACGGCCGCAATTTCGAATACCTGGGCGAAGACCCGCTGCTGTCCGGCATCCTCGGCGGCGAGGCCAGCCGCGGCATCCAGAGCGCCGGTGTGGTCTCGTCCATCAAGCACTTCGCGCTCAACGACCAGGAAACCCTGCGGCGTACCCTCGACGCGCGCATGGAAGAGGCGGCCCTGCGCGAAAGCGACCTGCTGGCCTTCGAGATCGCCATCGAGCGTGGCCAGCCTGGTGCGGTGATGTGCGCCTACAACCAGGTTGGTGGTTTCTATGCCTGCGACAACGACTTCCTGCTCAATCAGGTGCTGAAGGGCGACTGGGGCTACAAGGGCTGGGTCATGTCGGACTGGGCGGCGGTGCACGACGCCAGCTATTTCAACGCCGGCCTCGACCAGCAGTCCGGCGCCGAGCTGGATCGCAAGGTCTGGTTCGACGAGCCGCTCAAGGCTGAGTACGCCGCCGGACGGGTGAGCAAGGAGCGCCTGTCCGATGCGGTGCGCCGCATCCTGCGCTCGCTCTACGCGGTGGGCGCCGATCACCCGCCGGTGCAGACGCCCATCGATTACGACGCGGACGGCAAGGTGGCGCAGGCCGAGGAAGCCGCGGGCATCGTCCTGCTCAAGAACGAGGGCGTGCTGCCGCTCGCCGCCAAGCCGCAGTCGATCCTGGTGGTCGGCGGCTACGCCATCGCCGGGGTGATGGCCGGCGGCGGTTCCAGCCAGGTCACTCCGGTCGGCGGCGAAGCCGCCATCATCCCCAACGATGTGCACTGGCTGGTGAAACGGCCAGTCGGCCAGCTGATCGTGCCGTCCGCGCCGGTGCGGGCGCTGAAAGCGGCGCTGCCGGCGGCGAAAATCAGCTACGACAGCGGCTACGATACCGACGAAGCCGCGGTCCACGCCGCGCGCGCCGATGTCGTCATCGTCTTCGCCACCAAGTGGCAGACAGAAGGACTGGACGCCGGCAACCTGTCCCTGCCCGGCGGCCAGGATGAGCTGATCCAGGCCGTGGCCAAAGCCAACCCCAACACTGTGGTGGTGCTCGAAACCGGCAATCCGGTGCTGATGCCCTGGCTGGCTGGCGTCAAGGCGGTGATCGAGGCCTGGTATCCGGGCCAGAAGGGTGGCGAGGCGATCGCCGCCGTCCTCAGCGGTACGGTCAATCCTTCGGGGCGGTTGCCGATCACCTTCCCGGCGAGCGAGGATCAGAATCCGCGCGGCCCTCTGCCGGCGCTGGGCCAGGAGGATGGTTCGCAGTTGAGCGCCGAGGAGAACATGGTCCGCTACCCGGAAGGCGCCGACGCCGGCTACCGCTGGTTCGCCGCGCACGATCATCAGCCGCTGTTTCCCTTCGGTCACGGCCTCAGCTACACCCGCTTCGAGCACGGTGCGCTCGCGCTGCGCGGCGGTGACACGGTGAAGGCGAGTTTCAGCGTCAGGAACATCGGCGAGCGCGAGGGCCAGTACGTGGCGCAGCTCTATCTGCTCAACGCGGCGGGCCAGCCGGTCGAGCGCCTCGCCGCATTCGGCAAGCTGGATCTGCAACCCGGCGAGAGTCGCAAGCTGAGCCTGGAGGTCGACCCGCGACTGCTGGCCGACTGGGACCAGCACGGCTGGCTGATCAAGGCCGGAGAGTACCGCTTTGCGCTGGGCGAATCGGCGCGGCATCTGGGCCCGGTGGCCACGGTGAAGCTTGGCGAGCGACGGCTGCAGCCTTGAGACGCCAGCCCGGAATTCCGCCCTGAAACCAGCTTGCCCGGCGGCCGCCGGATCGCTGCTCTCCGGGCCTGGAGGTCCGCCCGGCTGTGCTGATCCGGCTTGCCCCGGAAGGGGATTTTGCCGCCGCCTATTGCTTGACTAAGATTGGAAAATATACAAATATGATTGCAGATGATTGTAAATTATCGAACGTAGTCGCGCCGAAGCCAGGCGGCAGTGCATATCGGAGCATCAGTTTGGGCATCAATCATTTCCTGTGCCTGCGCCGGAACTCTGGAGTTTCCCGCTCCGGTGCCGTGGCTGGCCGGGGCGCGGTTGTGAGGTCGCGCTGTGCCATCGCCGCACTGCTGCTGTTGTGGGGTACGGCCTGTGCTCCGTTGTCCGGTCCTGGCGATACCCAGTCCGCGGTCACCGTGGCGGCCCTCAGCACCGAGCATCGGACCGATCCGCTGGGCATCGACGCGTCCACACCCCGCCTGAGCTGGCAGCTGCGTTCGTCACGACGCGGCGTGATGCAGAGCGCCTACCAGATCCGCGTCGCCGGATCGCTCGAGAACCTGGGCGAGAACGGCACGCTGTTGTGGGATTCCGGCAAGCAGGCTTCCGCGGAATCGATATTGCAACCTTACGCCGGTGCGGGCCTGCGCTCGGGCCAGCGCGACTGGTGGCAGGTGCGGGTGTGGGACGAGCAGGGCAAAGCCTCGACCTGGAGCGAGCCGGCGTACTGGGAGATGGGCCTGCTCGTCCCGGCGGACTGGACGGCGCAGTGGATCGAGCCGGCCCCGGCGCCGGACTCGAGCAAGGACTACACGCCGCCGCTGCTGCGCAAGGAGTTCCGCCTGCACGGCCGGCTGCGCAGCGCGCGCGCCTACGTCACCAGCCATGGCCTGTACGAGCTGTACCTCAACGGCCACCGTGTCGGCAAAGACGTGCTGACGCCGGGCTGGACCAGCTACGACCGGCGCCTGTCCTACCAGGTCTACGACGTCACCGACCTGCTGGCGGAAGGCACCAACGCCGCCGGCGCGGTGCTTGCCGACGGCTGGTACCGCGGCAGCCTGGTGGACTCGCGCAACCACTACGGCAACACCCTGGGCCTGCTGCTGCAGCTGCACCTGCTGTACGAGGACGGCAGCGAGGAAACCGTGGTCAGCGACGCCAGCTGGAAATCCTCGACCGGGCCGATCCGCATGTCGGAAATCTATCTGGGCGAGACCTACGACGCGCGTCTGGAAAAAGCCGGCTGGAGCAGCCCGGGCTATGACGACCGCGATTGGTCGGGCGTCAGCGTGGCGGCCAGCTCGGGCGAAACCCTGGTGGCCGAGGCCGGCGCACCGGTGCGCCGTCACGAGGAGCTCAAGCCGGTGCGTATTTTCCGCACCCCGTCCGGTGAAACCGTGGCCGACATGGGCCAGAACATGGTCGGCTGGGTGCGCCTGCGGGTGCAGGGACCGGCCGGTACGGTGGTGCGGCTGCGCCACGCCGAGGTGCTGGACGCCGCCGGCAACCTGTACACCGAGAACCTGCGCAGCGCCACCCAGGAAATCCGCTACACCCTGAGCGGCCAGGGCGTCGAGACCTATGAGCCGCACTTTACTTACCAGGGCTTCCGCTATGTTGCGGTCGACGGCTACCCCGGCACGCTGACGCCGGACAGTCTCACCGGCGTGGTGCTCTACGCCGACATGCAGCAGACCGGCAGCTTCGAAACCTCGGACGCGCTGCTCAACCAGTTGCAGCACAACATCCTGTGGAGCGAGAAAGGCAACTTCCTCGCCGTGCCGACCGATTGCCCGCAGCGCGACGAGCGCCTCGGCTGGACCGGCGACGCCGAAGTGTTCGCGCCCACCGCAGCTTTCAATCTCGACGTGTCGCGCTTCTATGCCTCCTGGCTCGCCGACCTCGCCGTCGACCAGCACCCGGACGGCAGCCTGGCCTGGGTCATTCCTGATATCCCACGGGTGCCGAAGAAGCTGCCGGTGATGGGCGCCGCCGGCTGGGGCGACGCCACCACCATCGTGCCCTGGACGCTGTACCAGGCCTACGGCGATACCGGCATGCTGGCGGCGCAGTACCCGAGCATGGCGCGGTGGGTGGACTACGAGCGGGCGCAGGCCGGCGAGCGGCTGATCTGGACGGGCGGCTTCCAGTTCGGCGACTGGCTCGACTTCGGCTCGGAGGAGCGTCACCGCCAGGGCGCTACCGCCACCGATCTGATCTCCACTGCCTACCTGGCCCACTCGGCCAGCATCGTGGCGCAGGCCGCGGCGGTGCTCGGCAAGCAGGATGAGGCGGCGCGCTACACGCAGCTGTTCGAGAACGTGAGGCTGGCGTTCCGCCAGCAGTTCGTCAAGCCGGACGGACAGGTCGGCGCGGGCACCCAGGCCGCCTACGTGCTGGCGCTGGACTTCGATCTGCTGCCGGAGGAGCTGCGCGCGCCGGCGGCGCAGCGCCTGGCGCAAAGCGTGAAGCAGGCCGGGCACCTGACCACCGGCTTCCTCGGCACGCCGCACTTGCTGCAGGTGCTCAGCCGCTACGGCCAGCTGGACACCGCCTACCAGCTGCTGCTGCGCCGCGACTTCCCCTCCTGGCTCTACCCGGTCACGCGCGGCGCGACCACCATCTGGGAGCGCTGGGACGGCATCAAGCCGGACGGGTCTTTCCAGACCGCCGAGATGAATTCCTTCAACCACTATGCCTACGGCGCGGTCGGCGAGTGGATGTACCAGACCATCGCCGGCATCCAGCTCGATCCGGCGCAGCCGGGCTACCGGCATATCCTGCTGCAACCGCAGCCGGGCGGCGGGTTGAGCAGTGCCGCGGCGCGGCTGGACACGCCCTACGGCGAACTGGAATCCGCCTGGAGCGACCAGGGCGGCAGCCGCACGCTCAAGCTGCGCATTCCGCCAAACAGCCGCGCCAGCTTGCGCCTGCCGGACACGGCGGCGAACGCGGTGCGCGAGGGCGGCCGCGACGTCCTGGCGGGAGACCCGGGCCTGCTGGATGTGCGCGCGGATGCCGCGGGGCTGACACTCGATCTCGGTTCCGGCCAGTACGAATTCAGCTATCCCGTGCCGGCGGCGCCAGAGGCCGCGCCATGAAGACCTCGCTGCTGTGCGGCGCCGCTGCGCTGTGCGGCGCCGCTGCGGCCGGCTTGCTGTGCGCCGCGGCTGCATTGGCGGCGCCGCTCAACCTGCCGATCTGGCCGGACGCGGCGGCGGGCGCCGACAGCGGCGAGCCGCGCGAGCAGGATTCGACCGCGGGCTGGCACGAGCACTACGTGCGCAACGTGCGGCAGGCTTCGATCGACGTCTACCTGCCGGATGCGGCGAAGGCCACCGGCACCGGCATGATCATCTGCCCCGGCGGCGCCTTCCGCTTCCTCACCATGGAAGGCGAGGGCGAACGCATCGCGCACTGGCTCAACGACCGGGGCATCGCCGGCTTCATCCTGCATTACCGGCTCAAGCCCACGGCGCATTCCGAGTTCCTGTTCCTGCTGGAAATGCTGCACGAGCTGCCGCCGCTGCTCGACGGCAGCAAGATCGGGGAGATCGAGCCGCTCGCCACTCCGGCCATCGCCGACGGCGTGCAGGCGGTGCGCTTCGTCCGCGCCCGGGCGGCGCAGTGGCACCTGGCGCCGGACCGCATCGGCATGATCGGTTTCTCGGCCGGCGGCATGGTCACCATCGGTACTTCATTGACGGCTGACGTGCACGACCGTCCCAACTTCAGTGCGGCGCTCTACAGCGGCCCGCTCGACGTGGGTCATGTGCCGGCGGACGCGCCGCCGCTGTTCGCGGCGGCGGCGGCGGACGATCCGCTCACCGCCATCGCCACCCGCCCGATCGTCGCCGCCTGGCAGGCCGGCGGCGCACCGGTCGAGCTGCATATCTACCAGCACGGCGGCCACGGCTTCAAGAAGGGCACCGACAGCGAACACTGGATGGAGGACTGCAGCGCCTGGCTTCAAGCCAGGCACTTGTAGCAAGCGGTTTCAATCAAAACCGGGCGTTAGTCCCGGATGTGGAAATCAGGAGAGTGGGGAATGCGATTCACAATGCAAGGCGGGCTCGTCATCTTTTGCTCACTGCTGCGGCTCGGTTTGTGCGCGGCTGTCGCCACCGGCGCGGTAGCGCGCGCCGACGATGCGCCGACTCCGCCGGCCACACCGGCTGTACCAGTTACACCGGCCGCGCCGCCGCAGGAAGCCGCAGCGCCCGCTCCCGCCCCGGCCCCGGTCCAGATCGTCGCGCAGGACAGCACCGCCGCGCCGGCGGAAGCGAAGCCCGCGGCCCAGCTCGGTGAGGTCATGGTCACTGCCACCAAGCGCGAGGAATCGGTGCGCAAGATTCCGTCCACGGTGGATGTGCTCAAGGGCAAGGATCTGGAGGACATCGGCGCGCGCGAGATGGAGGATTTTCTCAAGTACATCCCCGGCATCACCCTGCAGGAAGGCGACACCAACAACAGCCGCACCATCTCGATCCGCGGCATCGGCCCGCAGCCGGGCGCCAACACCACCGTCGGCACGCTGATCGACGACGTGTCGATGGGCGACCCCTATGCCAGCTACCTGGTGCCCGATCTCGATCCCTTCGACCTGCACGATCTGGAAGTGCTGAAAGGCCCGCAGGGCACCCTGTTCGGCGCCTCGGCGCTGAACGGTGCCATCCGCTACGTGCTGAACAAGCCAGAGCTGGGCAACTGGGCCTTCAAGGGCTTCGCCGACTGGCTGCACCCGCAGGCGGACGGGCACGGCGAGACCTACGGCGGCGCCGTCAACATCCCGCTCGGCAGCACCATTGCCGTGCGCGCGGTGGACGTGGTGCAGGAGACCCCTGGGCTGTACGACGATGTCAATGCCAACGGCAAGAACATCAAGGACGCGGACAATGGCTACAAGCGCATGCATCGCTTCATGGGCTTGTGGCAGCCGTTCGATCGCCTCACGGTCAATGCCTTCTACCTGCAGCAGCAAGGCCACAAGAACGACCTGAGCATCGCCAACAACACCGGCGGTCAGTTCATCCGTACCGATACGCCGGGTCCCAGCACTTCGTCCCAGGCCTTCACGGTGGAGAACCTGGACATACGCTACAACTTCGACTGGTTCACTGTGATCTCCGAGTCCTCGCATTCGACCAAGACGCAGGACATCGACTACGACACCAGCGCCCTGGTCGAGCCCCTGGCGGTGGCCGGGATACAGACCTTGCGCTCTTACTCCTACATCAACAGCAGGTCGGATGCCGAGGAGCTGCGCCTGGTGTCCACTCCGGGCGGCCCATGGGTGTGGCTCCTCGGCGCGTACATCGACAGGTACAGTGCGGATCTGACGGAAAACATCTATGTCGCCAACACCGCACAGCTGGGTTCGATCTTCAACACCCTGGGCCTCATCGGCCAGCCGGGCGATCTGCTGAACCTGCTGTTCCCGACGCCGCAGGGCCTGTCGATCGAGGACGTCCACTATTCTCCGCTGACCGCCAGGGAGGAATCGGTGTTCGGCGAGCTGACGCGCAAGCTGTTCAAAGACAAGCTGAACCTCAACATCGGCGGCCGCCTGTACCGCGAACACATGAGCGGCAACGTGACGCTCGGCGGCGTCACCGCGCCCCTCGGAACGATCGAGAACTACGGCGGCGACAAGACGCTGCAGGCGGGCGGCTTCAATCCCAAGGCGTCGGTCACGCTGCAGGCCACCGACAACATCCTGTGGTACGCCAACGGCGCGCACGGCTTCCAGTTCGGCGGCTTCAACGAGCCGGCGCCGCTGCCGACCGACAACACCTTCCCGCTGCAGTACAAGCCCAGCACGATCTGGAGCTACGAAACCGGCCTGCGCACCGACGCCTTCCACAAGACGCTGCAGCTGGATGGCACCGTGTTCCTGCTCAACTGGAAAAATCTGCAGCTGCAGCAGACCACGCCGGACGGCGTCACCAACTACACCGAGAACATCGGTGCGGCGCGCAGCAAGGGCATCGAGACTTCGATTCGCTATCTGACGCCGATCCCCGGCCTGATCTTTGTCAATGTCGCCTCCTACATCCACGCCAAGGTGGCGGAGCCCTACACCACGTCCAGCGGCCTCTTCATCCCGGTCGGCACCGACCTGCCGGCGGCGCCGCGCCTGCAGACTGCGACGACCCTGTCCTACAACACCAAGTTCGGTCCGGTCCGCACCGGCGCCGGAGTGACTTTCACCCACGAAGGCGAGGCCTTCAACGACATCGAACACGATAAGGTCATCTTCCATTTCAACACCCTGGACTTCAATTACAATCTGAGCTTCCCGTACGTATTCATGGCGCCGGCGTTGACCGTCAACGCCACCAACCTGCTCAATACGCACTCCCTGGTCGGGGCGCAGCTCGACCATCTCGGCAATTCGAGCGACGGTGAATTCGGTGCCTTCGTGCGCCCCCGCACCATCGACCTGCGTCTCACTTTGAAGCTGTAGGCCGAGAGCCAATCCGGAGATGGCGTCCATGTCGGCAGGAATCGGTTTTGAGGCTTACGTCGCGCATGACGCTGTTGGCCTGGCCGCGCTGGTGCGGCAGGGTGAGGTCAGCGCCGCCGAGCTGGTGGAGACCGCTATCCTGCGCGCGGAGCAGGTCAACCCGCAGATCAACGCCGTGGTCGAGCGCCTCTACGAATCGGCGCGCCGCCAGGCCAGCGCGCCCGTCGCCGGACCGTTCGCCGGAGTGCCTTGGGCGGTCAAGGATCTGTATCACGCGGTGGCTGGTGCGCGCCTGACCCACGGCAGCCGCGCCTACCGGGACCACGTGGCGGCCGGCGATGCCGAGCTGGTCGGCCGTTTCCGCGCCGCCGGCCTCATCATCCTGTGCACTTCGACCAGTCCGGAGTTCGGCCTGTCGGTGACCACCGAGTCGGTGCTGCACGGGCCGACCCGCAACCCCTGGAATCTGCAGCGCTCTTCCGGCGGCTCCTCCGGCGGCGCCGCCGCCCGGGTCGCCGCGGGCGTCATGCCGGCGGCACATGCCACCGACGGCGGCGGCTCGATCCG
>JAMFRN010000153.1 GCA_026224805.1 Nevskia soli
AAGGGCGGGCACCAGTCTTCCAGCACGCGCACCAGCTCGCCGCTGCGCAGCTCGTCCTGGATCAGCTCTTCCATCACGTGAGCCAGGCCGAGCCCCTGCTTGGCGGCGGCGATGACCAGGCCGTTGTCGTTGCAGATCAGCGGGCCGTCGACGTCGATCTCGAAGTCCTTGCCGTCGCGGCCGAACTCCCAGCGGTAGATGACGCCGCTGCTGAAGCGGAAACGGAAGCAGGGGTGCTCGTGCAGGTCGGCGGGCTCCGCCGGTTTGGGATTGCGGCGGAAATACTCCGGCGAGCCGGCCACGGCGCAGCGCTGCTCGCGGGTGGCGCGGATCGCAATCATGTCCTGTGCCAGGCGCTCGCCCAGGCGGATGCCGGCGTCGTAGCCTTCCCCGACCAGGTCGACGAGGCGGTCGTCGGCGGTCAGGTCGAGGCAGATCTCCGGATAGGCGCGGCAGAACTCGCCCAGCATCGGCGCCAGCAGCGTCGCCATGGCCATGCGCGGCAGGTTGATGCGCAGGGTGCCGGTCGGCTTGCCGCGCAATTCGTCCAGCTCGCTGAAAGCGGTGCCGAGCTGTTCCAGCGCCGGCAGTACGCGCTGCAGGAACTGCGCGCCGGCCTCGGTGACGCCGACGCGCCGGGTGGTGCGGTTGAGCAGGCGCATGCCCAGCTTGGTTTCGAGGGCGCGCACCGTCTGCGACAGGGCCGAGGGGCTGACCCCCAGCTCCGCCGCGGCGCGGGTGAAGCTGGCGTGCTGCGCCACGCGGGCGAAGGCCGCCACGGCGGGCAAATGCTCCGGTCCGACCTGTGTTCGGCTCATCGAGCCTCTATTGTGAAGTGGAACTTCATAAACCATGTAGATCGTGCCGCTTTTTCCGCGGAGTCGCAAGGCTCAGGATGCACTCCATGGCGGCGAACGATTCGCCGTCCAGCCCCACAGACCCGATCAGCAAGGAGCAGCGCAATGTCAGTCGATCACTACTACACCCTGGGCCGCAGCGGCCTGCGCGTTTCCCGCCTGGCCCTGGGCACTATGACCTTCGGCACCGACTGGGGCTGGGGCTCGGAGGAAAAGGAAGCGTGGGCGATTTTCGACCGCTACCTAGAAGCCGGCGGCAACTTTCTCGATACCGCCGACGGCTACACCGGCGGCAACAGCGAGCGAATGCTCGGCAAGTTTGTGCGGGAGTCCGGCACGCGCGACCGCATGGTGATCGCTAGCAAGTTCACCTTCAACGATGCCTCCGCTGGCGGCCGCCCCAATCCGAACAGCGGCGGCAACCAGCGCAAGAACGTGTTGCGCGCTGTGGAAGGCTCGCTCAAGCGCCTCGGCACCGATTACATCGATCTCTACCTGCTGCACGCCTGGGACCAGGTGACGCCGCCGGAAGAAGTGATGCGCACCTTCGACGACCTGGTCCGCTCCGGCAAGGTGCGCCATGCCGGCTTCTCCAACGTCCCCGCCTGGTACGCGGCGCGGGCGCAGACCCTGGCCGAGCTGCGCGGCTGGGAACCTTCGGTGGCGTTGCAACTCGAATACTCGCTGGTGGAGCGCAACATCGAACGCGAATACACCGCGCTGGCGCAGCAGCTCGGTATGGGCATCATGGTGTGGAGTCCGCTGGCCAGCGGGCTGCTCTCCGGCAAGTACAAGGCCGGCAAGGACGGCGCGGGTCGCCTGCAGGCGATGAAGGACAGCGCCAATCCCGCTTTCCAGAAATTCACCGAGCGCAACTGGAAGATCGTGGCGGCGCTGGAGCAGGCCGCGCAGCAGACCGGCCGCAGCATGGCCCAGGTGGCGCTGAACTGGGTCGCCAACCGCCCCGGTGTGGCCTCGGTGATTGTCGGCGCCACCAAGTTATCGCAGCTCGACGATAACCTCGGCGCTCTGGACTTCCAGCTGCCGCGGGAACTCGCCGACAGGCTGGACGCCGTCAGTGCACCCGAGCAGCAGTACCCGTACTACTTCTTCGGCGCCGAGTTGCAGGGCATGGTCCACGGCGGCGCCAGTGTCGGCGACAAGCCGGCGGGCTATCACCAGCCGGTGCGGATCAGCGGCGCCGGTGCGCACTGAGTCCGGCCGCTCAAGGCACTTATTCGAACTTCAGCTTTCAAACAATTCAGGAGCAACACCATGCAAACCCGCAAACTGGGAACACAGGGCTTGACCGTCTCAGCCATCGGCCTCGGCTGCATGAGCCTGGGCATCGCCGATATCTACTCCAGCAGCGTGCGTGACGACCAATCCGCCGTGGACCTGATCCACCGCGCGCTCGATCTGGGCACGACCCTGCTCGACACCGCCAATGTCTATGGCGATTCGGAGCTGAAAGTCGGCAAGGCGCTGCGCGGCCGGCGCGACCAGGCCGTGCTGGCCACCAAGTTCGGGCTCACCGGCATCGCCGCCGGCCGGGGCGTCAGCGCCCGGCCGGAAGACGTGCGCCAATCCGCCGAGCAGTCACTCCAGCGCCTCGGCGTAGACCACATCGACCTGTATTACCTGCACCGCGTTGATGCCGAGGTGCCGATTGAAGAAACCGTCGGCGCCATGGCTGAGCTGGTGCGGCAGGGCAAGGTCCGCTACCTCGGGCTGTCCGAGGCCGCGCCTTCCACCATCCGGCGCGCCCACAAGGTGCATCCGATTTCCGCGCTGCAGACCGAATACTCGCTGTGGAGCCGCGAGCCGGAGGACGAGATCCTGCCGACGCTGCGCGAGCTGGGCATCGGCTTCGTCCCCTATAGCCCGCTCGGCCGCGGCTTCCTCGCCGGCCGCTTCAGCAAGCTGGAAGATCTGGCCGCCGACGACTGGCGCCGCAACTCGCCGCGTTTCGAGGGCGAGAACTTCGCCAGGAATCTGCAGGTGCTGGAGCAGATCAAGACCATCGGCGCGGAGAAAGGCTGCACGCCTTCTCAGCTTGCTCTCGCCTGGGTATTGGCGCAGGGTGAGGACCTGGTGCCGATTCCCGGAACCAGCAGCCCCGCACGCCTGGAAGAGAACCTGGCCGCGGCCGGCATCAGGCTGAGCCGCGAAGAGCTGGCCAGGATCGAAGCGGCGGCGCCGCAAGCCGCCATCGCCGGTGCGCGCTACAACGTAGCCGGCACGGCGTTATTGAATCGGTAGTACGGAAACGCATCCACCAGTCGATCCCAATCAATCAAGGAGCAGTCATGCAACAGCAACGTCAACTGGGCAAAGAAGGCCCGCAGGTTTCCGCCCTCGGCCTCGGCTGCATGGGCCTGTCCGATTTCTATTCCAGCAGCGGCGCCAGCGAGGCCGAAGGCATCGCGCTGATTCATCGCGCTCTCGATCTGGGCGTCAGCTTTCTCGACACCGCGGACGTCTATGGCCCGCACACCAATGAGCAGACCGTCGGCAAGGCGCTGAAGGGCCGGCGCGACAAGGTGGTGCTGGCCACCAAGTTCGGCATCGTGCGCCAGCCCGGCAGCAGCAATCGCGGCGTCAGCGGCAGCCCCGAATACGTGCGCGCCGCCTGCGAAGCCTCGCTGCAAAGGCTCGGCGTCGATTACATCGATCTGTACTACCAGCACCGCGTCGACCCGAGCGTGCCGATCGAGGACACCATCGGCGCCATGGCGGAACTGGTGCGGCAGGGCAAGGTGCGTTATCTCGGCCTGTCCGAGGCCGCGCCTTCCACCATCCGCCGCGCCCACAAGGTGCATCCGATCAGCGCCTTGCAGACCGAGTATTCCCTGTGGAGCCGCGATCCGGAGGACGAGATCCTGCCCACGCTGCGCGAACTGGGCATTGGCTTCGTGCCGTACAGCCCGCTCGGCCGCGGTTTTCTCGCCGGGCGTTTCAGGAAGCTGGAAGACCTGGCACCGGACGACTGGCGGCGCGAGTCGCCGCGTTTCCAGGGCGAGAACTTCGCCAAGAACCTGGAGCTGGTGGAACAGATCAATGCCATCGCCAAGCAGAAGGGCTGTACGCCATCGCAGCTGGCCCTGGCCTGGCTGCTGGCGCAGGGCACGGACATCGTGCCGATCCCTGGCACCACCAGCCTGGCTCGTCTGGAAGAAAACCTGGCCGCGCCGGGCATCGTGCTGAGCAACGCGGAACTGGAGCATATCGAGTCGATCGCCCCGCAGGGCGCCGCCTCGGGCCATCGCTACCACCCGGCGATGGCGCATCTGCTTGACGGCTAGCTGCAATTTCTCTTGACCCCTCTCTCGCTGCGCGGGGCGTATCGAGGGAGGGGCCAGCGCCGCACTGGCCCCTCGATCAGCCGGCTGTTGGTTTGCTGGCGTTAATCGCCAATTGGGCGGCGAAAGCGCGTTGGTATGCGGGCCGCGCTTCGCCGCGGGCGACATAGGCAGCCAGGCTCGGAAATTCGTCCAGGATGCCCGATGGTCTCAGCCTGAGCAGCACCGACACCATGATCAGGTCGCCCGCGCTGAACCCGCCATCGAGCCAGTCGGCATCGCCCAGGTAGGCGGATAGCTGGCCCAACCGACCGCGGATGCGATCCACCACCAGAGGCAGGCGCTCCTTGCTCCAGGGCTTGTCGCCCTCCAGAAACCTGACCGTTACGAGTTCAAGGATCGGCGGCTCCACGGTGTTGAGCGCGGCAAATATCCATGTGACCGCACGCGCCCGGGCATTGGCATCGTCCGGCAGCAGACCCGCATGGCGCTCGGCAATATGGAACACGATCGCGCCGGTCTCGAACAGGGCGAGATCGCCTTCCTCATAGGTTGGAATCTGGCCGAAAGGATGAAGGCGCAAATGCGCGGGTTCTTTCATCGCGAGGGACGAAACAAGGCGAACCTCGTAGGCTTGGCCCGCTTCTTCGAGTGCCCAGCGAACGCGCGTATCCCGCGCCAGTCCCTTGCCGCCATCGGGCGACCGTTCAAAGGCGGTGATGGTGATGGTCATTGTGTGGCTCCATGTTGGCGAAAAATCATCATTCCCTTTGGTATGGTTTCAGACCGGTGCGATCACCATCCACTGTACCCCGAAGCGGTCGGCGACCATACCGAAGCTTCTGGCGAAAAACGGCTTATGCAGCGGCAGCAGGGCCTTGCCGCCCTCGGCCAGCGCGGCGTAGCGGCGCTCCGCCTCGGCCTCGTCCTTCACCGTCAGCGACAGCGAGATACCCTGGAACGCGCTCTTGCCGCTGCACTGGCCGTCGGAGACCAGCACCGTGCTTTCGCCGATGCTTAAGGCTGCGTGCATGATCTTTTCGGCACTGTCCGCGCAGCTCTGCGCTTCGGGCGGCGCTTCCTTGAAGCGCATCAGCAGGGTGACGTCGGCGCCGACGGCTTTGCGGTAATGCTCGATCGCCTCGTTGGCGCGGCCTTCAAACGACAGATAGGCTTCAACTTTCATGATGTCCTCGCGGTGGTTGAGGTCGGACCGGGTTTCAATTCCGGTCTCCATAACCACGTCGCGCGAGGCGGCGGCGAATCGACAGGGGATCGCCGTTATTTTTCGGCAATCAGTGCAAATGGCTGTATTGCATTGATTTTTAGTAGGTTGGGGTGAGCGCAGCGAACCCCAACAAAAATGGAAACGGCCGCGGCGGAGGATCAGGCTCTTCAGAAACCGACCCGCCGCCGCGACCGCTCCACCTTTACCAGCGCCCGCCGGTAAAACTGCCTGTTGAAACTACCAGTTAAAACTAGTCCGCCGCGGCGACCGCGCCGCCGCCGCTCGCCGGCCTGCGCACGATCCAGCACAGCGGGATCAACAGCAGCGCCACCCAGCCCGAGAAATAGAAGATGTCCAGGCTGGACAGCAGATAGCCCTGGCCGATGACGCCGCGCATCAGGGTCGCGGCGGACGACTGGTCGCTCAGGCCCAGGCCGTGCAGCTGCGTCATGGACAGCTGGTAGGCCGGATCGTAAGGCGTGACCGACTCCACCAGGCGCGACTGGTGCAGCGCCTCGCGCCGATCCCAGTACGTCGTGGTCAGCGAAGTGGCGAAGCTGCCGCCGGTGATGCGCAGGAAGTTGTTGAGGCCGGAAGCCGAGGGCAGCCGGTGCGGCGGCAGGCGGTCCAGCGAGATGGTCAGCATGGCGACGAAGAACATGCCCATGGCCACGCCCTGCACCAGCAGCGGGATGACGAAGGCCCAGAAGCTCGAATCGGCGGTGTAGCCGGCGCGCATGAAGTAGGAGATGGCGAAGAACAGGAACGAGGCGCTGGCGAACCAGCGCGCGTCGTACTTGCCCATAAAGCGCCCCACCAGTGGTGAGATCAGCACCGCCACCACACCGCTCGGCGCGGCCACCAGGCCAGCCCAGGTGGCGGTGTAGTTGAGCTGGGTCTGCAGCCATAGCGGCATCAGCACCACGTTGCCGAAGAACACCGCGTACCCCAGGCATACCAACAGCGTACCGATGGTGAAGCTGCGCGACTTGAACAGCGACAGGTCGACGATCGGCTGCTTCTCGCCCAGTTCCCAGATGATCCAGGCGATCAGGCCGACCACCGCGACGATGGTCAGCACCACGATCGGGGTGGAGGCGAACCAATCCAGGTCCTTGCCCTTGTCGAGCATGATCTGCAGCGAGCCGACCCAGACGAACAGCAGCGCCAGGCCCACCTTGTCGATCGCAAGCTTGCGCGTCGGCGTCTCGCGCGCTCTCAGGAAGCGCCAGCAGATGAAGGCACAGAACGCGCCCACCGGCAGGTTGATCAGGAAGATCCACGGCCAGGGATAGTTGTCGGAAATGTAGCCGCCGAGAATCGGCCCGGCGATCGGCGCCACCAGCGTGGTCATCGACCAGATGGCCAGCGCCGTGCCTTTTTTGTGTGGCGGGAACAGCGAGATCAGCAGCGCCTGCGAGCCGGGAATCATCGGCCCCGACACCGCGCCCTGCAGCACGCGGAAGCCGATCAGCGAGGGCAGGCTCCAGGCGATGCCGCACAGGAACGAGGCGATGGTAAACATCATCACCGAGAAGACGAAGGTGCGCACCACGCCGTAGCGCTGCATCAGCCAGCCGGTCAGCGGCACCGACACGCCGTTGGCCACGGCGAAGGAGGTGATGATCCAGGTGCCCTGGTCGGCCGAGACGCCGAGGTCGCCGGCGATGGTCGGGATCGAGACGTTGGCGATGGTGGTGTCCAGCACCTGCATGAAGGTGCCGAGCGCCAGCGCCAGCGCGGTGATCATCATGGCGCCGCCGGCGAGCGGCGCCGGCGCGGCGGCTGGCGCAGCCG
This sequence comes from Nevskia soli, assembly GCA_026224805.1. Classification (GTDB taxonomy): domain Bacteria; phylum Pseudomonadota; class Gammaproteobacteria; order Nevskiales; family Nevskiaceae; genus Nevskia; species Nevskia soli_A. The sequence continues at coordinate 7,185 of JAMFRN010000153.1, forward strand.
GGGCGGCGCCTGCGGTGGGCGCGGCAGCGCTCACGGCTGGCCTGCGCCCGCCACGTTGCCGGCGCCGCCGAGGCCGGCATTGGCGGCGACGATCTGCGCGATGCGCGCTTCCACCGCCGGATCGTCACCCAGGCTGGCCTGGGTCGGGATCGGCGTGCTGCGCACCTGGCTGGCGATCAGCGGGCCGGAGGTGTCGCGGATATCCACTTTCACCGTCATCGACAGGCCCACCCGCAGCGGATGGTCCTTCAATTCCTTCGGATCGAGCACGATGCGCACCGGCAGGCGCTGCACGATCTTGATCCAGTTGCCGGAAGCGTTCTGCGGCGGCAGCAGGGCGAAGGCGCTGCCGCTGCCGGCGGCAAGGCCGGCCAGCTTGCCGTGGTACACGGTGCTGCCGCCATAGAGGTCGGCGTGCAGCTCGACCGGCTGGCCGACGCGCATGTCCGCCAGCTGCACTTCCTTGAAGTTGGCGTCGATCCACACATCGTCCAGCGGCACCACCGCCATCAGGGGCGTGCCCGGGGCGACGCGCTGGCCCACCTGCACCGAGCGGCGCGCCACCACGCCGGCCACCGGCGCGGTGATATGGGTGCGGCGCAGCGCCAGGGCGGCATCGCGCACCGCGGCGGCCGCGGCCAGCACCTGCGGGTTGGTGGAGATCGTAGTGCCGTCGATCTGCACCGCGGTGGCGCTGTGCTGCTCGCGCGTGGCGGCGAGGGTGGCTTCGAGCTGCGTCACCTGGTCCTTCATGTGGGACAGTTCCTCGCTCGACACGGCGCCGTCGCTGACCAGGCCGGCGCGGCGGCGGTAGTCGTCCTGCGCCCGCTTCAGCTCGATCTGGCGCTCGTTGATCTGCGCGTGCAGCTGGTCGCCCTGGGCGAACAGCGTGCGCACCTGGCGCACGGCCCGGGCCAGGTTGGCCTCGGCATTGGCCGTCGCCACCTGGGCGTCGGCCGGATCCAGCTCCAGCAGCGGCTGGTCGCGCTGCACGCTCTGCGTATCGTCGGCGTGCAGGGATACCACGGTGCCGGGCACCTCGGCGGTGATCTGCACCAGGTCGCCGCTGACGTAGGCGTCGTCGGTGCTCTGGTAATAGCGCGCGACCAGCAGCCACCAGGCGCCGTAGCCGACGCCGGCGACGATGACGATCAGGGCCAGGATCAGCAGGTTGCGGCGGCGCGAGCCCTTGCCGTTGGTGGGGGCGGGGGCGGGGGCTGCAGCG
>JAMFRN010000154.1 GCA_026224805.1 Nevskia soli
CCGCATGTCCCAGCCCTTCGGCCAGGTGCTCCAGGTACGCTTCAAACCGTTGCGCCGTATTCATCGCACTTCAGCTCCAGCATGAAAAAGTGCAGATAATGCCCTATTTTTATTGACACAGTAAGATTAACGAAGCTCTGAACAATTCAAAAACTGTCATTCCGGCGAAGGCCGGCCCCGACACGGTGCCCGGAACGCCTGCGCTTTGTGGAGTCAATTCGGGGCCGTTCCGCCTGCTCCCGCGCCCACGCTTCGCGGCACCGTGTCGCAGGCGCAATCCAGGGCGGTCAAAGCACTGGACCCCGGCTTTCGCTGGGGTGACGATTTGATCAGAGATTCCCTAAATCCCGAATAGCGCCGGCAGTGCGGCCCCTGCCGGCTCGCGCACGCACTCCGCAAACAGCCCCGACATCTCCGTCTCCTCGGGATTGATCTCGATCATCCGCGCCCCGCTGCGCGCCGCCGCCGGCACCATGCCTGCCGCCGGATAGACAATCCCCGAAGTCCCCACCGCCACGAACAGCTGCGCCTGCGCGATCAGCCGCTCGGCCTGCGCGAATACGGTCGCGTTCACCGAGTCCGCAAACCAGGTGATGTCCGGCCGCAGGGTGTTGCCGCAAAGCCTGCAGTTGCGATGCGCATATTCGGCCGCCGCAAGGTCTTCGGTGGCGCCATGCCGCGCGCAGCGCATGCGCCACAAGCTGCCGTGCAACTCCACCACACTTTTGGCGCCGGCACGCTGGTGCATGCCGTCGGTGTTCTGCGTGATGATGCTCAAGCCCGGATGCGCACTCTGCAAAGCGGCCAGGTGGAGGTGCCCGGCATGCGACTGGCAGGCCAGCACACGGCCGCGCCGCTGCTCATGGAAATCCAGCACCTTGACCGGATCGGCGTCAAAGGCGTCCTGACAGGCGTATTCTTCCCAACGATACTGCGCCCAGATGCCGCCGCGGCCGCGGTAGGTGGGTACGCCGCTCTCGGCCGACATGCCGGCGCCGGTGAAAAATACGACACGCGAAAACTGACTCAGCGAGATCGGCTTCATCATGAACCTCTACGACCGTTACCTGTTGCCCACTCTGATCGACGTGCTCTGCGGCATCAAGCCGGTACAGCGCCAGCGCGCCAAGATTGTGCCCCGGGCGCAGGGCCGCGTGCTGGAAATCGGCATCGGCACCGGCCGCAACCTACCGTTCTACGACAAGTCACGCCTGCAGCAACTCTACGGGCTGGACCCGGCGGCGCAAATGCACCCCAAGGCGCGGCAGCGCATGCTCGATGCCGGCCTGGAAGTGGAGCTGCTGGAGCTGCCGGCGGAGAAAATCCCGATGGCCGACGCCAGCTTCGACACCGTCATCACCACTTTCACCCTCTGTACCATCCCCGACGCGGTGGCCGCGCTGCGCGAGATGCGGCGCGTGCTCAAGCCGGGCGGGGTGCTGCTGTTCTGCGAGCACGGCACCGCGCCGGACGCCTCGGTGCGCCGCTGGCAGGACCGGCTGACGCCGCTGTGGAAGCCGCTCGCGGGCGGCTGCCATCTCAACCGCGACATCCCGGCGCTGCTGCGTGAAGGCGGGTTTCGTATCGTTGACATGGAGCAGCTTTACCTGCCGGGACCGCGTCCGTTGACTTACAACTACTGGGGTAGTGCCATGGCTGTGGACTCCACAGCAACCTAGAAACCTCTGATCAATCGTGACCCCGGCGAAAGCCGGGGTCCAGAGGCCAAGCGCAGTGCTGGATTCCCTGGATTCCGGCGTTCGCCGGAATGACAGTTCTTAATTGTTCAGGGGTTCCTAAGGCTTCCCTGATCCCGCCACCGGCTCAAGCGCAATCTCGAACAGCTTCGGCCAGCGCTTGCCGGTGACATAAAGATGCCCGCTGTGCGGATCGCAGGCGATGCCGTTCAGCACATCGTCCCGCGGGTCCCAGTCGGCTGGCTTGGGAAAGCTCTCCTTCAGCGTCGCCAGGTCGATCCAGCTCTCCACCACACCGGTCTCGGGCACGATCACCGCGATGCGGTCGCTGTGCCACACATTGGCGTAGATGCGCCCGCGCGCATATTCCAGCTCGTTCAGCAGGATGATGGCGGTGTCGCCGTCGTGGACGTCGATATGGCCGTTGGTGAGAAAGCTCTGCGGATCGACGAAATATAGCGAGGCGGAGCCATCGCTCTGGATCAGCTGCTTGCCGTCATAGGCCAGCCCCCAGCCCTCGCCATTGAAGCTGAACTGCCCGATCTGTTTGAGCTGCAAGTCGTAGACAAAGCCGGTTTTCTCCTTCCAGGTCAGCTGAACGATATGGTCGCCGACCAGGGTGGCGCCCTCGCCGAAATAGCGCGATGCCAGCGGCACCGAATTCACGATTTTGCCGCTGGCCAGGTCGCGGATCGCCAGGGTGGACTGGCCGTAGCTGCCGGCGCTTTCGATCAGCCGCCCCTTGCCCTCCAGCGCCAGCCCCTCGGTGAAGGACTTGGGGTCGTGCGGGTATTCCCGCACCAGATGCCAGTGCAGCAGGGGCGCGGAGGCCTGCGGATCGGCCGCACCGGCTCCGGGGGAGCCGAGCGCGGCGACGAGAAGGGCCAGTGCCGGTACAATTCGCATGCCGTCTATCCAATAGAAAGAAGTGGTTCACATGATTCGCAGCATGACGGGCTATGCCCGCGCCGAACAACAGGGTCCCTGGGGACGACTGAGCTGGGAACTGCGCTCCGTCAATCATCGTTATCTGGACCTGCAAATCAAGGTCCCGGACGAATTTCGTGTGCTGGAGCCGGAATTGCGCGCCCTGGCCGGAGGTCGCATGGGCCGCGGCAAGGTCGAGGCCGGGCTGCGTTTCAGCCGCGAATCCTCCGTCACCGCCGCCGCGCCGGACCGCGCCCGCCTGGGCGAGTTGCGCGACGCGCTCGCCGTGCTGGCCGAGGAGCTGGGCCCGATCGGCCAGCCCGAGCCGATGCGGGTGCTGGCCTGGCCCGGCGTGATCCGCCAGGACTCGGGCGAAGTGGCGCCGCCGCTGGCCGAAGCCACTGCGCTGTTCCAGCGCGCGCTCACCGACTTCGCCGACACCCGCGGCCGCGAGGGCGAGCGCACCGCCGCTTTCCTGCGCGACCGCCTCGAAGCCCTGGCCGCTCTGGTCGAGCGCGTGCGCCTGCGCGGGCCGCAGGTGCGGGACGCCTGGCTGGAACGCCTGCGCGCCCGCGTCGCCGACCTGGGCGTGGACGTCGACCCCGCGCGCCTGGCGCAGGAAGTGGCCCTGGCGGCGCAGCGCGCCGACGTCGACGAGGAAATGTCCCGCCTCGGCAGCCACATCACCGAAGTCCGCGACACCCTGGCCCGCGACGAAGCCATCGGCCGCCGCCTCGACTTCCTGATGCAGGAACTCAACCGCGAAGCCAACACCCTCTCCTCCAAATCGCAGGACGCCGAGATGACCCGCTGCGCGGTGGAGATGAAGGTCATCATCGAGCAGATGCGCGAACAGGTGCAGAACATAGAATAGCGTCCGTGGAGGTTCGCGGGCATCCGCCGAATCGTCCGCTGACGTCCGCAGGTCAAAAATTGCGGTTTTCGGACGGGTCAGGAACCTGTCCGTGTAAGTTCGCTGGCATCCGGCGGCTTTCGCCTGAATCCGGTGCTCTGCTGTATCCCAACTTACCCCTCGGACTCTTCCGCGCACGTTCGTGCGCGTTAGTGGTATTGCGTAAGTCCAGTGCCGCAATCTGAGCTTGGCAGTGGGCGCGAACGTCTGCGGTTAGAAGATCAATCCGATGTCTCCCCTGCAATCCCAAGCGGACCGTAGACCCGCAGCAATCCAACTACGGATGTCCCGAGGCCGATCGTCTATCTGCGCATTCGGCCAGCAGGAATCAATTCGTCCACTTCAGGGCAAGGTTGTAGGAGAAATAGTCGCTGGAGTGCTCGCCGGCGATGCCGGTGTTGATCGAGCCCACGACGTGCCAGTCCTTGGTGAAGTCGTAGATGCCGCCGATGCCGGCAGCGGTGCTGCCGTGGCCGTCGACGGCGTCCTTGGTCTGGCCGAAGACTTCGACGCCGAGCGAGAGGCGGTCGTTGATCTGGCGTTGCAGGGCCCAACCGTATTCGTAGAAATTCTTGTTGCCGGGGCCGGGATTGATGCTGTAGCCGCCGCCGCCGAAGGTGGTCCAGGCGCCGATCGATTTCTGGATCCAGATTGGCAGCAGCCCCGTTACCTTCTCGTCGTGCGAGGCCGGGCCGATCGGGATGAAGACCTGCGGGAAGAATCCCACCTGCGGGCGCCAGCCGTGTTCATCCTCCTGGATGAAGCGGTACTTCACGCCGCCACCGAGCGGCTCCCACACCTGGCCCATGCCGCCCGCGCCCGGATTCAGGCTTAGCGGCAGCGACCAGCTCAGCTGCACGTTCTCCGAGGCGCCGTAATTGATCTCCAGCGCGGTGGTGGGATAGGAGTTGGCGCCGTCGGCGTGCGTGCCTTCGACAAACAGGTAGTTCTCGAAGTGGCCGTTGTCGGCCGGTTCCGGGTCGTCAGTGACGAACGGTGGGCCGGCATGGGCGGCGCAAAGCAGTTGCGCGGCGGCCAGGCCGAAAAGCACGGCTATCCGATTACGTACAACACCCATTACGGGGCCTCCTTCAATGTAGTGTCTTCTTTTGTTTGCGACAGGGCGGTTCTCCGCCGGGCCTGATGGTTGCCGCAAAGAATTAACGAAACCTGAAAGGAGGCTTAAAGAATCGTTAAGGGAGCGGAGGCTTGCGTCCTGGAAGTCCGGGTCTCGGGGTTGGGCAATATACAAACGCGATGCTCGGGGTTTCCTGAACGAGGTAGTCAGACCGCTTTCAGGTTGCGTTTAGTTTTCCCCGATAGCGTCCACACACGATCGACCGCTCCCCGGGGGACCCCTTGGTCACGGCGGCGCGACGCAGGCAGGAGGAAAACACAATGCATCAGACTCGGCGACTCGACGGCGCCGGCCGTCTCCACGTGGTGCAAGCCGTGCCGCGGAAGCGCGGTCTCGCCAATCTCCTGACAGCGCTGGCAGCCGCGACGCTATCGCTGGCGCGGCGCCCGTTCGAGCGGCCGCGGACGCTGCTGCCGCCGGCGTTGACCGGCTTCGTGCATGGCGACGTGGTACGGCTGCCGCAGGGCAAGGTGATCGCGGAGGAGCAGGTCGAGCGCGTGTGCACCGGGCTGGGCGAAGAAGTGGTGGCGACCGGTGCGGAAGCATGGATCGCGGTACGCCTGGGCCGCAGCAACATCTGGTACGCCTTCTGGCAGGCGGACGAAGAACGTTGGGAGCTGCTGGGCGTTTGAAGCAACGCAAGCGGATCAAAGAAGAAATGCGGGGGAATCCAGTGAAATCGAACGAGGCCATCGGCATGGCGGTAAACGGCGTTACGGAAAGAAAGGCGTTCTGGCCCGAGGGCTGGTGGAAGCTGATGGACCTGCGCATCGGCGTAGTGCCGCTGCCGGTGTACCTGCTGCTGGCTGCCCTGATCACAGGCTTCGTGCTGACCGGCAAGGTGCCGGGCGAGATCTCGGTGATGATCGCGGTGCTCGCCGTGGGCGGCTTCGGCTGCGCCGAACTGGGCAAGCGGCTGCCGGTAGTGCGCCACATCGGCGCCGGGGCGATCTTCGCCACCTTTGTACCGTCCTGCCTGGCCTTCTACCACCTGCTGCCGGACATGGTGGTGAAGTCGGTGACCGAGTTCACCAAGTCCACCAACTTCCTCTACCTGTTCATCGCCTCGATCATCGTCGGCAGCATCCTGTGCATGGATCGCACGGTGCTGATCAAGGGCTTCCTCAAGATTTTCGTGCCGCTGGCGGCGGGCTCGGTGGTGGCCGCGGTGGTCGGAACAATGGTGGGCACGGTGCTCGGACTCGGCGCGCATCACAGCTTCTTCTTCATCGTGGCGCCGATCATGGCGGGCGGCGTGGGCGAGGGCGCCATTCCCCTGTCGGTGGGCTATTCCAGCATCCTGCACCAGGACCAGGGACAGGTTTTCGCGCAGGTGCTGCCCGAGGTGATGCTCGGGAGCCTTACCGCCATCGTGTTCTCCGGTATCCTCAGCTATGTCGGCAAGAGGCGTCCGCACCTCACCGGCGAAGGCCGGCTGCAGCCGGGCGAGCACGCCGAGTTCGATGTGGTGCAGAGCGAGGGGTCGGGCCGGGTCGAGGTCGGCAACATCGCAGCCGCCGGCATCACCGCGGTAGCACTGTACCTGGTGGGCATGATGTGCCAGCGCCTGTTCGACTTCCCGGCGCCGGTGGCGATGCTGTTCTTGGCCCTGCTGGTCAAGCTGAGCCGCGCCGTCTCGCCGGGCATCCAGGAAGGCGCCTACGTCGTCTACCGCTTTTTCGCCACGGCGGTAACCTATCCGCTGCTGTTCGCCATCGGCGTGTCGATCACGCCCTGGGACAAGCTGGTGGAGGCGTTCAACCTGCCGAACCTGGTTACCATCGTCGCCACCGTGGCCTCGCTGATGGCCACCGGCTTCTTCGTCGGGCGCAGGTTGAACATGTACCCGATCGAGGCCGCCATCGTGAATGCCTGCCACAGCGGCCAGGGCGGCACCGGCGACGTGGCGATCCTCACCGCGGCCAACCGCATGCAGCTGATGCCGTTCGCGCAGATCGCCACCCGCATCGGCGGCGCCATCACCGTCACCCTGAGCCTGATCGCGCTGGCCCACCTGCAATAGGCGGCCCGTGAGCTTTCAGACCATCTGGTAGCCGATGCCGCGCACGGTCTTGAAGTAGACCTTCTCCGGCGGGGCCTCGAGCTTGCCGCGCAGGCGGCTCATGTAGACGTCGAGCAGGTTGGTGTCGACGTCGTAGTGGGAATCCCAGATCTTCTCGGAGATCATGGTGCGGGTCAGTACGCGGCCCACGTTCTGCATGAAGATCTCGAGCAGGGCGTACTCGCGGCTGGTGAGGTCCACCGGCTGGCCGTCGAGATGCACCGTGTGACTGAGCAGGTCAAGGCGCAGGCCGCGGTGCTCCATCAGGGTCTGCTTCATCGCCGACTGGCGCCGCAGCAGGGCGCGCAAGTGGGCCAGCAGCTCTTCGAAACTGAAAGGCTTGGGCAGGTAGTCGTCGGCGCCCAGGTCCAGGCCCTTGATGCGGTCTTCCACCGCGTCGCGCGCGCTGAGGATCACCACCGGCTCGTTGAACCCCGACTTGCGCCATTCGCGCAGCAGGTCGAGGCCGTCGCCGTCGGGCAGGCTCAGGTCCAGCACGATCGCGTCGTAGCCGGTCTCGCACAGCGCGTCGCGCGCCTCGCGGCAGGTGGAGACCCAAGTAGCGGTGTAGCTGCGCTCGGTCAGGCCCTGTTTGAGGAACTGCCCGAGGCGGCGTTCGTCCTCGACGATGAGAATCTTCATGAACGGATCGACACGGCTCGTGACATGACGGTGACAGGGCAGTCTAGCGCAGGCAAGCCGTGGCTGTGCAGCTTAAAAGAGATTCAGGAAGGCTTCAGGATCGTTTCAGGTAGCGCACCTAGGATGCCGCCGAGTTCAGCGCCCCGCGAGCGCCGCCACAGGCGCGGCGCCGATCGCCCTACAAAATGAGGAGTCCACCTGATGAAAGCCATGTTCCGTCCGCTGCTGTCGGCCGGCGTCGCCGTCGCCGCGCTGTTCCTTGCCGCTCCGGCCGTCGCCGAGCCGCCGGCCGCGCTGAGCCTGGTTGGCCGCGCCGATCTGCCCGGCTATAGCGGCGACTTCGACCACTTCGCCTACGACCTCAAGGGCAACCGCCTGTTCCTCGCCGCCGAGGATCACGCCACACTGGAAGTGTTCGACCTGCGCAGCGGCGAGCACCTCAAGACCATCGAAGGCTTCGACGCACCGCACAGCATCCTGTATCTGCCGGCCAGCAACCGTCTGCTGGTGACCGACAGCGGCAAGACCTTGACCAAGGTACTGGACGGGACCAGTTATAAACCGCTCGGCACGATCAGGCTGACGCCGGGCGCGGATTCGACCGGCTACGACGTGCCGCGCAACCGCTACTACGTCGTCACCGGCGGCAAGAACGCCGACATGAAGCAGTCCTTCCTGGCCGAAATCGACCCAGCTAGTGGCAAGCACTACGGCGACATCCCGTTCGACGCCGAGCACGTCGAGGCGATGGCGGTGGAGCAGCGTGGCGGCCATCTCTACATCAACGTCACCGACAAGAACTACGTCGCCGTGGTGGACAAGAAAACCCGCAAGGTGGTCGGTAACTGGTCGATCAAGGAAGCCGAGCAGAACGCCCTGGCGGCGATGGACGAGGAGGCGCATCGCCTATTCGTGGTGACGCGCAAGCCGGGCAAGTTGCTGGTGCTGGACACCGGCACCGGCGCTACCGTGGCAAGTTTCGACGCGCCAGGCCGCGCCGACCAAGTGGCCTTCGACCAAGCCAACCACCGCATCTATGTCATGGGCGGGCAGGGCTACATCGGCGTCTATCAGGAAATCGATCCCGACCATTACGCCAAGCTCCCCGATGTGCAGACCGCAGCCGGAGCCAAGACCGGCATCCTGGTGCCTGAGCTGTCGCGGCTGTTCATCGCCGTGTCCCCTGGCGACGGCAAGACCGGCGCGGCCGTTCTGCAGTTCGCCGTGGCCCCGGCCGGCACTGCCGCCGGCACCCAGTAAGTCCGCGCTGGTCCGGAGACCACAAGCAATGCACAAAAATCGTCTGAACCTGTTCCGCGCGGCCCTGCTGGTCGGCACTGCGGCGCTGCTGGCGCCGGCCCTGGCCCAGGCCGCGCCGTTCTACAAGCTGGAATCGGCGGTAACCCTGCCCGGCCCGGTCAGCGGCTGGGACTACGTCACCTTCGAGCCCGGGCGCTCCTACCTCTACCTCGGCCGCCGCAAGGAGGGCGTGACGGTATACGACGCCAAGGCTGGCAAGGTGGTAGGCAACATCGAGAACTCGGAGGACGCGAATTCCGCCAAGCTGGTGCCGGAATTCGACCGCGGCTACACCGTCAACGAGGACGGCAGCAGCACCGAGTTCCAGATCTCCACGCTGAAGACTCTGGGGCGCATCAAGCTCGGTGAAGACGCCGATAACGCTTTCTACGAACCGCAGAGCAAGCAGCTGCTGTTCATGATGGGCGACAGCAAGCAGGTTGCCTTCGTCGATGCCGCCAGCGGCAAGCTGCTGGGCAAGCTTAAAATGGACAGCGAGAAGCTGGAATCCGCCGTGCCGGACGGCCAGGGCAACATGCTGGTGGCCGAGCGCGACCGCAATCGCGTCGAGCGCATCGACATGACGGCGCAGAAGGTCACGGCGACGTGGCCGACTACCGGCTGCGAGCAGCCCACCGGGATGGATGAGGACAGCGCCGCCGGCCGCCTGTTCATCGGCTGCCGCGGCAGCAAGCCGGTACTGGCGGTGATGGACAGCCGCAGCGGCAAGGTGGTGGCGGACCTGGAGATCGGCCGCGGCAACGACGGCGTGGTCTACGACGCCAGGTCGCACAAGGTCTACACCTCCAATGGCGTCGACGCCGACCTGGTGATCTACCGTCAGGAAGGCCCGGATCAGTACAAGCTCGACCAGGCGATCGGCACGCGGCCCCAGGCCCGCACCATGGCGCTGGATCCGGAGACCGGGAAGGTCTACCTGATCACCGCCGAGGGCGTGGTTGATCCGGCGCAGGCCATCAACCGCGCGGCGGCGCCGTTTTACCTTAACAGTTACTTCCCCGACAGCTTCACCTTGCTGACCTACGCCCCGCGCTGAAGGCCATGACTACGGCAGCGGGCGATCCCGGGGCGGAGCGCGAGCGCCTGCGGCGCGCCGCGCTGGAGTACCACGAGTTTCCCATGCCCGGGAAACTCGCGGTGGTGCCGACCAAGCAGCTGGTCAACCAGCGCGACCTGGCGCTGGCGTACTCGCCCGGTGTGGCCGCGGCCTGCGAAGCCATCGTCGACAACCCGGCCAACGCTTTCCGCTACACCGGTCGCGGCAACCTTGTCGGCGTCATCACCAACGGCACCGCCGTGCTCGGGCTCGGCGGCATCGGGCCGCTGGCGGCCAAGCCGGTGATGGAGGGCAAGGCGGTGCTGTTCCGCAAGTTCGCCGGCATCGATGCCTTCGATATCGAGATCGACGAGCGCGATCCGGGCCGGCTGGTCGAGATCATCGCCGCGCTGGAGCCGACCTTCGGCGGCATCAATCTCGAGGACATCAAGGCACCGGAGTGTTTCCAGGTCGAGCGCAAGCTGCGCGAACGCTTGAAGATCCCGGTGTTCCACGACGACCAGCACGGCACCGCCATTATCGTCGCCGCGGCGGTACTCAACGGCCTGGCGGTGGTCGGCAAGGAGCTGGGCGCGGTGAAGCTGGTGGTGAGCGGCGCCGGCGCCGCGGCGCTGGCCTGCGTCGAGCTGCTGCACGACATGGGCCTGCCGCGCGCGCGGATATGGCTGACCGACCTGGCCGGCGTGGTCTATCGCGGCCGCACCGAACTGATGGACGAGGACAAGGCGCGCTACGTCCAGGACACAGCGGCGCGCACCCTGGACGAGGTGATTGGCGGCGCCGACATCTTTCTCGGCCTGTCCGCCGGCGGCGTGCTCAAGCAGGAGATGGTGCAGCGGATGGCGCTGCGGCCGCTGATCTTCGCCCTGGCCAATCCGGTGCCGGAGATTCTGCCGGAGCTGGCGCGGGCGGCGCGCGCTGACGCCATCGTCGCCACCGGTCGCAGCGACTACCCGAACCAGATCAACAACGTCCTGTGTTTCCCCTACGTATTTCGCGGGGCGCTGGACGTCGGTGCCACCACCATCACCCGCAGCATGGAGGTGGCGGCGGTGCATGCTATCGCCGGGCTGGCGCGGCTGGAGCAGAGCGACATCGTCGCCGCCGCCTACGGCATCCGCGATCTCGCTTTCGGCCCGGAATATCTGATCCCCAAACCTTTCGATCCGCGCCTGCTGGTGCGCATCGCGCCAGCAGTGGCATGGGCCGCGATGGAGGCCGGGGTGGCGACCCGGCCGTTGCCGGACTTCGAGGCCTACGTTCAGCACCTGCAGCAGTTCGTGTACGACAGCGGCAACCTGATGAAGCCGGTATTCGCCATCGCCCGCAAGGCGCCGCCGCAGCACAAGCGGGTGATCTACGCCGAGGGCGAAGAGGAGCGTATCCTGCGCGCGGCGCAGATCGCCATCGACGAGCAGCTCGCGCACCCCATCCTGGTCGGGCGGCCGCGGGTCATCGACAGCCGCATAGCCCGCTACGGACTGCGCCTGCGCCCCGGCGTCGACGTCACGGTGGTCGATACCGAGCAAGATGCGCGCTACGACGAGGGTTGGCGCGCTTACTACGAACTGATGGCGCGGCGTGGTGTGACCCGGCAGTACGCCAAGCTGGAGATGCGGCGGCGCACCACCCTGATCGCCGCCACGCTGCTCAAGCGCGGCGACGCCGACGGCATGATCTGCGGCGCAGTCAGCGACCCGACGCGCCACCTGCGCTACATCGACCGGATCATCGGTCGCGCGCCGGGGCGCAGTGTGTATGCGGCGATGAACGCCCTGATCCTGCCGCAGCGGCAGCTGTTCATCGTCGACACCCACATCAACCAGGACCCTTCCGCGGCGGATCTGGCCGAGATCACGGTGATGGCGGCGCAGGCAATCTGCCGTTTCGGCATCGAGCCCAAGGCGGCGCTGCTGTCGCATTCCAACTTCGGCAGCAGCGAGGCCACCGGCGCCATCAAGATGCGCCAGGCCCTGGCGCTGCTGCGCGAGCGGGCGCCGGAGCTGGAGGTAGACGGGGAGATGCACGGCGACTGCGCCCTGGACGAGTCGGTGCGTCGGGCGATCCTGCCGGATTCGCGGCTGCAGGGCGCCGCCAACCTGCTGGTGATGCCGAATATCGATGCGGCGAACATCGCCTACAACCTGCTCAAGGCCACCGCTGGCAACGGCAGTGCCATCGGCCCGATCCTGCTCGGCTGCGCCGCACCGGTGCATATCGTCACCGCCAGCAGCAGCGTGCACCGCATCGTTAACATGACCGCGGTGACGGTAGCCGACGCCTGGGCTGCCCAGGCGCGGCAGGGCTGAAAGCAGCGCAGCATGCCCGCCGTTGAAATCTGCGGCGGGCTGGCTCATCGTGTGGGAATACACGGGCGCGGATCGGGAGGAGCGTATGAATCGCCTTGGCTGCCACGCGATCGCCGTGGTGCTCCTGCTGGGCGGTGCCGGCAGCGCCCTGGCGGGTGACGAGATCGTCATCAACTGCGGCGGCCCCGGCAAGCAGATCTACCTGCCGGTGAAGCTGGCCGAGGGTCTCGGCTATTTCCGCGACGAGGGCCTGGAGGTGCGCATCCAGAGCGAGACCGCCGACTCCTATGCCGAGGACCAGATGCTGGCCGGTGCGGTCAGCGGTGTAATCGGCTTTTACGGACGGACCATCGAGCTCCAGGCCCATGGCGAAGAGACCGAATCGGTAGTGCAGTTCAGCGACGTGCCGGGCGAGATGGAGATGGTCTCGGCCCACCCCTCGCGGCCGATCGCCTCCCCGGCGGATTTTGCCGGCAAGCGGCTCGGCGTGACCGCGCCCGGCGCCTCCACCGAGTGGCTGACCCGCTTCCTGGCGCTGACGCACGGCGTCAAGAACGGCAGCTACAGCCTGGTGCCGGTCGGCGCCGGCAATCACTTTATCGCCGCGATGCGCGAGGGCCGCATCGACGCCGGCATGACCACCGAGCCTACCGTGACGCGCCTGCTCAAGGCTGGCGACGCCCGCGTTCTGCTCGATCTGCGGCGGCGCGAGGAAGTGCATCGCATCTTCGGCGGCCCCTTCCCTGGCGCCAGCCTGTTCATGGAGAGCGACTGGGTGCGTGCCCACCACGAGCAGGTGCGGCACCTGGTGCGGGCCTTCGTGCGCACCCTGCGCTACATCCGCGAGCACGACGCCGGCGAGATCGCCGGCTATCTGCCGTCGGAGTTTTTCGCCGGCGATCGCGCCGGCTATGTCGAGGCGCTGCAGCGCGACAAGAACATGTTCCTGACCGACGGGCGCATGCCGGAGCAGGGACCGGCCACGGTGCTGAAGGTGATGGCCCAGGTGGACCCGGCGCTCGCCGGCCGCCACGTGGACCTGGCGCGCACCTATACCAATGAATTCGCCGACGCCGCGGCGCGGCCCTGACGCCGCCCCTGTGGGCTTCGCCCGTTTCGGTTCGCCCGTTTTTATTTTGCGCCTTGCTTGCCCTTGTACAGGTGCAAAAACAGAAGACCTGCCGGTTCTAGGCTGCAGGTGCGACGCGCGGCGGCGGAAAAGTGACGGTGGCGACCAGACCGCTGCCCTGCGCTGACGCGCCCAGCCTCACCGTGGCGCCGCAGGCGCTAGCGATCTCGCGCACGATTGCCAGGCCCAGGCCGCAGCCATCGGAGCGGCCGTTACGCAGGCGGTAGAAGCGCTCGAACACCCGCTCGCGTTCGGCCTCAGGGATGCCGGGGCCGTTGTCCTCCACGCGCAGCATGGTTTGCGCCGGGCCGCCTTCGACCACGGCGGTGACTACTCCGCCGGCAGGGGTGTAAAGCAGGGCGTTGTGCACCAGGTTGGCGATCAGCTCGCGCAGCATGGCCGGCACGGCCTGCACCAGCTGCGGCGTGCCGTGCAACTCGAACCCAAGGTCGATGCTCCGCGATTGCGCCAGCAGGGCCTGGTCCTCCAGCACCTGGCGCACCGCTTCGGCGAGATCCACAGCCGCCTGCGCCGACGGGACGCCGGCGCCACCTTCGGCTGCCGACAGATTGAGCAGCTGGTTCACTACGCGGATGCTGTGCTGCACGCTGCCATGGATGGCGCGCAGAGTCTCGTCCTTGGCGGCACTGTCGGTGCTGCGCAGCGCGGCGCTGACCTGGGTGTTAAGCACCGTCAGCGGTGTGCGCAGCTGGTGCGAGGCGTTGGCGATGAAGCGGCTGTGCGCGCGCATGTGCTCGTCGAGGCGCCGCACATAGTCATTGATGGCGTCGACCAGTGAACTGAGCTCGGACGGCACACCTTCCCCGCTCAGGGGCTGCAGAGTGCCCGGGCGGCGCTCGAGCATGCGCGCGCGCAGTTGCAGCAGCGGCGCCAGTCCGCGCGCCAGGCCCAGCAGCAGCAGCGCCACGCTGCACAGCACCATCAGCATCTGCTCGCGTAGCGAGCGCTCAAGCAGCTGGTGGGCAAAGGTGTGGTGGCCGTGAAGGGTCTGCGCCACCTCGATCACCACCACCTGGTCGGTGCCGGCCGCGAACACCGGCTGGGAGTAGGTCGCCACCCGCACCTTCTCGCCGCGGAAGCGCGACTCGAAGAACAGCGCGTGTTGCGGCTGCGGTTCCTGTGGCGGCGGCGACAGGTCGGCGAAGCCGGACAGCACCTGGCCGGCGGCGGCGACGCGGAAGTAGACGTGATCGCCGGCATCGGAGCGGAACAGCTCCAGCGCCGCGGGCGGAATATCGGATTTCAAGCCGCTATCGTCAGCGCCGACCTCCTCGCCGATGAGGCGTGCCGCGCTTAGCAGGAGCTGGTCCTGCACCGAGTAGGCGGCGGCCTTGGCGTTACTGTAGGCGAGCCAGGCGCTGACCAGTACTACCGCCGTCAGCGGTACCAGCAGCCAGGCGAGCAGTTGCAGTCGCAGGCTAGAGCGCATCGGACTGCTTCAGCAGGTAACCGAGGCCCCGCAGGGTGACGATCGATACGCCGGCCAGCTCCAGCTTCTTGCGCAGGCGATGGATGTAAACCTCGATCGCCTCCGGCGAAACGTCCTCGTGCATCGAAAACAGGCTGCTGGCCAGCGCCTGCTTACTCACGGTGCTGCCCATCTTCATCACCAGCGCCTCGAGCAGGGCGTGCTCGCGCGGCGGAAGGTTCAGCGGTGCCTCGCCGGCGCTGAAGCTGCCGGCGATGCTGTCGTAGCGCAGGCTGCCGCATTGCAGAACCGGGTCGCGGCGCTTGCTGGCGCGACGCAGCAGGGCGCGGATGCGCGCCTCAAGCTCGCCCACCTGGAACGGCTTGGTCATGTAGTCGTCGGCGCCGCGGTCCATCTCGCCGATGCGCTGGTCCAGCGAGTTGTTGGCGGTGAGTACCAGTACCGGCGTCTCGTGATCGTGGCGGCGCAAGCGCGCCAGCACTTCGCCGCCGTCGAGGCCGGGCAGGGCGAGATCGAGGATCACCAGGTCGTAGGACTGCTGGTGAAGCACACGATCCGCTTCGAGGCCGTCGTGGACGCAGTCGACAGTGTACTTGCCATCGTGCAGGATGCGGCTGAGCCACTCGGCGAGCTCGCGATTGTCCTCGATCAGCAGTAGTCGCACGGCGCATCCGGCCAGCCTGTCAGGCTGCATGGTAGCCGCTGCACCCGACACTGGACAGGTGCGTCGCCCATGGTGCGCCGCAGCAGGTGCCGCATGAAAGCCTCCGTTCAGGAAGATTTCAGGTTCACGTTAGGCTGAAGCTCTAAGGTGCGACCGTCGCAATGGCGACGCCCCAGCCGCCACGATGCCGCTGGGCTACAAAAATATATGAAGAGGAGAACCATGAAAGTCAGCTCTTTTTTGGCTACTGCCATAGTGGTTGGATATCCCGCCGTGCTGCCGCTGGCTTTCGCCGACGGCGACACGGACACCCAGGGGCAGACGGCGGCGTCCGCGGGGGTGTCGGCGGCGCCTTCAGCGACGGCGGCGGAGAAGCCAGTTCTTGCCGATGCCGCCTCCGGCGATCTGGGCGGAATTGCCACCAAGAACGTCATTAAGAATTCGCAGTTTGATCCGGCTGCAACCAACAGCTACGACTCGCTGCGCAACGTCGCCGGCGTGGAGTCATCCGACGCCAAGGCGGGGGTGTTCTCGGACAATCTTTACATTCGCGGCATTCACCTGCTGACCACCTCCAGCTACCGTCTTGATGGCGGATTTGCTCCGGTCCATATCATCAGTCTCAGCGACGACAAGGAAAACATCGAGGTGCTCAAGGGAGCGAATGCCCTGCTTTATGGCATTACCAGCCCAGGAGGCATCGTTAACGAGGTGATGAAGCGGCCATTGGCGGAGTCCTACGAGGCCGCCGCGATGTCCGGTACCAGCGACGGACAGGCAATGGGCGGCCTGGACATCAGCCGCCGCTTCGGCCCCGACGGGCAATTCGGCGTGCGTTTTAACGCCGCCGGCGGCCATGTCGAGACCTTCGTCAAGGACTCCGGTGGCTCAAAGGGACTCGCCTCTCTGGCCATGGACTGGGATCCTTCCCACCGGCTGAGCGTGCGCCTCGACTACGAAATCTACTCGCAGGATGTGGTACAGCAAGCAGTGCTGGCGCTGCCCAAGGCGGTGAACGGCGTCGTCACGCTGCCGAGCCTGCGCCGTTACGATCCAACCGTGTTGCGCTCGGGCCTTTGGTCCAAGAACGCGACGATGGGCCAGAACCTGCTGCTGAGCACCCGCTACCAGCTGGGCAGTGGCTGGTCGACGCTGGTCGAGGGGGGCTATTCAGACGCCAACCGCCTGCGTGTCCTCAGCCAGATCGCGAGCTACAACGTGACGACCGGTGCCGGCACCATCACCACCACCGAGACGCCGAAGACCACTAACATCAACACCTATCTCAAGGCGCAGTTTGAGAACCAGAGCTCTTTCTGGGTGGTGGACAATGACTTTGTTTTCGGTGTCAACCGGAATTCGCGCGACGTCAACAATCCCAACACCACGCAGTACACTGCCAAGCAGAACATTTATAACCCCGTAACGGTGGCCGCGCCCGGGCCGTTCGGGCCGTTGCAGTACGTGCCGCAGAATACCAACGACCTGGGCTACTATTTCTCGGACGGGATGACCTTCTACAAGCGCGCACACCTGATCGGCGGTGCGCGCTACCTGGAATACGATGGCAACTACTCGCAGGCCGGCGGGCTTGATTCGGTGAGAAAGTCGTATCTCTGGTCGCCCTCGGCGGGAGCCCTGTTCGATCTGACCAAAAATCTGGCGCTTTACGCGAGTTACATGAAGGCACTGAGCGAAACCGGCTCGGCTCCGCTGGGAGCAGTGAATTATCCACAAGTGCTGCCGCCGGAGAAATCAACCCAGAAGGAAGTAGGCTTGCGCGTCGACGGTCTTTACGGGGTGACTGGAAGTGTTGGCTACTTCAATTTCAGTGCCGCCAACACCGTGTTGGACGCGGTCACGAATGTCTACGAGATCAATGGCGAGTCGGTTTTCAAGGGAATCGAGACCTCACTCAAGATCCAGCCCGTGCGTAGCCTGACCATCAATGGATCCGGACTGTATTTCGTCGACGCCGTCCAGGTCGCCCCGCTGGACAACACCATTAACGGGCGCCGACAGGAAAACACCCCTCGCCTGGCCGGCAGCCTTTTGGTCACTTATCGCCCTTACTATCTGGTTGAGGGACTGGCGTTGACCGGCGGTGTGCGCTATGCCGGAGTGAAGTACGTGAACCCGGAGGATCAGGCCACCATTCCCGCTTTCCACGTGGTCGACCTCAACGCGGCGTACACGACGCGCCTGAACAGCGTCAACAAGGCGACGTTCACCTTCGGGGTCAACAACGCTCTCAACGACAAGTATTGGAGCAATGCGGCGGAAGGCGCGCTTGGTGTGGGCGCCCCCCGCACGTTCAAGGCATCCATCAAAACCACCTTCTGAGCTTCACCGAAGCACTCCCGCAAACCCTCCGCGCATCGGAAAGAACCATGACCTCCAAAAAAATGCTGGTCCGTGCAGGTGCCTGCATCGCCGCCGCCGCCGTGCTGTCTGCCGCCAACGCAGCTGCGCAGCAACCCGATCTCAGTCGGATTCCCGCCTACCAGCCGCAGTATAAGGTGACCGGCGGCCTGCGCATCGCCGGTAACGGGCTCAAGGGCGATGTCGAGCGACTGGTCGAGGGCTTCAAGAAGGTCCAGCCCGACGCGATGGTCTCCACCAACTTCATGACCAGCAGCGAAGGCGCCCTCGGCATGATGTACGCCGGCGTCTCCGACGTGGCGACGATGGGCGATGACGCCAAGATCACGGACATGATGCCGTTCTACAACACCTACGGCTACGTGCCGACCGAGATCTCGGTGGCCACCGGCGGCTACGAGAAGCGCGGCACGCTGTGGCCGATGGCGATCATCGTCAACAAGGACAACCCCATTGCCCACCTCAGCGTCGAGCAGCTCGACGACATCTTCGGCTCCGAACGCTCCGGCGGCTGGGCGGTCGGAGAAGACGACGCCCATAATCTGCTGTTTACCGCAAAGTACGCGCGCGGCCCGGAGCGTAACATCCGTACCTGGGGGCAACTCGGCCTCAAGGGCGATTGGGCCGGCCAGGAAATCCACACCCACGGCTACGTGGCGCCGGGCTTCGCCATCAACTTCCAGCGCAAGGTGATGCACTGGTCGACGAAGTGGAACTCGAACTTCATGGAGTACGTCGAGGTCAAGGAAGCGCCGGACAGCGCCGAGGGCCGCGCCGTCAGCAGCGACCGCATGCTCGAGGCGATCAGCAAGGACAAGTACGCCATCGGCTTCGGCGCCATGATGCATGTCGATGGATCCTGCGTGAACCCGGACGGTTCCAAGTGCGCGGCCTACCCCAACGTGAAGGTGTTGCCGCTGTCGCGGATCACGGGCGGCCCGGCGGTGGGGCTGACCGCCGATAATGTCGCCAACCGCAGCTATCCCCTGACTCGCGACGCCTTCATCTACATCAACCAGGCGCCGGGACGCGAGCTGGATCCCAAGGTGCGTGAGTTCCTGCGCTTCGTACTCAGCCGCGACGGGCAGGAGATCATCGCCAAGGGCGGCATCTTTACCGCGCTACCGGCCAATGAGGTGCGCGCGCAGCTGTCCAAACTGCAGTAACGGTAAAAAAGAGCCGCCGCCGCGACCGCACCGCGAGGAGCCTTGTCCTGGTGTCCTTCCGCACGCTCGCCCGCAAGCTGCATCTCTACGCCGGACTCGCGGCGGCGCCGTTCCTGCTGCTGCTCGGCGCCACCGGCGCTTTCCTGGAATTCGAATACCCGATTGACCGCTTGCTCAACCTGCGGTTGAGCCATGTGATGCCGGAGCCTGAGCGCGTGCCGCTGCAGCTGCTGCTGCAGCGGGTGCGGCAGGTCTATCCGGACTACCGCATCCAGAGTCTGGACCTTTCTCCCTACTCGACCTCTCCGGAGATTGCCTTCTTCTTTCAGGCACAGGATCCGCAGGGCCGCCCGGCGACGATCTACGTCGACCAGTACCGCGGCACCGTGCTGGGCCTGCGCCGGGGCGAGGGCTTCGCCGCCCGCGTCCATGATTTCCACACCGACCTGTTGCTGGGCGAGCGCGGCGAGGCGGTGATGATGACGGTGGCGGTGCTGCTGGTGCTGCTCGGCGCTAGCGGCCTGGTGTTGTGGTGGCCGCGCAAGCTGCTGGGCGTGGAGTGGGGCGGCTCCGGCCTGCGCCTCAACTTCAGCCTGCACAATACCCTGGGGCTGGTCTGCTCGGGCTCGCTACTGCTGTTCGGCCTGTCCGGCTTCGTCATCTACTGGCAGGATTCCTGGCTGCTGCCGGCGACCAACCGCATGCTGCACATCAGCGACCGCGAGACGGCGCCGCGGATCGCGGCATTGCCCGGACAGGTGCTGCAGGACCTGGACCAGCTCGACGCGGCGGCGTGCGCGGCGCTGCCGGGCGCGCGCAGCACGCGCATCGTGCTGCCGGCCGGGAACGACGCCGCCAAGGTGTGGATGAAATTTCCGGACGACCACACGGCGCTGGGCCGCAGCGCCGTGCTGATCGACCCTTACAGCGGCCTGGTGTTGCGGAGCCGCAGCTCGCGCACCGCGCCGCTGCCAGCGCGCTACTTCCGGCAATGGAACCGCGAGATCCATACCGGCGACCTGCTCGGCTGGCCGACCAGGCTGCTGGCTTTCGCCGCCGCCCTGCTCCTGCCGGGCCTGGCCGTGACCGGGCCGCTGCTGTGGTGGATGCGGCGGCGCCGACGCCAGACGCTGCCAGTCTGAATTGTAAAGAAAGCTGGAATTCAGGCGGCGCTCAGATTCGTTTCAGCTTGCCGCCGTAGGCTGCGGTGCATACATAAAACAAGATCAGGAGGAGAAAAGTGGAGATGTGCGTCCAGGATCCAGGCTTACCGAAGCTCCGGGCATGAGCCCGTTCATGCCGCATGCGCGCCGCCGCGGGTTTGCGGCGCTGCTGCTTGCCGTTGCCGGCTGCGCCGCGGCGGACGCGCCGCCACCCGCCGCCTATCAGCCGCAGCAGCCGGTCGAGGGTGAGGTCCGCATCTGGGGCGCGCCGGAGGACGGTGCGCTGCTGCGCGGCTGGGCCGCCGGCTTCGAAGCGCGCCAGCCTCACGCGCACGTCACCTTGAGCCTGCACGGCCCTGAATCGACCATGGCCGGGGTCTACAACGGCGTTGCCGACCTGGCCTTGCTGCCGCGCGAGCTGCGCGAGCCGGTTGAGGACATGGCCTTCACCTGGGTCTATCTGTACAAACCCTATACCGTCGAAGTGGCCAACGCGGGGCTGCGGCCGGGCCGGCCGAGCACCAACCTCGTGGTCTATGTGAACCGCGACAACCCGCTGCCGCGCATGGACCTGGCGCAGCTCGACGGCGTGTTCGGCGCCGAGCATCGCCGCGGCGCGCAAAACCTGCGCAGCTGGGGCGAGCTGGGCCTGGACGGCGACTGGAAGCAGCGTTCGATCCATGTCTACGGGCCGCCGGTGGACAGCATCCAGGCCATCTACTTGCGCACGGCCGTGTTGCAGGACAGCTACAAGTGGAACGGCGGCTATCGCGAGCTGCCGGGTGACGGCGCCGCCGCGGTGGACGCGGTGGCGGCCGACCCGGAGGGCATCGCTTTCGGCCCGGCCGGCAGCGGCGACGGGAAGGTGAAGGTGCTGCCGCTGGCCGCGGCGGCGGACGGCCCCTACGAGCTGCCGACGGCAGCGACCATCGCCGGGCGCACCTATCCGCTGGCAAGGGTCATCACCATGGTGCTCAATCGCGCTCCCGGCAAGCCGATCGCAGCGGGCGCGCAGGAATTCCTGCGCTACGTGCTCAGCGGCGAGGGGCAGGCCGTAGTGGCCCGCGAGGGCAGCTACATCCCGCTGGCGTCGGCCGACGCCACCAAGCAACTGGCGCACCTGCAATGAGCGCGCGCCACTTCATCGTAGCTGCGTTGCTGGCGCTGGCTGCCGGCGCCGCGGCGGCCGATGCCGACCCGGCGGCGCTGCCTCCGCCCTACCAGCCGGCGCCGCAGACGCTGTCCGGCACCATCCGCATCTGGGGCCATGGCGCTTTCGCCGGCCGCCAGGATTTCATCGAAACTTTGGTGCGCAGTTGGGAGGCGGGTTTCCAGCGGCACTATCCGCAGGTGCAGTTCGAGAATCACCTGAGCGGCACCGCCGCGGCGATCGGCTCGCTATACACCGGTGTCGGCGACCTGGCGCTAATGGGGCGCGAGATCTGGCCCAACGAGGTGGCCGGCTTCGAGGAGGTGTACCACTACCCACCCACGGGGCTGGACGTGGTTACCGGCAGCCTCGACGTGCGCAACCATGGCTATGCCATCGTCATCTTTGTGCACAAGGACAATTCGCTGCGCAAGCTCACACTGGCCCAACTCGATGCGGTGTTCAGCGCCAGCCACCGCCGCGCCGGCAAGGCGGCGCTGACCTGGGGCGACCTGGGCCTGGTCGGGGAGTGGAAGGACAAGCCGGTCCACCCCTATGGACTTTCGATCTCGCGCGGCTTCGCCGAGTATTTCGAGGACGCGGTGTTCGGCGGCAGCCGGCTGTGGAATCCGGAGATGCGGGAGTTCGCCGACCAGGCCGGCTCCAAGGGCGGCGGCATCGATGGCGGCCAAGCCCTGGTCGATGCGCTGGCCGTCGATCCGCTAGGTATCGGCTACGCCGGCCTGCTCTACCACAACTCGGATGTGCGGCCACTGGCGCTGGCGCAGGACGAGCGTGGCCCCTACGTCGAACCGACGCGGCAGACTGTTCTGGACCACAGCTATCCGCTGACGCGCAAGATCACCATGTTCCTGAACCGCGCGCCGGGGCAGCCAGTGGAGCCCAGGCTAACCGAATTCCTGCGCTACATCCTCAGCCGCGAGGGCCAGGAGGCGGTGCTGCGCGACGGCGGCGGCTACCTGCCGATGCCGGCGCCGCTGGCGGCCGGTGAACTACAAAAACTGGAGGACCAACCATGATCGGAAAACTCAGCAGAACTCTTCTCGCGGGCCTGGCGCTGGCCGCTTTTGCCCAGGCTGCCGCGCAGGACGCCCCCGCCGCCGGCTGCGACGCCGAATGCACCGCGCAGTCCCAGCCCAATGCCGAGTCGCGCAAGCTGCCGGTGGGCTCGGCGGCCGAGCGCAAGGCGCGCATGACGGCGCGCGCCGTGGCACCGGCCTATACCAAGAAGTTCGATCTCAGCGGCCTGCCGGACTATGTGCCGCAGGAGCGCCCCACGGGCGTGCTACGCGTCGCTGGCAACAACTATCTCGGCGACTCGCCGCTGGGCAAGCTGTGGAAGGACGCGTTCGAGAAGGCGCAGCCCGGCATCAAGATCGACTACTACCTGCCGACCGCGGCCATCGCCGTGCCGCGCCTCTACTTCGACCTGGCCGACATCGGCGTCAACCACGAGCCGAGCTTCTACGACGACCTGTCGCACTTGCGCCTCAAGGGCTACCTGCCCACCGGCATCTCGGTGTTCACCGGCTCTTATGATTATGTCGGCTGGCAGAACAATCTGGTGATCATCGTCAACGAGAAAAACCCGATCGCCCATCTCAGCCTGAAGCAGCTCGACGGCATCTTCGGCTCGTTGCGCGACGGTGGCTGGGTCGGCACCGACTGGCACCCGGAGATGAGCCGCGGCGCCGATCAGGACATCCGCACCTGGGGCCAACTCGGCCTCACTGGCGAGTGGGCCGACAAGCCGATCCA
>JAMFRN010000155.1 GCA_026224805.1 Nevskia soli
AACCGGGCGGACACCTCCCACGGAGCACTCAACGGCCATCCATTGCCAGAACCAATTGTTTGAACCTGATCTTCGTTGCGCTCACTCTCCTCGCTGATGATCCTCAGGGGATTCCAGGACTTTTGCGTCAGGACTTATGCGTCGGTACCTGCCCCGGATCCGCGCTCAACCCCGCCTGCTCGATGCCGTAAATGGCGCAGGCCTCGTCGCTGTCCGGGTAGTCGCCGCTGACGCCGACGGCGCCAATCACTTCCTTGTCGATTCCGCGGATCAGCACGCCGCCGGCAACCGGAATCAGCCGTCCCTGTGAGACGCTGGCCAGCGATACAAAAAATGCGGGCGCGATCTCGGCGCGATGCGCCAGGGCGCGGCTGCCCAGGCCCATGCCCAGGGCACCCCAGGCCTTTCCCTGCGCGATCTCCGGACGCAGGATTCCCGAATGGTCCTCGCGCTTGAGGGCCACCAGGTGTCCACCGGCGTCGAGTACGGCGATGGTCATCGGCTTCAAGCCCAACTCGCGGGCACGCAGCAACCCGGCATCGACGATGCGTCCAGCCTGCTGCAGGGATAAATCGGTCATCCGAACTTCCTCCATTGGTGCAGCAAGTCGCTTCACTCAGGAAACAGGTACCGTTTTCGCGCTGCCGAGCCGGCCCAGCGTGAAGATGGCTGTGGCGGAGCCCAGGGAAATCACGCCGACCAGGATGAACAGGGACTGCACGGCCACACCCGAAGCGATCATCGCTCCACCCATCAGCGGACCGATGATCGAACCGATGCGGCCGATGCCGATGGCCCAGCCCACTCCGGTCGCGCGCAACGAGGTTTGGTAGAAGCTGGCGCAGTGGGCCACGGTGCACATCTGCGCGCCGATGCTCAGGCTGCCCGCAAGAAAGGTCGCGCCGAGGAGCAGGGCGGCGGAATGGCCGGAGGTACCGATTAGTGCGATAGCCAGCGCGCCGAGGGCAAACCCGACGGAGATGTTGCGCGTAACCCGGCCGAAGCGGTCAGACAGCCGGCCGATAACCAGGCAGCCGACGATAGCGCCGCCGTTGAGGGTGGCCACCGCCAATACCGCCGCCGTCATGCCCACACCGTTTCTGCGGGCCAGGAGCGGAATCCAGTTGACCAGGAAATAAGTCAGCAACAGACTCAGGAACAGCGTGACCCACAACAGAATAGTCCCGCGCGCCCTGCCGTCCTTGAACAGGTTTGCCACCGGGGAGTGCCGAGCCGGCGCGGCGGCGTCCACCTCTCCATTCCACAAGTGCCGCCAACCCATGCGCTCAAGGACGCGGGCGATACCGGCCCGATCCCGCTTGATTGCCAGGAAGCGGATCGACTCCGGCAGCAGCCTGGCGAAAACCGGCAGCAGCAACAGTGTTACGCCGCCGCTGACGTAGAACAGGCCCCGCCAACCCCAGGCCGGGATGATGGCGGCAGAGGCGATCCCGCCGATCACAGCTCCAAGAGGAAAGCCGCAGAACATGACAGACACCAGCGTCGAACGCTGCCTTAGCGGCGCGTATTCGGAAGCCAGGGAGATGATCCCCGGCAACGCGCCGCCCAGGCCCAGGCCGGTGATGAACCGGGCCAGAGCCATGCCGGGAATGGACGAGGTCAGCGTGGTGGTCAGCGTGATCAGCGCGAACCAGCCTACTGCCGCCAGCAGCGCGGGTCGCCGGCCGTAGCGATCGCCGATCACGCCGAAGGACAGGGCACCCAGCAGGCTGCCGAACAGGCCGGCGGCGAAGACGATGCCGAAGTGGGACGGGTCGACGTGCCAGGCGGATGCCACCGATGGGGCAACCAGTGCGACCGACTGTGTATCGAAACCGTCGACAGCCGCGACCAGCGCGCAGATCAGGAGGATCACCGCGTGGCGGCTGCCCAGCGGGCTGCCGTCGACGATAGCTTCGAGGCCGATCTGTTCGCCGCTCGCGCTCGCGGCTGCCGCCGGGGTGGTGGAATAAGCCATGGCTTCCGCCTCCGGTATCCGGTTAGTGGCTGACATGGGTCAGGGAGCCGTCCGCGTTCCGCTGCCACTGCCTGAAGTAGTCCCATTCAAGCTGTGCCTGCCGCGGATCGCCGCCATGCGCCAGATCCTCGACCCAGACGAAGCTGAACAGCTCGAGCGGCTTGGCATCGTCGCTGTGGTAGCGGTAGATGCCGAATCGGCCCTTCGGATAACGCTGGTCGACGCCGCCGCGCACCAGGGTCGCACCGGGAACCAGAACCTGGTACGGATCGGAGTACTCGCTGTGGTACAGCTCGGTACGGTCCGGCGTGGTGATATGGTCGTAAGCCTTGACCTCGTCGAACGCGCCCTGAATGACACCCTGCGCCGGAATCTTGCCGTCGTTGGAGCCGCCAGTGTCGACGTTGCCGTAGACCATGATCATCGGGATGCGGACGTCCGACTTGGCCTTGAGCTCGGCGATGCGCGCTTCCGTTTCCTTGCTCATGGGACCGATGCCGCTGTTGGGCGACACCGCGGCGAACAGATCCGGATGCGTGATGCCCATGATGTAGCTCAGGCCGCTACCGAGCGAGAAGCCCTGCATGTAGATCCGGCGCGGATCAGCCTCGTCCTTGGCTTCAACGTCGGCGACGACCTTCTCGATAAACCTCGTATCCGTGCTGTCGGGAGAGCTGAGATCCCAGGCGGGACCGGGCCCCTGGATGTAGGCGGTCAGGAAGCCCTCGCGGTCACCCACTTCGTGCATCTTGATCTGGCTCAGGTAGCGCCAGGCGGGATAGCCGAAGCCGTGGGCCGAGATCACCAGCGGCAGCGACTGGCCTTTCTGGTAGCCGGGCGGACGCTTGAGGTAGTACTTGTACGGCTTGCCGTCGATGTCCAGCGAGCGCACATCGAACTGGCTGTTGACCTCCGCCTGCGTCAGCGCGGTTCCGAGGTCGCCGTTGGGCGACGAAGTCCAGCGCGCCACATGGGCGAACAAGCCACCCCAGATCGCCGCCGCCGTGGACTCGTCGAACTTCGCCGAGGCCGCCACAGTGCTGACGCGAACCTGTTGCGCCTCGTTGCCGGGACTGTGGTAGACCGTGGTCTCGAACCCGGCAATGGAAGTCTGCGGTGCCGTGGGCGCAACGCGGTCGACATGCTTCCAATAGTCGGCGAGCCGCTTGTCGGCCGCACCGGACGAGGAGTTGAACAGCCACACCGCGACCGGCACGTCCTTCTTCAGCTGCTTCCATAGCGGCGGCGCACTCTTCATGCGCATCTGCTGGAAGTAGCCCTGTGCCGGCTCGTTGCCCTTGGCATAAGCCGCGTCGAAAGGCGTCGCATCAAAGGTTGCCACCGCGGCGTAGATGCCGGGATGGTTGATGGCGAACTCCTGGGCGATCCTGCCGCCGGCACCCACGCCGGTCAGGTACTGGAAGGGGAACCAGGTCATCACCCGCGGCGGGCCGCCGCCGCGCCGGCCACCGCCCTCGCCTTCCCCGCCTTCGCCACCACCGCCACCGCCACCATTGGGGTGCGCGCCGGCTGCGGCCACATCGCCACCACCACCGCCATTGGGCCGCGCGCCGGCTGCAGCCACGTCGCCGCCACCAGCGCCACCACCACCGGCACCCGCACCACCATGGCGCCGGCCACCACCCGCATCGGCGCCGTTAGGACGTCCGCCCTGCGCAGCTGCGCCGGCGCCCCCGTTGGGCTGCCCGCCGCCTTCCGCTGTTTCATGGTGCGGTGGGCCGAAGGCTTCTTCATGCTTGGGCGGACCGAAGCCTTGTACCTCGGCACCGGCGGCGGGCAGCAGCATATGAGTGGAGGCGTCGTCGTACACCGCCTTCAGATAGCTATCCTCGCCGCCGCTGTTGGCGGCCCAGGCGCTTTCCGCAGCATCCGGAAAGACCACGACGAAACCATTGTCGTCCGCCACCTTCTTCCAGCCGGACTGCTCGGCGAACTCTTCCACCGTTTGCCCATTGTCGCGCAGGGCATAGATCACCGAATTGAAGCCGGTGCGGTCGACTTTCGCGGGCACGTAGTAGAAGTAGCCGCGGTCGTGGCCGTCGACGCTGATCTTGTTGCGGACCAGCGGCGCGCTGACGGGCTTGGCCGGCGGCAGTTCCGTGGACGGCTGCGCCACCGGCACCGCCGTATTTTCGCAATAGGCCTTGGACGCATCCGGGGCGGCGTTGCAGCTCAGGCGGGCGGAACGGGTCAGGCCCACCCATTTGATGCCGGTGTCGCTGCGCTCGACGTTGACGAGCCTCACCACCTCCCAAGCAAGATTGCCGACAGCGAACGCCGTGGCCTTCTGCAACGCTTCCGCGTCGGAGCCCTTGTACGGCTTGTCGTCGTCATGCTCGATGCGCGGCGGCGGTCCGCCTGCCGCGGCACCGCCCCCGCCGACACCGGGCTGGCCTTGTGGCAACCCGCCTGCAGGTTGGGCAAAGTCGCGCGTGTTCTCATCCGGATCGTATTCGACCTGTTCCCAGTCGGACCGGCGGTAGTA
>JAMFRN010000156.1 GCA_026224805.1 Nevskia soli
CCCGGGATGACGCTGGCGACGTAGTCGATGTAGATGAAATGCAGGACGCCGAATACCGGCAGGGACAGGCCGAAGCAGAAGCGGCCCAGCCTCGCCGCCCGGTCGATGGTGCGGTCCCAGCCGCTGCGTATCGCTTGCCCGGTCTCCAGCAGGCCGGCCAGAACCCAGGCGCTGCCGCTCAGCGCCAGGCACTCGAAGGCGCCGGTCCATGCGCCGCCATTGCGCGGGTTCATCGTCAGCCTGGGCAGGTGCAGTAGCAGGATCCACAACAGCAACAGCGCGCCGAGGATGCTGGCTGCCCGGCGCGCTTGCCAGCCGAGCAACACGGCCGCAGCCGCAGCGATCAGGATCAGGCCGCTGAGCCAGGCCAGCATCGGCTGTCCCCCCAGCCAGGGCGGTGCCGGTTCGAGCGCTGGGACGAAAGCGGAACGGATCAGTGCCTGTATGCCCAGTGCCGTCATGCCGATGGCGAACAGCACACGTCCCAGCCGGATCGAATTGTCCATGGCGCCTCCCTGGTTCTGCGGACGGCTCCCCACGAGCCCTCCGCCGATCAAGCTAGCGCCGAACTGCCGCAAGGGCTGCGGCTTTGTGGCGGCAGCCGCGAACCCGGTGCTGAGCCGTGCCTGCGGTGGGATGCGCCGTGGCTGTCGCTATTGGCTGACTCGTAAGTGCAAAGGGGAGGCCTCTCGTCCTTCTCGGCGTCCGAAAGCTGTCGTTCAACGTCGATGTTCGGCCGACGGGCCTCGAAGCGACCGGACAGGAAACCGAGCACCGCGCCTACCGCGATCAGCTTCCATTCGTCCTGCTGGAAGACCGGCCCGAGCACGCACTCGAATTCCTCCGCCGTCATCTGCTGCCCCATGCGAGCGACCAGGGTGTTGCGGATGTCCATCGCTTCGTCGGCGTAGCTCTCGACCTGCTGCAGCGCGGCCGGCAGGCGCTCGATCAGCTTCGCGGCGATGTCCTGCTTCATCTGCACATAGTGTTGGCCGCCAATGGCCAGCACCACTTGCGGCCCATTCCTGGCGCAAGACTGTTCGGGGCCATCGCTGGTCTCCCGGCAGCTGGCAGCAATGACAAATGAATCATGTATTCAACCGCTTAGCGGTGCATCCCTACCGCTCGAAGAGTCTCGTTGTGCGCTGCACAAAGTGATTTGCGACTATTGAATTACTGTTCAACGGGCCGCGCATGCGGCTGTCGTTGCAGGCGTTTCTGCACGTGCCCGGCCGGCAGTGGGGTGATAGCCGGCTCAAGCCTCGGGGATGTGGAAGTGAGCGTTTATCCAGGGGACCCGGTGGCATCCGCCGCTGACGTCTGTGGGCAACTCATGATCGCGGATCACCGGAATCCCCTTTGGCTATCCGGCAGTCCCGCTGCCTGTCGTTGCGCCAATCCCTTCCTGCAATTCGTCGTGCCGGCCTGGCCCGCGATGGTCCGGCGCGCGCCGGCTGCGCCGCGCGCTGGTTCTCAATGGGAGGTGTGCACCAGTCACTGATGCAGTCGATCCAGCAGAGCCGCTTTTCCATTCACGAACCATCAAGAAAAAGAAGCATGAACAGGAGCGTTTCAATGCAAACCAGTATGGCCTCAATCATGATTTGCGCAATCCTTTGCCTTTGCGGTTGCAGCTCGAGCAACGGCACGCCAGCGAATTCCGTCGCGCAGGGCATTTACTGCGGCTCATTCACCGCCACGTTCGGCTCGACCGGTTCCAGCTCGTCCTCCGGCGGCAGCAGTTCCTCGTCCAGCTCGTCCTCTGGCACATCGGGTTCGTCCAGCTTCTGCAGCGGCAGCGACAGCTCCCCGGTGTTCTTCGGCATGGTGCAGGCGGATGGCACCGCCGTGTTCTTCACCAAGCAGAACAGCAATCTGGTGCTGTATGCGCCAGCGGCGGTGACCGCGGCGAGCTTCTCGCTACCGGTCAACGCGATCGGCCTCAACGGCAGCGTGGTCCGCACCGTCGCCGGCGGCACCGACAGCGGCACGCTGACCGGCACGGTGAGCGGCGGCGACCTCAGCGGCAGCATTTCCGACAACTATGGCAACAACGTCGATTTTGCGGCCACCGCGAACGCCGACACCTGGGCTCGCACCTCGTCCCTGGCGACGGTTGCCGGCAGCTACAAGTCCAGCTTCAGCCTCGGCGGCACGACGTATGCACCGACCCTGGCCATCGACAGCGGCGGCAACATCACCGGCACGGACAGCGGCGGCTGCAGCTACGGCGGCGCCGTGACCACGCCCGACACCCTGCATAACGACTACAACATGAAGCTGACTTCGAGCTGCCTGAGCGGCCAGACCTTCAGCGGCATCGGCGCCTACTTCCCTGCCGGCCTGAGCAATCCCAACGGCATTCTGAGCCCGGCGGAGCTGAAGGTGGGGCTGAGCAACGGCACTGCTAGCGGCATTTACCTGAACCTGAGCCTGAGCAACTAGAACTTGCCCCATCAATCCCCCACGAACGTGGGGAGAGGGGACATTATGAGGTGGCTTCTAAACCGCGCCGGCCATGGGACGGGATCCCGTGCGCCCGGCGGCTCTGAAAGGCTATGCTTGCGCATCAGTTTTCGGAGAGATTTCCATGAGGAGTTTCGTGGTGGGGCTGTCGTTTCTGCTGGCGGCCGGCATGGCCGCGGCTGCGCCGGGCGGGTTGAGCTATCCGCCGGCGGCGCGCGGCGATGTGGTGGACGACTATCACGGCGTCAAGGTGCCGGATCCGTATCGCTGGATGGAGGATATCGACTCGCCGCAGACGCGGACCTGGGTGGAAGCGGAGGCCAAGCTGAGCAGCGACTATCTGGCGGCGATTCCGGTGCGCGACCGCATCGCGCAGCGGATGCGCGGCATCTGGAATTTCGAGCGCTGGAGTGCGCCGGAGAAGCACGGCAAGTGGTGGTTCTATTCGCATAACGACGGCCTGCAGAACCAGTCCGAGCTGTTCGCAACCGACAACCCCGCGAAGAAGGGCAGGGTGCTGCTCGATCCCAATAGCCTGTCCAAGGACGGCACCGTCTCGCTGCGCGAGAGCGCCGTTTCGGACGATGGCCGCTACTTCGCCTATGCCCTGTCGGAAGCCGGCTCGGACTGGCAGGTGTGGCGGGTCAAGGACGTCGCTACCGGGCAGGACTTGCCGGACGAGCTGCACTGGTCCAAGGCCGGCGGCGGCAGCTGGCGCAAGGACGGCTCGGGCTTCTACTACACCGTCTACGACGCGCCCAAGGAAGGCGAGCTGCTCAAGGCGGCCAACCAGTACGAGAAACTGTACTTCCACAAGCTGGGCACGCCGCAGTCGGCGGATACCCTGGTCTATACGCGCAATGACGATCCGGACTGGTTCGTCGGCGGCCAGGTCACGGACGACGGGCATTACCTGATCATCTCCGCCAACTATGGCGACCAGGTGCAGAACACCCTGCTGGTGCAGGACCTGTCCGGCGGCGATGGCAAGATCGCCGAGGTCATCCCCAAACCGGCCGCGCAGTATTCGATCATCGGCAACATCGGCAGCACCCTGTATGTGCTGACCGACGACAATGCGCCGCGCTACCGGGTGATCGCCATCGACCTGAACGATGCTGCCCCGGAAAAATGGCAAACCGTCATCGCCGAGGGCAAGGACACGCTGGACCAGGCCAACCTGGTCGGCGGCCAGATCGTCGCCCTGTACCTGCAGGATGCGCATAGCGCGGTGCGCCGCTACACGCCGCAGGGCAAGCAGCTGAGCGAGGTGAAGCTGCCGGGTCTGGGCACCGCCAGCGGCTTTGCCGGCCGCATCGGCGACCGCGACACCTATTACAGTTACGGCAGCTATACCACGCCGGCCTCGGTCTACCGCCTGGATCTGAAGAGCGGCAAGTCCACGCAGTGGCATGCGCCGAAGCTGGCCGGCTTCAAGCCGGCGGACTTCGAAAGCCGGCAGGTGTTTTACGCCAGCAAGGACGGCACCCAGGTGCCGATGATCATCACCGCGCGCAAGGGCGTGAAGCTGGACGGCAGCAACCCGGCCATCCTCTACGGCTACGGCGGCTTCAACATCTCGGTGCAGCCGGCTTTCTCGCCGGCCATTGCCACCTGGATCGAGATGGGCGGCGTTTACGCCGTGGCCAATATGCGCGGCGGCGGCGAATACGGGCGTGCCTGGCATGAAGCGGGGATGAAGACGCACAAGCAGAACGTGTTCGACGACTTCATCGGCGCCGCCGAATATCTCATCGCGCAGAACTGGACCAGTCCGAAGCGCCTGGCGGTCTACGGCCGCTCCAACGGCGGCCTGCTGATCGGGGCGGTGACGGAGCAGCGGCCCGACCTGTTCGCCGCGGTGGTGCCGCAGGTGGGCGTGATGGACATGCTGCGCTTCCGCGACTTCACCGTCGGCAAGGGCTGGGAATCGGACTACGGCTCGGTGGAGAACGAGGACGAGTTCAAGGCGCTGCTGGCCTATTCGCCCTATCACAACGTCAAGGCGGGGGTGAACTATCCGCCGATGCTGATCCTCACCGGCGACCATGACGACCGCGTCTACCCGGCGCACAGCTTCAAGTTCGCCGCCGCGATGCAGCATGCCGACGCCGACGGCAATCCCATCCTGATCCGCATCGACCTGCGCACCGGGCACGGCTCCGGCAAGCCCACCGCCAAGCTGATCGAGGAGTTCGCCGACATCTACGCCTTTGTGCTGAACGCGATGGGCCTGGGCCAATAGGCGGATCCGCAGCAGGCGGGCCGTGCCCCACTGCGCGGCCCGCCTTTACATGAGGCGATGACCCTGGCGGGTGTATCCCGGCGCGGCCTTGGTCTATGCTTCCACTGCAGCCCCTACCACTTCCGGGCTGCGTGCATGGGATATGAATGGTGAAGAAATACGCTGGGAACGGATTGACGCTGCTGTGTGGATTTTCATTGTGGCTGCTGGCGGCCTG
Organism: Nevskia soli; assembly: GCA_026224805.1. Classification (GTDB taxonomy): domain Bacteria; phylum Pseudomonadota; class Gammaproteobacteria; order Nevskiales; family Nevskiaceae; genus Nevskia; species Nevskia soli_A. The sequence goes on from JAMFRN010000156.1 coordinate 4,929, forward strand.
CTCCTCGACCGGTGGGCACGACAAGGCCAGCCTTGCCGGGCCCGACAATGCCAGCTGCCCTCCAGTGGAGGAAATGGTGCAGGCGGCGGACAGCGACTACGGCCGCAACTTCCTCAGCCGTGTTTCCGGCCAGGTTTCCTATCCCGCCGACGCGCTGGACGCCGGCCAGGTCGGGGTGGTGCTGCTCTGCGCCCGGCTCGATCGCAAGGGGCGGGTGCATGACGGCCGCATTGCCGACGGCAGCGGCTACCCGCTGCTGGATGGCGCGGCGCTGATGGCGCTGGGCGAGCTGGAGAGTGCCGCGGAGAAAGCCCCGCTGCCGGACGATCTGGCGCCGGGGCAGAAGCAGGTCTGGATCGCCTTTCCGGTCAACTTCAAGCCGGAGCCGCGCGACGGCGTGAGCTATCGGACGGCGCCGGCAGTACGGCCGTGCAAGGACAGCGGCACCGACGAGGGCGAGATCGGCGCCAAGGCGGTCAACCCGGAGGACTGGGGCAACTTCCCGTCGCAGTTCTCCAATGCGGTGCGCAAGGAGCTGGCTTATCCGGCGCAGGCCTTCGAGGCCAAGGTCTCGGGCAGCGCGCTGCTCTGCGTCTCGCTGGACCGCGATTCGCACCTGCTCGGGGTTTCGATCAGCCGCAGCTCCGGCTCGCCGCTGCTCGATGGCGCCGCGCTGGGCGCGCTGGGCCTGATACAGCTCAAGTCGGAGATTCCCGGCCTGCCGGACCTGGTCCTGCGGGAGCACGACGGCGTCACCTTCAACCAGGAAATCGACTGGAAGCCTTAGGGAAACTCCGATCATTATTCCATGGTCATTCCGGTGAAAGCCGGAATCCAGGGAATTCAGCGCCGCGCTTGAGCTCTGGACCCCGGCTTTCGCCGGGGTGACGATTGATCGGAGGTTCTCTGGCGACGCCCAACTTGCTCAGTCGTGCAAGCGCAGTCTGAATGGATTGGTCCTGGGCTTCCGCCCAGGCCAAATCCTCATCTCCCGGCCGCGATGGCCGCGTCTGGCGTCCAGGCTCGAGCGGATCTGAAACGCCGCGCCTACGGTTTTGCCGCTGCCGGCGGGGCGGCGGCATCTCCGCCCAGATTGTCCTGCACGATTTTCGCTACCCGTGCATCCGCTTCCTGCGCTTTCTGCGCATAGACATCGGTTTCATGTGCGGGCACGGCCGGCGAGGTGGCGATGTCCTTGCCGCTCTGGTCGTGCACGTCGATGGTGGCCTGCATCGACAGGCCGATGCGCAGCGGATGATCGATCAGCTCCTGCGGGTCGAGGCCGATGCGCACCGGCAGGCGCTGCACCACCTTGATCCAGTTGCCGGTGGCGTTCTGCGCCGGCAGCAGGGCGAAGGCGCCTCCGGTGCCCGGAGAGAAGCCGGCGACCTTGCCGTGGTAGCGCACATCGCCGCCGTACAGGTCCGCGGTCAGCGTCACCGGCTGGCCGATGCGCACATGCTCCAGCCGCACCTCGGTGAAATTGGCGTCGACCCACACCTGGTTGAGCGGCACCACCGACATCAGCACGCTGCCCGGCGCGACGCGCTGGCCGACCTGCACCGCGCGCTGCGCCACATAGCCGTCCACCGGCGAGGGCACCATGGTGCGGGCATAGTTGAGGTAGGCGTTGCGGACGCGGGCGGCGGCCTGCAGCACATTGGGATGTTCAGCTACGGCGCCCTGTCCGCTGAGCGCCTGGTTGGAGCTGAGCTGTGACCTGGCGACGATCAGGTTGGCGTTGGCGGCCTTGACCGCATCGCGGGCATGGTCGAGTTCCTCGCGCGACACCGCCGTGCCGGCCGCCTGGCGCCGCCGCAGATCGTCCTGGGCCCGCGCCAGCTCCGTTGCGCGCGCATCGACGTTGGCGGTGTACTGGTCGTTATTGCCGTAGAGCGTGCGCACCTGCCGCACCGTCTGCGCCAGGTCGGCTTCGGCCTGCGCCAGCGCCACCTGCGCGTCGGTCGGGTCGATCTGCACCAGCGGCTGGCCGGCCTTCACCGCCTGCGTGTCGTCGGCGTCGACGCCGACCACCATGCCGCCGAGCTGCGGCGTGATCTGCACCACGTTGCCGTTGACGTAGGCATTATCGGTTGCTTCGTAGAAGCGGGCGTGCAACAGCCAGTACAGCCCATAGAGCAGGCCGGCAATGATGACGACCGCGCCGAACGCCAGCATCGCGCTGCGCCGCCTGCCGTCCTCGAAGCCGTTCTGCACGGGTGCTGTGGATTCACTCATCGGTCATTTCCTGGATCGGCCGTGCATCAATGTTTGGTGGGGCTTTGCCGCGGGTCCGGCGTTTCGTTGAGGGCCAGGCCGGCGGCCCGCGCATCGAAGCCGCCGCCGAGCGACTTGATCAGCGCGATCTGCAGGCTGCGGCGGCGCGCTTCCAGGTCGATGCTGCGCTGGCGCGTGCCGAGCATGCCGGCTTCGGCGTTGAGCATGGTCGTCTCGGAGACCAGGCCAGCGCTGTAGCGCTGCTGCACCAGGGCGTAGCCGCGTTCGCTCTGTTGCAGGGCACGGGTCTGCGATTCGAGCTGCAATTCCGTCGCCCGCACCGAGGCGATCTGCTGGGCGACATCGGTGAGGGCGCTGTTCAGCGTCTGGTTGTAGCTGGCGACGGCGCCGTCGTACTGGGCGTATTCGCCCTTGAGGTTGGCGCGCAGCTGCCCGCCTTCGAAGATCGGCAGCGTCACCGCGGGGCCGGCGCCGAAGCCCTTGGCGTAGGAGTTGCGCAGATCGCTGAGGCCGAAGGAGAAGTAGCCGGCGAAGGCCGACAGGTTGACGTCCGGATAGAAGCGCGCCTTCGCCACCAGGGTCTGCTGGTTGGCGGCTTCCACCTGCCAGCGCGCGGCAACGATGTCCGGGCGCCGGCCGAGCAGGTCGAGCGGAATGTTGTCCGGCAGTTTCGGCGGCGGCAGATTGGCCAGCTGCGGCCGCGCGATGCTCAGGCCGCGGTCCGGCCCCTCGCCGAGCAGGGCGCCGAGCTGGTAGCGCGTCAGCAGGATCTGCTCGTCGAGCTGGGCCAGCTGGGTGTGCATCTCGGCGGCGGTCTGCGCGGCCTGGCTCTGTTCCAACTCGCTGTCCAGCCCGGCCTTGAAGCGCGTGTCGGAGAGGCGGCTCAGGCCTTCGCGCTGCTGCGCGATCTGCTCGATCACGTCGCGGGTCGCGTATTGCTGCGCCAGCTGGTTATAGGCGCTGGCCAGCGCCGCGGTGAGCGACAGCCGCGCTTGCTGCTCCTGCGCTTCGGCCGCTTTACCTTGCGACACGGCGTGCGCCAGGGTCGCGCTGTTCTTGCCCCACAGGTCGAGCTCGTAGGTCAGGCCCAGCAGCGCATCGCCGGAGTTGGACCAGGTGCTGCTCGGCTCGGTCGGGCCGGCCGGAGTCTGCAGCCCGATGTCCTGGTAGATATAGCTGCGGTCGGCGCTGGCCTCCAGGTAGGCGCTGGGCAGGGCGGCGCCGTGCGCGCCTTCGGCCTGCGCACGCGCCGCGGCGATGCGTGCCCGCGCGCTGCGGATGTCCGGGTTGTGCTCCAGCGCCTCGGCGGTCAGCGCCACCAGCTGCGCGTCGCCGAATTGCTTGACCCAGCCGGAGTCCGGCCAGCCGCCGCCGCTGCCGGCGAGGCTGGAATGGGTCTGGTAGGTTTGCGGCCGCGACAGCGGCTCGATGGCGTGCAGGCCCATGTAGTTGGCGCAGCCCGACAGACAGAGCAGCAGCGCGGTCGCCAGGGGGCGAAGCCGCAGGTGCTGCCGAGATGGAACAGGGCGGAACAGGGTCATGGCGATTTTGCGTGAGACGGGCACAGGCCTTGCGAAGTGGCGCGACAGGTCAACGGTTATTGAACAAGCTTCGCAGCCGCCGTGCCAAGACCGCTGCCGGATGCTCCGTTTGCGGCCGCATTCTATGCCGGAATGCCTTTGCGCGGGCGGGATGCCCGGCATTAATGCGCCCAAAGGCCTCATGCCGGTGCGCGAACGGCCCGCATCAATCGTGACGCAGGCATGACAGGAAAAAATTCTGTGCACGGATCTGGCCGCTGCGCCCGGCTACGGTTAAACTGTTACCTACCGGTCACAAGCAGGCTTGGGCACAAGGTAGTGACTGCCCGGCTGCGATGCCAGCCGCCACTTCCGAACCCGTATGAGTGCACCGCGCTGCCGGACGACGCCGGACTTGAGCCAGATCAATGCGAGCGTCGCAAGCTGAATTTCGCGTCAGGTTGTTTAAAGAATTGTAAATACTCGATTGATAAGCTGCCGGCGCTGATAGGCTGGCATGGCGAAGAAGCGGCGGCGACGGGGTGGATTTTCCGGTGCCGGGGCTGGATGGCCTGAAAATTTTGCACGGCGGGAACTCGTCGATGAACGACGATTCAAATGTTGGCACGCGGTGTGCAAGACAGGAAGGAAAGCAAGGGTAATTTTCTACTGTTTGTAGGGGATTTCCCGAGGCGGCTTGCTCCAGGCGTCAGCATCACGCTGTTTGCGCGGTTCGTGACAGTGCGAGTAGAGGAGGGTATGCAGTAGCCGCTGGTACGCGCGGGCTACTCGCGCCCTGCAAAAAACTAAAAAAACCAAAAGCGCGTTTGGAAGCGGCAAACGGATTTTGAACCGTTTTTAAACACTGTCGTGGCGAAGGGAAACTTTATATGGAACCGGAAGCTTTGCTGATAAGCGTCCCGGGTGGGTTCAAGGTTTACGTTGAACACTACCGGATCAATCCCTCATTCGAGACCGTCATCCTGGTCAATGGCGCGCTGGCCACCACCACCTCGTTCAACCAGACGGTCAAGTACCTGAAGGAACACTTCAACGTCGTGCTCTACGACCTGCCGTACGCCGGCCAGTCGAAGCAGCACAACGACAACAGCGCCCTGCTGACCAAGGACAACGAGGTCGACATCCTGTCGTTCCTCATCTCCCGCTTCGAGCCGAGCCATCTGATCTCCATCTCCTGGGGCGGTGTGGCCGCGCTGCTGGCGCTGTCGAAGGCGCCGAAGTCGGTGAAGAAGGCGGTGATCGGCTCGTTCTCGCCCAAGCTGAATGCGGCGATGCTGGATTACCTGGACAAGGGTCAGCGCTACCTGGAGACCAATGACCAGGCGGGTGCTTCGGCCCTACTCAACAGCACCGTCGGCAAGTACCTGCCGCGCCTGCTCAAGCTCTACAACTACCGCTACCTGAGCAACTTGGCGCAGCACGAGTACGCGCAGATCGCCTTCCACATGCAGCAGATCCGCGAGCTTGATTCGCAGCGCTACGTCAACCGTTTCGTCGGCATCAAGATCCCGGTGCTGTTCGTCAACGGCGAACTCGACGAATACACCACCGCCAGCGACATCCGTCCGCTATCGCAGTACATCCGCCACAGCCGCTTCGTCACGGTGCCCGCCACCGGGCATTTCCTCGACTTGGAGAACAAGCGCAGCTGGGCCGAGGTGGCGCGCACCACCAACGAATTCCTGCTCGGTACCGCCGAAAGCGCGGAGCAGGCGGCGGGCGAAGAGGTGGACGTTGCACGCTCGTTCGGGCCGGTGTTTGCCACAAGCTGAAAATTATTGTCAGCTTGGTAGCGGCTGTTTGTGCCCGATGACGCAGCGTTCCGGCGGGCACTAGCGGGTGCACAGTGCCCGCAGGCCTGGCTTGCGCGCGCGGGCGCCCGGTGTTGAACTGCAATTCCTGACTTGTTGGTTCTATGCATATTCTGATTATCGCGATCGGCTCCGCCGGCGACGTCCACCCTTTCCTGGGTTTGGGGCGCAGTTTCAAGGAGCGCGGTCATCGCGTGTCGTTCTGCGCCAATCCGGTGTTCCAGCCGCTGGTCGAGCGCTGTGGCCTGCGCTTCCTGCCGGTGGGCACCGCCGAGGGATACAACGCGGCGATGGGCAATCCGGCCCTGTGGAATCCGCGCACCTCGCTGCCCACCCTGTGGCAGGTGATCGCCTCGGAACTGCGGCCGCTGTTCGAGACCCTGGTGGCGGAAAGCGACGAGGATACCGTGATGGTGGGCTCGCTATGGGCCTTCAGTGCCAGGCTGGTGCAGGAAAAATTCGGCATACCGCTGGTTACCGCCCAGGTGTCGCCGTCGACCATCCTGTCCGCCAAGGTGCCGCCGGTGCACAAGCGCTTCACCATTCCGGAAGCGCTGCCGGACGGTCTCAAGTCCGCCATCCTGTGGCTGATCGAGCGCGGGGTGCTGGACCGCATCTGCGGGCCCGAGCTGAACCGCCTGCGCGGCGAGCTGGGCCTGGCGCCCGCGACGCGCATCATGGGCCGCTGGATGCATTCGCCGCAGGGCGTGCTGGGGCTGTTCCCGGACTGGTTCGCGCCGCCGCAGAGCGACTGGCCGTCACAGCTCTCCCTGACCGGCTTTCCGCTGTTCGACGAAGCCGGCTTTCACGAGATGGACGCCGAGTTGCAGGAATTCCTCGCCGCGGGTGCGGCGCCGGTAGTGTTCACGCCGGGCTCGACCATGCTGGAAGGGCAGACCTTCTTTCTGACCGCCCTGCAGGCGCTGCGCAAGCTCGGCCGCCGCGGCATCTTCCTGACCAAGGATGCGCAGCAGGTGCCGCCGTTGCCGCCGGAAATCCTGCTGCGCCCCTACGTGCCGATGAGCACCCTGCTGCCGCGCAGCGCGGCACTGGTGCATCACGGCGGCATCGGCACCACCGCGCTGGCTTTCGCCGCCGGCATTCCGCAGCTGGCCACGCCCTTCGCCCACGACCAGTTCGACAATTCCGCGCGCTTGGAGCGCCTAGGCTGCGGCGTGCGGCTGGACGCTCCGGCACTGGCGCAGCCCCTGACCGAGGCGCTGCAGCACCTGCTCGAAAGCCCGGCAGTGGCAACGCAATGCCGCGAATTGCAGGCCCGGGTCGACAGCAGCGAAGTGGCCTGCGGCAAGGCCGCCGATTTTGTCGAAAAGGCCTCCAGGCCCGCCGCCCGGCAGGCTTTGGCCGGCGCATGACGGCGCGGTCCCCGCAGGGCGCGGGGTCTGTGTTAAAAGGCATGTTTGTGAACAGAACTCCCTAGCGCCGCCCCATGAGCGCCATTTCCCTCGGTTCGGCCGCTCCCGCCCCTGCATCGGGGCTGCAGCCACTGCGCGGCTTCAACCTAGCGTTGCTGACGCTGGGCCTGTCGCTGGGCACCTTCATCGAGGTGCTGGACGTCACCGTGGCCAACGTGGCGGTGCCGACCATCGCCGGCAGCCTGGGTGTTTCCAACAGCCAGGGCACCTGGGTCATCAGTTCCTACTCGGTGGCGGGCGCCATCGTGGTGCCGCTGACCGGCTGGCTGGCGCGGCGCGTCGGCGAAGTGCGGCTGTTCCTGCTGTCGGTGCTGCTGTTCACCATCGCTTCGATGCTGTGCGGCTTGGCGCCGAGCTTCCATGCGCTGGTGGCACTGCGCATTGTGCAGGGCCTGGTGTCCGGGCCGATGATGTCGCTGTCGCAGACCATCCTGGTGCGCAGCTTCCCCGAAACGCAGCGCAACCTGGCCATCGCGCTGTGGGCGATGACCCTGGTGATCGCGCCGATCCTGGGCCCGGTGGTCGGCGGCTGGATCATCGACACCTACTCCTGGCCGTGGATCTTCTACATCAACCTGCCGATCGGCCTGTTCTCCGTCGCCAGCTGCGCCATCCTGCTGAAGGGGCGCGAGACGCCGATCGAGAAGCCGCCGATCGACGCGGTCGGTATCGGCCTGCTGATCTTCGGCGTCGGCGCGCTGCAGATGATGCTGGATCTGGGGCGCGACCGCTCCTGGTTCCAGTCCTCCTTCATCATTACCCTGGCCGTCATCGCCTTCATCTGCATCGGCTTCCTGCTGATCTGGGAGTCGATGGAGAAGCATCCGGCGATCAACCTGAGCCTGTTCAAGGAACGCACCTTCGCTTCCTGCGTGGCGGTGGCTTCGCTGGGCATGATGGTGTTCTCCACCGTGGCGGTGATCTTCCCGCTGTGGCTGCAGAC
>JAMFRN010000157.1 GCA_026224805.1 Nevskia soli
GGCGAGCTGTTCCTGTCGCTGGCCGGCAAGCATTCGGTGGTGGTGGTGGAGCATGACATGGATTTCGTCCGCTCCATCGCCCGCACCGTTACCGTGCTGCACGAGGGGCGGGTGCTGGCGGAAGGCAGCATCGACCAGGTGCAGGCCGATCCCAAGGTGATCGAGGTTTATCTCGGTGAATGAGCCAATGAGCGCGAGCCCTGTGCTTACGGCACCCGTAGCGGCGGGCGCGCTGGAACTGCGCGGCATCAACCAGTTCTACCGCAGCAGCCATACCCTGTGGGACATCGGCCTGTCGGTGCCGGCCGGCTCGCGCACCTGCCTGATGGGTCGCAACGGCATGGGCAAGACCACCTTGCTCAAGTGTGTGATGGGCCTGCTGCCATTGAGCTCCGGCGAAATCCTGTTCGATGGCGCCGACCTGGTGAAGCAGGCTGCCGATCGCCGCGCCGGCCTCGGCGTCGGCTATGTGCCGCAAGGGCGCGAGATTTTCCCGCAACTTTCGGTGGAGGAAAACCTGCGGTTGGGCCTGTTCGCGCGCAAAGCGCCGCCGGCCGATGCGCTGGAACGGATCTACGAGCTGTTCCCAGTGCTCAAGCGCATGGCCCGCCGCCGTGGCGGCGACCTTTCCGGCGGCCAGCAGCAACAACTGGCGATCGGCCGCGCCCTGGTGCTGCAGCCGCGCCTGCTGATTCTCGACGAGCCCTGCGAAGGCATCCAGCCCAACATCGTGCACGAGATCGGCGACCTGATCTTGCGCCTCAATGCCGAGCAGGGCCTGACGGTGCTGCTGGTGGAGCAGAAGCTGCCGTTCGCCAGGCGCGTCGCCAGCCATTTCCGCATCCTCGACAAGGGTCGGCTGGTCGCCGACGGCGCCATCGCGGAGCTGAGCGACGAGATGGTCCGGCATCACCTGACGGTGTAGCCGATCATCGTTGAATCAGGGTGGAGCCGGCGTGCCCAGCACGTCCGCCAGTCGCGCGTTTAACCCTGGCCCCTGTTGCTGCGCCGCGACGAGCAAGGCATGGCGCTGCTCGTCGCGTCCTTCCAGCAGCGCCGCGAGGCGGCGCAGCTGCGCGTCGTCGAAGTGACGCAGCAGCTGCAGCAGCTCAGCCCAGAGACCGCTGGCGTGAATCGCTTCCAGCAGTCCCCGCAGCAGGGGCATCGGCTGAGCGGAGATCAGCTGTGCGACCTGCCGCTGCTCGGTGTCGGGCAGATTGCTGAGTATTCCAAGCAGGGTTGGCCATAGGGCCAACTGATTGGCGGTATCCATCAGCTGCTGCAACACCTGCGGTGGCAGCCCGGGCACCACGCGCGCGGCGGTTTTTCGCGCCTCGGGGCCCATCAGGCTGATCAGCGGCAGCACCGCGGCCCACAGACCAGCCCTGTCCACGGCCTCGAGCAGTTGCATCAGCACGGCCTCATCCTGTTCGCCGATGAGGCGCACGACGTTGCGCTGCTCGGCCTGGTCCATGTCGCCCAGGATGCCGATCAGCTCGGGCCACAGCTGCAGCGCGCCGGCGGCGGCAATGAGCCGTTGCAGGGTGTCCTGCGGCAGGTGCTCGAAAACCTGCGCCGCGGTGCGGCGGACGTCCGCCCCCATGTAGCCCACCAGGGGCAGCATTGCGGCCCACAGGCCATTCGCATCCGCCGCGGCAATCACGCGGTCGAGCACCTCGCGCGAGGCCAGGACCGGCAGGCCCGCCAGCTTGCGCTGCGAGGATTCGCTCATGCAGCCGACGATGGGCAATACCGAGTCCCACAGCCGCAGGCGCTGCGCGGCATGGGCCAGGCCGGACAATACCGACTCGTCCTGTTCGGCCGCGAGGTCGCCGATGCGCCGCTTCCAGTCGTCGTTGACGTGGCTCATGAGGCCGACGGCCTCGGTCCACAGATCGTGCCTTTCATCGCCGGCGAGAATCACCAGCCGACGGATGCGCTCGACCGGCATCAGCCGGACCAGATCGTTGAGGGCGGTCTTGTTCTCGACGAAAAACGCGGTTCTCAGGATTGCCGTGTCGTCGTCGATGCTTTCCATCACCTGTCGGATCGTATCGCGCGACAGGTAATCCACGAAGCGCCCCATGGTGACGTAGTCGCGCCGCTCCACCAGAATCGCCGCGATCGCAGTCACCCGGTCCGCCGGCATCCGCGCAATCACTTCGCGCGCGCTGCGCGGGTCGAGTTCCACCGACACTTTCGCCAGGAAGGCATCGGGCAGCTTGAGCGCAATCTCATAGGCGCGATTCGGCGGCATCAGGCCGGAGATGCGCGCGCACAGCATGGCACCGAACACTTTCTCGCCGATCAGCGCAACCATGCCGTTAGGCAGCAGCTTGCTGGCTGTGACGACACGCCGGAAGCTTGCGCCGGTCTCGTCGAACAGTGAGTTCGTGAGCCGCAGCCGCAGGCTGCGCAATTGCCCGGCATCGAGCGCCTTGAGATAAGTCAGTTCATCCGGCTGCACGCCGAGCAGGCGCGCCAATTTGATGTTCTCGGCCAGAATTTCGATCTGGCTCATGGGAAGAGAATGCGCTTGAGAGGACCGCGCAGCAGCAGCGGCGCCATGCCCAGGCCCTTGTCGATGGCGGTGTCGAGGGCGTTCTTTTGTGCGCGGCGGGTTCGCCGTATTGCGGCCAGCAGTTCGCCCTGCTCGGCGGCGGACAGCGGATCCAGAAAGGCGCTGTCGCTTGTGCCGGACGGGTCGCCCAGTTCGAGCAGCAGTTCATCGTGAACAGTTTGTGCCGGGGGCTTGCTCATGACTTCTTCAGCAGAAGGCGCATTGACGCCGGTGCGAGTTCATCTCCGCGCATTGGAGCTTTCTTTCAGCAGCGGCTGCACCAAGGCGGCACCGATCATGTGCGCGGTGGCAGCGTTGCCTGCCGGCAGCGTCCGCTTCCGGGTGTCTACGGGTATATTGCTTTTTCCAGGCCCTGCAGGGGAAGTGGCAGAGAGGCCAAACTTCCCGGCAGTTTGGGCCACATCACACTGGATCCGGAATTTGTCTCTGCCGCATGGCCGGCCGGATGCAAATGATCCGGCCGGCCGGGCAACAATTACAAATCGTTTTAGCCGTTAATGGCTTTGCTCGCCGCCGTTGCGACGGAGAATTTCACCACTTTCTTGGCGGCAATCACGATTTCCGCGCCGGTCTGCGGGTTGCGGCCCTTGCGCTCGGCGCGCTGGGTGACGGAGAAATTGCCGAGGCCGGGCAGGCCAACCTTGTCGCCGTTGGCCAGCGCCTTCACGATCGCGGCAACGGTTTCGTGAATGGCGCTGGTGGCGGTGCTTTTCGGGATCGAAAGCTTGTCCGCAAGATGAGTGGAGAGTTCTTCTAGGGTCATGACTAGTCCTTTTTTGGGGGGCTTGGGTTCAACAATCGACTAACTGCAAAAACGTGTTTTCACTTTTCGGTCGCGGCCTTGCATGTGGATGCGGGCCTGCGCGTCCGGCTGCGCCGATGGACGTGTATGCAGATAGTTGCCGGTCTCCGTGCAGTAGCCGTAGTCTTTGGTTTTAAATCCGGCGTAGGGATCACTCGAAAACGCTGCGTCAACGGAAGGCCGTACCCCATGATGATAAGCCATTACGCGCAATGACTACATGTCAGGGACAATTGTGGGCCTGAAGTTCGATCCCGAATTCGGGCCGCACTCCATCAGCGGCTGCCGTGACTGGTTCAAAAAACCTCCGAGGAGAAAATCGAATGAAATTAATGTATGCCCTGGCTGTTGTTGGATTGACCCTGGCCGTCAATGTCCAGGCGGCGCCCGCGGCGACGGAGGACAAGGACTTTTGGCAGACGCCGGCGATATCGGGTTACGGTCCCATGCACCCGGTGCCGGAAGGTGCCTATCAGCCGCAGAAGGACCAGGTCTACAAGGTGCTGTTCTTCATTGACGAGGCCGGTGACAAGCCGGCTGAAGTCAACGGCAGGCTCCAAGCAGTGGCGCGCGCGATCAATCTGTTTGCCTCGGCCGGTGTGCCGCCCGATCATTTGAAGCTGGTCGCCCTGCTCTCCGGCTCGGCTACCGCTGATGCGCTCGACGCCGAGCACTACAAGGCGCAACTGGGCGTCGCCAATCCCAATCTGGAACTGATCCACAAGCTGCGCGCCTATGGCGTGGACCTCACGGTCTGTTCACAGGCGGCGCTGAAACGGCAGTATCAGCTGGACTGGATCAATCCGGACATCAAGCCCGCGCTGTCGGCGCTGACCACGCTCGCCGTGCTGCAGTCCCAGGGCTATGTGCTGATCACCCTCTGATCCTCGCCGCGTCGAACCCGGGTCAGGTGCCGGGCGTCAGTATGGTGGGCCTGGCCTCGGCGTCGGTCTGCGGAAAATCCAGGGTGTAGTGCAGGCCGCGGCTTTCGCGTCGCTCCAGGGCCGAACGCACGATCAGTTCCGCCACCGTGACCAGGTTGCGCAACTCGATCAGGTGATGGCTGATGCGGTAGTTGCGGTAGAACTCGATGATCTCGCGCTTGAGCAGGTCGACGCGGTGCTGCGCTCGCAACAGGCGCTTGCTGGTGCGGACGATGCCGACGTAATCCCACATGAAGGTGCGCAGCTCGACCCAGTTGTGGGCCACCACCACGTCCTCGTCGGAATCGGAGACGCGGCTTTCGTCCCAGGGCTTGATCGGCGGCGGCTCCGGCAGCGCGGGCAACTCACGGAACAGGTCCTCGGCCGCGGCTTCGGCGAACGCCAGGCACTCCAGCAGGGAATTGCTGGCCAGGCGATTGGCGCCGTGCAGGCCGGTGCAGGCGACCTCGCCGGCGGCGTAGAGGCCGGCGACATCGGTGCGGGCGCGCAGGTCGGTGAGCACGCCGCCGCAGGTGAAGTGCGCCGAGGGCACCACCGGAATCGGCTGGTGGGTGATGTCGATGCCCAGCTTCAGGCAATGCTCGTAGATCGACGGGAAATGCCCGCGCACGAACTCGGCCGGCTTGTGCGAGATATCCAGCCACACATGCTTGACGCCGAGCCGCTTCATTTCATGGTCGATAGCGCGGGCGACGATGTCGCGCGGGGCCAGTTCGCCGCGCTGGTCGAAGCGCGGCATGAAGCGCTCGCCGACACTGCCGTCCGGATTGGGCGCGTGCAGGGTGGCGCCTTCGCCGCGCAGCGCCTCGCTGATCAGGAACGAGCGGGAGTCGCCGTGATACAGGCAGGTGGGGTGGAACTGCATGAATTCCATGTTCGCCACCCGGCAGCCGGCGCGCCAGGCCATGGCGATGCCGTCGCCCGAGGCGCCGAAGGGATTGCTCGAATACAGGTAGACCTGGTTGGCGCCCCCGGTGGCCAGGATTACCGCCTTGGCCGGCACGGCCGAAATGTGGCCGCTGGGCCGATGCAGCAGGTAGGCGCCGAGCACCCGCTTCGCCGCCCGGTCGACCACCAGGTCCACCGCCACCGACTGCTCGCGCACCGTGATATTGGGATGGCCGGCGGCCAGGGCGGCGAGGGTGGTTTCGACGGCGCGGCCGGTGGCGTCGGCGGCGTGCACCACGCGGCGGTGGCTATGGCCGCCTTCGCGGGTCAGGTGCAGGCGCTGGCCGCGCAGTTCGCCGTCTTCCTGGGTGAACACCACGCCCTGTTCGACCAGCCAGCGGATGCAGTCCGGGCCGCGGCCGACGGTGAAACGCACCGCCTGTTCGTCGCACAGGCCGCCGCCGGCGATCAGGGTGTCGCGCACATGGGCTTCGAGCGAGTCGTCCTCGTCGAGCACGGCGGAGATGCCGCCCTGCGCCCACAAGGTGCTGCCGCCGGCAAGGGTGCCTTTGGAGACTACGGTGACGCGGCGGCCGTTTTCGGCCAGGCGCAGGGCGGCCGACAGGCCGGCGGCGCCGCTGCCGAGAATGAGGACTTCCGCGGGGACTTCGGTAACGGAATTCACGGCTTGGGCAATTAGCTTGTTACAATGCTGGGAAACCGCCGCCTTAGAGTGGCGGTTTGGGCGGGGAACAGGGAGTTTATCCGGAAACCGGAATGCCGACCGCCGCTTGCGGCAATGACATGGCTTGTGCATGAGCGAAGAACAAACAGACGAACAACTAGTCGCACGTGCACAGGAAGGGAACGCCCGCGCCTTCGAGTTACTGGTGCGCAAGTACCAGTACAAGATCATCCAGCTGGTCAGCCGCCTGGTGGGTGAGTCCGACGCGCCGGACGTGGCCCAGGAGACCTTCATCAAGGCCTACCGCGCCCTCAATGGCTTTCGCGGCCAGAGCGCCTTCTACACCTGGCTGTACCGCATTGGCATCAATACCGCCAAGAATCACATCGTTTCGCGCGGGCGGCGTCCGGCCAACCAGGACATTGATATCGCCGACGCGGAACAATATGGGCATACCGAACATCTAAGCGATGTCGACACCCCCGAGTCCCTGTTATTGTCGGATGAGATCAAGCAGAAAGTCGCCGAGGTCATCCACAAGCTGCCGGCCGACCTGCGTCAGGCGATTACCCTGCGCGAGCTGGAAGGTCTGAGTTACGAGGAGATCGCCGAAGTGATGGACTGCCCGATCGGGACCGTGCGTTCGCGCATTTTCCGGGCGCGCGAGGCGATTGACGCCGTGGTACAGCCTTTGCTGAACGACTGAGGAATCGGGCCGATGCCCGGAATTCGGCCTCAGTCGCGGTTTGGCGGGTGGAAAGTGCGGTATAGGTAATTTTTGCCTAATCTGTTGCGTGGAACTTTTTACATAGTTTGTGGTTTATTGATACATATACCTTAACGGCCGCTGAACGGGCCCCCGGTGCAGGAATTGAGAAGCGTAATGTCTGAAGAACTTCTGTCAGCCTTGCTGGACGGGGAATGTACCCCGGGCGAAGTCAAACGCCTGCTCGACCAGCTTGAGGATGTTCCTGCCTTGCAGCAGCGCTGGACCCGGCTGTGTCTGGCGCGCGATGCAACCGAGAACACCCGGGTGCGCACGGCCTCGGTCGATTTCTGTGCCGGCGTCATGGCCGCCATCGAGCGCGACCAGGCCGCCGAGCCGGTGCGGTCCGCCAAGGTGGTCCCCCTGCAGCCCAAGCGGGCCGCGGTTGCCGCGGTGCCCCGTTCACGCTGGCAGCCCTTCGCCGGGCTGGCCGCCGCCGCCTCCATTGCCGCCATCGCCACGGTGGGCGGCTACCGCATGCTCAATCAGCCGGTAAGCGGCCCTGCGGCCGTCGCCAGCGCCGCCACCTCGGCACAGGCCGTCGATACGGCCTCTGTCCAGGCTCAGCCGGTGGCCTATGGCGCCGCCGCGCAGCAGGCCAAGCTGGTCCAGGTTTCCAATGAAGAGCCGGTGGAAACCCGCTGGTCGCAGCTCGATGCCGATACCGCGCGCCAGCTCAACGAATACATGATGGAGCACAGCAATATGCGCGCCGAGCAGGGCGTGGGCAGCGCGCTGAGCTATCCCCGCATGATGGTGCGCACCGCCGAATATCGCACGGGCGAGCCGCACTAATGAGGTTACGGTTGTTCCGAGCAGGCGCCACGGCAGCCTGGGCCGCCGCCGTATTTTCGGCGCAGGCCGCTGACCCCTCCGATACTCTGATCCGCGCCGCCGACGCCGCCCGCAACACCACCTATGAGGGTGTGATCCTCTATCGCGGCGATGAGCAGTTCGACGTGCTCAAGGTGCAGCACCGCTTCAAGGATGGCAGCGAGCGCGAGCATCTGGTGGCCTTGACCGGCGATCCGCGGCAACTGTTGCGCATCGACAACCGCCTCATCTGCATCCTGCCGAAGGACCATATGGTCAGCATCGACCGTCCGGCCGGCATGAAGAATTTCCTCTCCCAGTTGCGGCCCGAGCGCCTGCGCCAACTGGCGCAGTGGTATGAATTCCGCGATCAGGGTTCCAGCCGCATCGCCGGTCGCGACTGCACCGGCGTGGCGGTGATGCCGCGCGACCAGTTCCGCTATGGCTACGAGATCTGGGCCGACAAGGCCACCGGCCTGCCGCTCAAGGTGACCATGGTGGGGCAACGCGACGAAGTGCTGGAACAGGTCATGTTCACCGAAGTTTCGTTCCCGTCGGCGATCGACGATGCGGCGTTCGAGGACCCGGCGGTCGATTCCTCCACGTTCCTCACCGTCGCGCGCGATCTGCCCTCGCTGGACGCAACCCTGGCGACGACCGATTCGGACCGGCCGCAGGTGTCGTTCGAGAAGCTGCCGCCGGGTTACCGGGTGGTGGCGCGCGAAGAACGGCCCCTGCCGGAAGGCCAGGACGGCAAGGTCGAGCACCTGCTGCTGTCGGATGGCCTGTCGGCGGTATCGGTGTTCAGCGCCATCGAGCAACACGCGCCGGACAAGGCGTTCCGCGGCGTTTCCCATGTGGGGCCGATGGAGGCCTATGGCCGCATGGTGGGCTCCTACCACATCACCATCGTGGGCGAGGTACCGTCCCAGGCGATCCGCATGATCGGCGATGGCGTGCGTCCCGTGTTTCCTTTCGAGCTGCCGCCGCCCGCGGCCAACGACAGCGCGCCGCCGACCGCACAATAATTACCTGGGGCCGGCGGCATCGCACTTGCCGACCCGATGCGGTCGTGTTCAACTGCTGCCCCCGCGGCCGGGAGGAAGCCGGCAAGCGGTTGAATTGCCAGTCCCCGGCCAAGTGGGCTGGCCGGCATAATCACCTATTTCCATCGGAGTTCTGACCCATGCGCCTCGCAGCCACTGTCCTGCGGATCGGCTCGATCTGCACGCTCACGCTGGCGGCGTCTTGCTCCCATCCGGCCAGTTCCCTGCCGGATTTCGCCGATCTGGTGGAGCAGGTCAGCCCTTCCGTGGTCAATATCAGTGCCGTCTCGGCGGCGCCGCAGGGCGATGAGCCTGGCGCGGACGACAGCCAGGGCCAGCAAGTACCGGAATGGCTTAAGAAATTCCTCGACAAGCACGGCAAGGACGGCAAGAACGCGACGCCCGGCGACCCGGACGGCGGCGCCGCTTCCAGTTCCAGCGGCGGCGATGGCCAGGACGATGGTTCCAGCGGCGATCTGGGCTCCGGCAACGAGCAGTCGCTCGGTTCCGGCTTCATCCTGTCCGAGGACGGCTACATCCTCACCAACCAGCATGTGGTCAGCGATGCCAAGGAAGTGACGGTACGGCTGTCGGATCACCGCGAGCTGCCGGCCGTGGTGGTGGGCAGCGACGAACGCGCCGATATCGCCCTGCTGAAGATCGACGCCAAGGGACTGACCGCGGTGAAGCTGGCCGATATGAGCAAGACCCGGGTCGGTGAATGGGTGCTGGCCATCGGCTCGCCGTTCAGTTTCGACTACACGGTGACCGCCGGCATCATCTCGGCCAAGGGCCGCAACCTCGATACCGAGCAATATGTGCCCTTCATCCAGACCGACGCCGCCATCAATCCCGGCAACTCCGGCGGGCCGCTGTTCAATCTCAAGGGCGAGGTCGTCGGCGTCAATTCACAGATTTACAGCCAGACCGGCGGCTTCATGGGTGTGGCTTTCGCCATCCCGATCGACATCGCCGCCAAGGTGGCGCGCGAACTGAAGGAGCACGGCAAGGTCACGCGCGGCTGGCTTGGCGTGGTGGTGCAGAAGATCGACCGCGATCTGGCCAAATCCTTCAATCTACCCAAGCCGGAAGGCGCCCTGGTGGCCAAGGTGCTGCCGGACAGCCCGGCGCTGCAGGCCGGGCTCAAGGCCGGTGACGTGCTGCTGAAGTACAACGGCAGCGACCTGACCACCTCCAGCTCCCTGCCGCCCCTGGTCGGCGACAGCACCCCGGGCGATACCGTCACCCTGGAACTGCTGCGCGATGGGCGCAGCATCACCGTCAAGGTCGAGGTGGGCACCCTGGATACGCAGGACCAGTCCGACACCGACAGCTCGCAGGCCCCGCACAAGCCCAAGGCGCCGGCCCAGGACCGGGGTCAAAGCCAGGGCCAGGGCACAACCCAGGGGCCGCCCCTGGGGCTGACGGTGCAGGATCTGAGCGCGTACGAACGCAGCAAGGCCAAGGTCGTGACCGGTGGCGTGCGGCTCAGCGCGGTTGGCCCCGGCCCGGGCCGCGAAGCGGGCTTGCAAACCGGCGACGTGCTGCTGTCGATCGCCGGGCAGGAAGTGGACACCGCGGCGCGCTATGGCGAAGTAGTGGGCCGGCTGACCCCGGGCCAGACCGTGCCGATGCTGGTGCAGCGCCAGGGCTCGCCGCTGTTCCTGGCGCTCCAGGTGCCGCCGAAGAGCTAGCCTTGCTGCTCCTGACCCGCCCGGATTGCGGCTTGTGCGAGGAATTCCTTGAGGAACTCGCGCACGATTTCCCTTTTCTGATGCCCATGGTGCAGATCGAAAACGTCGACGCCAGCGAGGATTGGCGCGCCCTCTATGGTCGCCGGATCCCGGTGTTGCTGGGCGAGGACGGCACCGTCTGGTCCGAGGGTGTACTGGACGTCGATGCCGTCGCGCGGCGCCTCGATGCCGGCTCCGGGGCCGCGGTTTAGGCGCCCAAACCGGTATACTTCGCCGCTATTTCGCTGCCAATCCCCCCGCTGTTCAAGAATGAAACAGTCGCACATCCGCAATTTCTGCATCATCGCGCACATCGACCACGGCAAATCGACCCTGGCCGACCGCTTCATCCAGCTCTGCGGCGGCCTGGAAGCGCGCGAGATGACCGAGCAGGTGCTCGACAACAACCCGATCGAGCGCGAGCGGGGCATCACCATCAAGGCGCAGGCGGTGTCGCTGAACTACACCGCGCGCGATGGCAACACCTACCAGCTCAACCTGATCGATACCCCTGGCCACGTCGATTTTTCCTATGAAGTGAGCCGCTCGCTGGCCGCCTGCGAGGGCGCGCTGCTGGTGGTGGACGCATCGCAGGGCGTGGAAGCGCAGTCCGTGGCCAACTGCTACACCGCGCTGGAGCAGGGCCTGGAAGTGCTGACGGTGCTGAACAAGATCGACCTGCAGAACGCCGAGCCGGACCGGGTGGCGCAGGAGGTCGAGGACATCATCGGCGTCGAGGCCACCGATGCGCTGCGCATCTCGGCCAAGACCGGCCTCAACGTGCCGGAGGTGCTGGAGGCAGTGGTGCACAAGCTGCCGCCGCCGGAAGGCAATCCCGACGCACCCCTACAGGCGCTGATCGTCGATTCCTGGTTCGACAACTACCTGGGCGTGGTGTCGCTGATCCGGGTGGTCAACGGCCGCATCCAGAAAGGCCAGAAGGTGCGGGTGCTGTCCACCGGCAAGGACCACGAAGTCACCATCCTCGGCGTGCATTCGCCCAAGCGGGTGGTGAAGAACGCACTGGAAACCGGCGAAGTCGGCTTCCTCGTCGCCGGCATCAAGGAGATCGACGGCGCGCCGGTCGGAGACACCCTGAGCGAAGGCGGCAAATACTCGGTCGAACAGCTGCCGGGCTTCCGTCGGGTGCAGCCGCGCGTGTTCGCCGGCATGTTCCCGGTCGACGCCGATGAGTTCGAGGACTTCCGCGAATCACTGAAAAAGCTGCGCCTGAATGATTCGGCGCTGCAGTTCGAGCCGGAAAACTCCACCGCCCTGGGCTTCGGCTTCCGCATCGGCTTCCTCGGCATGCTCCACATGGAGATCGTGCAGGAGCGCCTGGAGCGCGAGTACAACCTCAACCTGATCACCACGGCGCCTTCGGTGGTTTACGAGTTGGCCATGGTCGGCGGCGAGGTGAAGAAGATCGAGAATCCCTCGGATCTGCCGGACACGACGGAAGTCGACGAGATCCGCGAGCCGATCATCCTGGCGCGCATCCTGATGCCGCAGACCTATGTCGGCCCGGTGATGCAGTTGTGCATGGAAAAGCGCGGCGTGCAGAAGAACCTGAAGTACCACGGCAATCAGGTGCAGCTCGAGGTAGAGATGCCGCTGGCGGAAGTGGTGCTGGATTTCTTCGACCGGCTGAAATCGGTGTCGCGCGGCTTCGCCAGCTTCGAGTACGAATTCGTGCGCTTCCAGGCGGCGGACTTGGTCAAGCTCGACGTGCTGGTCAACGGCGACAAGGTCGACGCCCTGGCCAGCATCATCCATCGCGACAACAGTTTCGCCCGCGGCCGCGACCTGACCGAGCGCATGCAGGAAGTGATTCATCGCCAGATGTTCGACGTCGCTATCCAGGCGGCGATCGGCGCCAAGATCATCGCCCGCACCACGGTCAAGGCGCTGCGCAAGGACGTCACGGCCAAGTGCTACGGCGGCGACATTTCGCGCAAGCGCAAGTTGCTGGAGAAGCAGAAGGAAGGCAAGAAGCGCATGAAGCAGGTCGGCGCCGTGGAGATTCCGCAGGAAGCCTTCCTCGCAGTGCTTGGCGTGGAACGCAAGAAAAACTGAAGAGAAAGATCAGCCATGAGTTTTGTCGAAGGTTTCAACCTCATCCTCACCGTTCTTACCGTCGTCACCGGCCTGGTCTGGCTGCTCGACAAGCTGTGGCTGGCGCGGCGCCGGCGGGCTCTGGCGGCGCCGGAAGGCGAAGCGCGGCCCGGCGCGATCGTCGATTTCTGCGTCAGCCTGTTCCCGGTGATCCTGGCGGTGTTCGTGCTGCGCTCGTTCGTGGTCGAGCCGTTCCGCATTCCGTCCGGATCGATGAATCCGACCCTGTATAACGGCGATTTCATCCTGGTCAACAAATTCGGTTACGGCCTGCGCTGCCCGGTCGGCAACTGCAAGCTGCTGGAGATCGGCGAGCCCAAGCGCGGCGACGTGGTGGTGTTCCGCTACCCGGCGCAGTCCAGCGCCGATCCCAACTATGGCAACGACTTCATCAAGCGCGTCATCGGCGTGCCGGGCGACCATCTCCAGTACGTGGACAAGGTCCTGACCATCAACGGCCAGAAAGTGGACGACCAGCTGGCGGGCGTGTTTCCGGTGGACGGCATAGCCCAGCGCTTCGCCGAGGAT
The DNA here is from genome assembly GCA_026224805.1 of Nevskia soli. Taxonomy (GTDB): domain Bacteria; phylum Pseudomonadota; class Gammaproteobacteria; order Nevskiales; family Nevskiaceae; genus Nevskia; species Nevskia soli_A. Next base: position 12,902 of record JAMFRN010000157.1, read on the forward strand.
CTGCTCGGCGTGCATCACGACATCCTGATGAACCCGGGCCAGCGCAGCCCGGAAGTCGACCTGATCGTGCCGCCCGGCCACTATTTCATGATGGGCGACAACCGCGACGGCTCCAATGACAGCCGCTACTGGGGCTTCGTGCCGGAGGAGAACCTGAAAGGCCGGGCCGTCCTGATCTGGATGAGCTGGGACAACGGCCTGGCCCTGTCCCGCTTCGGCAAGCTGATCCGCTAAGATTGGGGCAGGGAAAGGGAGAAAGCTGAACATGAACACTTATCACAGACAACGCGGCCTGGGTCTTTTCGGGATCATTTTCCTGCTGGCGCTGGTCGGCTGCGTCGCGCTGCTGCTGATCCGCTGCGTGCCGCTGTACCTGAACCAGATGACCATCGCGCGCGACCTGCACGAAGTGGCCAACCAGGCCAACAGTTCGGGCAGCGACATCGACATCCACGAGGTGCGTCTGGCGATCGAGCGCCGCTGGGATATCGACTACGTCAGCCAGCTCGAGCCGAAGGACATCCGGGTCGGCAACACCGACAAGGGCCTGGCTATTTCCTACGATTACGAGGCGCGCGCGCACGTCGCCTACAACATCTTCATCGTGATCCATTTCGCTGAAGATATCCCCTTGCACGGCCACTCAGTCGGTTGAGCGAAGACCTGGCCCGCCTGCAGCGCGCGCTCGGCTATCGTTTTCAGGACGAAAGCGCGCTGCTCCGCGCACTGACGCATCGCAGCGCCGGGCACGATAACAACGAGCGGCTCGAGTTCCTCGGCGACGCGCTGCTCAACTTCGTCATCGGCGAGGCGGTATTCCTGCGCTTGCCGAAGGCGGCAGAAGGCGATCTGTCGCGGATGCGCGCCATGCTGGTGCGGGAAGAGACGCTGGCGGTGGTCGCCCGCCGCATCGAGCTGGGCGAAGTGGTCCGGCTGGGTTCCGGGGAACTGAAGAGCGGCGGATTCCGGCGCGATTCCATCCTGGCCGACGGACTGGAAGCCTTGATCGGCGCGGTGTATCTCGAAGGCGGCTTCGCGGCAGGGCGGGATCTGTGCCTGCGCCTGTTCGCGCCGGAGCTGGATCATCTGCCGGATCCCGGTACGCTGAAGGACTCCAAGACCCGCTTGCAGGAGCACTTGCAGGCCGCGGGCCGGCCCTTGCCGGAATACACCGTGCTGAACGAGGAGGGACCGCCCCACCGGCGCAGTTTCCGGATACGCTGTCGTCTTGCGGACGACGGCAGCGAAAGCACCGGTGAAGGCGCCAGCCGCAAATTCGCCGAACAACAGTCGGCGGAGCGTATGCTGCACAATCTGATCGAATCTGGAGGGCGTCATGCTTAGTGGTATCGTCGCCATTGTCGGGCGCCCCAATGTCGGAAAATCCTCGCTGCTCAATGCGCTGGTCGGCCGCAAGGTCAGCATCGTCGCGCCCAAGCCGCAAACCACGCGCCACCGCATCCAGGGCGTGTTGCACCGGCCGCAGGGGCAGGTGGTGTTCGTCGATACGCCGGGCCTGCATCGCAAGGCCCCGCGCGCGCTCAACCGCTACATGAATGAGGCGGTGACCGGCGCGCTGCACGATGTGGACCTGGCGCTGTTCGTGGTCGAAGCCGGCCGCTGGACTGACGAGGACCAGGCGGTGCTGGAAAAGCTCAAGCTGGGCAATGCACCGGTCGGCCTGATCGTCAACAAGATCGACAAGCTGGACAAGAAAGGCGACCTGTTGCCGGAAATGCAAAAGCTGTCGGCGCTGCACACGTTTTCCTTCATCGTGCCGCTTTCGGCCAAGTCCGGCGACAACCTCGATGCCCTGGTGCGCGAACTGTTTTCGCGCATGCCCGAAGGTCCGCCGCTGTATCCGGAAGGGCAGGTGGTGGGACACGATCTGGGCTTCACCGTGTCCGAGCTGGTACGCGAGAAACTGATGCGGGCACTGGCGCAGGAACTGCCTTATGCCCTGACTGTGGAGACCGAGAGCCTGGACCATTCCGGCACCATCCTGCGCACTTCGGCGGTGATCTGGGTGGAACGTGAAAACCAGAAGAAGATCGTCATCGGCGAGGAAGGCGCCATGCTCAAGCGCATCGGCAGCGCGGCGCGGCGCGAACTGGAATACATGACCGGCGCCAAGGTGGTGCTCAAGCTGTGGGTCAAGGTCAAGGAAAACTGGACCGACGATCCGCAGGCGCTGAAGCGCTTCGGGTACCGCAACAGCTAGGCAGGTTCCGGCAGGCCCCGCGCGATGCGGACCCGCATCGAATTCGAGCCGGCCTATCTGCTGGCGCAGCGGCCTTATCGCGAAAGCAGCCAGTTGCTGGAGATTTTCACCCGCAACCATGGCCGTGTCGGCCTGGTGGCGCGCGGCGCGCGCGGAACCCGCTCGAAGCTGCGTGGTGTGCTGCAGTTGTTCTCGCCCCTGCTGCTGTCCTGGACCGAGTCGGGCGAGCTGGGCACCCTGATCGCGGCGGAAGCGGACGGCGCGGCGGTCAACCTGATCGGCGAGCGCGTTTTCCACGGCTGGTATATCAACGAATTGCTGCTGAAACTGACCGAGCGGCACGATCCGCATCCCTGGCTGTATCGCGACTACATCATGGCCCTGGCCGAGTTGCCCGGCAGCGGCGGGGAAGCCGGCCTGAGGGTCTTCGAAAAACGCCTGTTGTCCGAGATGGGCTATGCCCTGCCGTTGACGCCGGACCTGGAACCGCAGCGGCGCTACCGCTTCGACCTGGAACAGGGCGCCCGGCCCGCCGCCGCAGCTGATGCCGACAGCTATGCCGGCACCAGCCTCATCGCCCTGTACGAGGAGCGCATGGAAACGCGCGAAGCCCTGCGCGACGCGCGTAAACTGTTGCGCGCCGCATTGCAGCGCCAGTTGGCCGGCCGTGAGCTGGAAACGCCCAAGCTGTTGCGCGACTTGCGCAAGCTGTGAACGTCCCTGCACAAAAACCGGGCATGCAGGCCCGGAGTGCTCAAGAAAGCCGGAGTTTTCAAGCGATGGTTCAACCTGTTCCGATCCGCCTGGGCATCAATGTCGATCACGTCGCCACCCTGCGCCAGGCGCGCGGCACGCCCTATCCGGATCCGGTGGAGGCGGCCCTGCTCGCCGCCGCCGCGGGCGCCGACAGCATTACCGTGCACCTGCGCGAAGACCGCCGGCATATCCTGGATCACGACGTGGAGCGGCTGGTGCCGCGCTGCCCGGTGCCGGTCAACCTGGAACTGGCGGTGACGGCAGAGATGGTGGAATTCGCCTGCCGCGTGCGGCCGCAATACGCCTGCCTGGTGCCGGAGCGCCGCGAGGAGCGGACCACCGAGGGCGGGCTCGATGTCGTCGGCCAACAGCGCGAGATCGCCGCCGCCTGCGCGCGGCTGGCGCAGGCGGGCATCGCGGTATCCCTGTTCATCGACCCGGAACTGCGGCAATTAAGCGCCACGCTGGATTGCGGCGCGCCGCACATCGAGATCCATACCGGAGGCTATGCCGACGCACTGACCGCTAGCGCCCGGACGCATGAGCTGGAAAAAATCGCCGCCTTCGCGCGCGCCGCACGTGGGGCAGGGCTGCAGGTACATGCCGGCCACGGGCTCACCGTGGACAACGTGGCGCCGATCGCCGCCATCCCGGAAATCGTCGAATTGAATATCGGTCACGCCATCATCGGCCGGGCCGTGTTCGTCGGCCTGCCGGCTGCGGTGGCGGAGATGCGCCAAGCCATGGCGGAAGCGCGCCATGGCTGTGCCGGGGGCGGCTGAGCGGGTGGGGCGGAAGCATCCATGGGATTCCACCCGCGTTGCCGCCCGGCGGCGGCCGCGGAGCCGGTAGAATACGCGGATGGCCATCACTACCATCGCCGGCACCATCGGCAACACCCCGCTGGTGCGTGTCGCGCGCCTGTCGGGCATTGGCGACAACACCCTGCTGCTCAAGCTGGAGGGCAATAATCCCGCCGGCTCGGTGAAGGACCGCCCGGCCTATTCGATGATCCGGCGTGCCGAGGAACGGGGCGAGATCAAGCCCGGCGATACGCTGATCGAGGCCACTTCCGGCAATACCGGCATCGCCCTGGCCATGGCCGCGGCGATCAAGGGCTACCGCATGGTCCTGATCATGGCGGAGCACATGAGCGCCGAGCGGCGCGCGGTGATGAAAGCCTTCGGCGCCGAGATCGTGCTGGTGACCAAGGCCCAGGGCATCGAATACGCCCGCGACCTGGCCGAACAGATGCAGCGCGAAGGCAAGGGGCGGGTGCTCAACCAGTTCGCCAATCCGGACAACCCCCGTGCCCACTACGAGGGCACCGCCCCGGAGATCTGGCGCGATACCGGAGGCAGCCTGACCCATTTCGTCGCCACCATGGGCACCAC
>JAMFRN010000025.1 GCA_026224805.1 Nevskia soli
CCTGCAGATACATGTCGATGCCGCCGAACTGGCTCAAGCCGCGGACGGTGGGCAGATTTGTCACGAAAATCTGCGCATCCGGGATGCCGTGCAGGATCCGGTTCGCCTGCGGAATAATCTGCATGGCCGTTTGCGAGCGCTGATCCCAGGGCTTGAGAGCGATGAACGCCATGCCGACGTTTTCGCTCTGCCCGACGAAACTGAAGCCCTCGGGCTGGAAAATGTCCTTGATGTTGTTGCCGATCGGACTGTGCAGGAGCTTGTCGCGCATCTCGGTCATGACCTGGTCGGTGCGCTCCAGCGTTGCACCCGAGGGCAGGTTGACCAGCGCCAGGATGGTGCCCTGGTCCTCGTCGGGGACGAAGCTGGTCGGCAGGCGGGTGTAGAGGAATCCGGCGAGCACGGTGACCAGCGCGAAGGCGGCCATCCAGCGCGGCGCACGGCGCACCGCAGCGCCGATATGGCCGCTATAGGTGCGGTTGATCCGCTCCAGCCCCTGGTCGAACCAGCGGAACACCTTGTTCTTTTCGGCATGATGATGCGGCCGCAGGATGGCGGCGCATAGCGACGGCGTGAACGACATCGCCAGGAACGCCGAAAATCCCATCGACACCGCGATGGTCAGCGCGAACTGGGAGTAGATGATGCCGGTGGCGCCCGGCTGCAGGGCCGAAGGCACGAACACCGCGGCCAGCACCACGGTGATGGCGATGATCGCGCAGGTGATCTGGCCCATGGCCTTGCGTGTGGCCTCCTTGGGTCCAAGACCTTCCTCGCTCATGATGCGCTCGACGTTCTCGATCACCACGATGGCGTCGTCCACCACGATGCCGATGGCCAGCACCATGCCGAACAGGGTCAGCTGGTTGATCGAGAAGTGCAGCAGGGACAGTCCGATGAAGGTGCCCAGCAGGGCGACCGGAATCACCAGGGTGGGGATGATGGTGGCGCGGATGTTCTGCAGGAAGATCAGCATGACCACGAACACCAGCACGATCGCCTCGACCAGGGTGCGCACCACATCGGTGATCGAAGCGGTGATGAACGGCGTGCTGTCATAGGGGGCGCTCCAGGTCACGCCTTCCGGCAGATCCCTGGCCAGAACCGCCATTTCGGCTTTCACCGCCTTGGCCACCGCCAGGGCGTTGGCGCCGGGCAGCAGGAACAGGCCCATGCCGCCCGCCGGCTTGCCGTTGAGGACCGAGGAGGAGCCGTAGCTCTGTGCGCCGAAGGTGATGCGGGCGACGTCGCTCAGGTGCACCACGGTGCCGTTGCTGTTGGTGAGCAGCACGATGTCCTTGAACTGCTGCAACGAAGAGAACAGGGTGTCGCCGGAAACCGTGGCGGTGAAGGTCTGGCCCTTGACCGCGGGGTCCGCGCCGAGCGAGCCGGTGGCGAACTGCGCGTTCTGTGCATTGACCGCATTGAGCACCTGGGTGGAGGACAGGCCGTAACCCTGCAGCTTGTCCGGATTCAGCCAGATGCGCACCGCGTATTCCGAGCCGAGCTGGAAGGTGTTGCCCACGCCGTTGATGCGCGCGATCACCGGCTGGATCTGCGAAGCCACGATGTCGCTGAGGCGGCCCGCGGTGATCGCGGGATTGCTCGACTGCAGGCTCAGGAACATCAGCAGGTCGGGGCTGGCCTTGGCCACCACCAGGCCCTGCTGGGTGACCTCGCTCGGCAGCAGCGGCTGCGCCAGGGCCACCTTGTTCTGCACCTGCACCTCGGCGATGTCCGCATTGGTGCCGGTGGCGAAGCTCAGGGTGATGGTGGCGGTGCCGTTGCCGTTGGAAGTGGAGCTGAAGTACAGCAGGTTGTCGATGCCGGTGAGCTGCTGCTCGATCACCTGGGTGACCGTCGATTCCATGGTGGCGGCGCTGGCGCCGGGATAGGTTGCGGTGACCGTCACCTGCGGCGGGGCGATGGCAGGATAGGAGTCGATGCCCATGCTGCTCATCGAGATGACGCCGATCAGGCAGATCAGGATGGGGATCACCCAGGCGAAGACCGGGCGGCTGATGAAGAAATTAGGCACGAGGCGCGCTCCTTACGGATTCTTAGCGGCGGCGGGGCCGCTGGCCGCGGAGCCGGCCGGTGATGGCGCCGCGCCTTGTCCAGGGTTTGGTCCTGGCGCCTGCCAGGGGCTGGCCTTGACCTGGCCGCCCTCCCGCGTGCCTTGCAGGCCTGACACGATCACCTGATCCCCGGCGGCAAGGCCGCTGGTGACGATCCAGTCGTTGCCGTAGCTGTCGTTGGCGCTGACGTCCTTGCGCAGCACCTTGCCGTCCGCCCCGACCACCAGGGCGTAGGCGCCGACGGTATCGCGCTGCAGCGCCAGTTGGGGAATCAGGAATACATTGTTCTGCTGGCCGAAATTGACGTTCAGCGTGACGTACATGCCCGGCAGCAGCTGGTGCTGCGGATTCGGCACCAAGGCGCGCAGGTTCACCGCACCGGTGGTGGCGTTGACGGCAACGTCGGAGAAATCCAGCGTGCCCGGCTGCTGATACTGGCTGCCGTTGGGCATGACGATCTGCACCGTGGTCTGGTCCTGCTGTGCCAGGGCGACATTGCCCTGGTTCTGCGCCTGGCGCAAAGTCACCAGGTCGGCCGCGCTGATGGTGAAATTGACGTAGAGCGAATCGATCTGCTCGATCGTGGTCAGCAAGGTGCCGCCCGAGCCGGCATCGCTGGTGCTGCTGCCGACCAGCGCGCCCTGCGTGACCTGCTGCTGGCCGCCGATGCCGTTGATCGGCGCGGTGACCCTGGTATAGCCGAGGTTGATGTGCGCGCCGTCGACGGCGGCCTGATCCGCCTGGACCTTCGCCGCCGCGCTGCGTTCTGCCGCGTCGGCATCGTCGACGGTCTGTTGCGAGACCGAGCCGACCGGCAGCAATTTGTGGTCGCGCTCGGCCGTTACGCGGTCATTGACGTAGGTCGCCTGATCCTCGGCCAGCGTCGCCAGGTCGTTGTTCAGCACGGTCTGGTAATAAGCCGGATCGATCTGGAACAGCAGCTGCCCCTGCTTGACCGCACTGCCTTCGGTGTAGGCGCGCTTGAGCAGCACGCCGGAGACGCGGGCGGTAACGTTGGCGCTGTAGTAGGGCGCCAGGCGGCCGACCAGGTCCCTGGTCAGCGGCACGGTCCGCGGCTCGGCGGTCACTACCCCCACCGGGGGCGGCGGCGGAGAGGGCGGCGGGCCGCCCTTGCTGCAAGCGGCCAGGGCAACAATGCTCAGGGCCAGCAAGGGCGCGCGCGATGGCGATGATTTCATGGGGACTCCATTCCTGCTTGATCGTGATGAGGGGAGACTGCGGCGACCGGCGAGATGGGGGGATCTCATTGAGCCGACGCTGCGGAGGTGGAGCTTGCGGCGGTACGCTGCTGCGCCGGGGTGGAATCCGCCAGGGATTGGGCGGCGTCGCCTTTGGCTGCGTCCCACTGCCAGCCGCCGCCGAGATTCTTGATCAGCGATACGCTGCTCTGCGTCAGCAGTGCCTGCGTGTCTTTCAGGTTCTGCTCGGCCTGCAACAGCGTGAGCTGCTGTGTCAGCAGGTTTTGCTCGCTGGCCGTGCCGACGACCCACTGCGCCTGCGCGCTGTCGAACAGCTTCTGGTTGCGCTGCTCGATGTTGGCGTAGGCCTGGGCCTGCTGCTGCAGGTGGTTCCAGGAAGACAGGCTGTCCTCGACGCTCTGCAATGCCGTCAGCACGGTCTGCCGGTAGTTGGCCACGTCTGCATCGTAGGTCGCGCGTGCTTCGCTCACGGCGGCGCTGCGTGCTCCGCCGTCGAAGATGGTGCCGGCCAGGCTGGGGCCCAGGGTCCAGAAGCGGTTCGGCAGCGAGAACAGATTGGTCAGCGAGTTGTGCTGGAAGCCGCCTTCCGCGGAAAGATCGAGCGTCGGGAAAAACGCCGCCTTCGCCACACCGATTTTTGCGTTGGCCGAGGCGGCGGTGCGCTCGGCGTTGACCACATCGTAACGCCGTTCGAGCAGCTGCGAGGGCAGGGTGAGCGGCACGGCCGGCGCTGCAAACGCATAGCCCTGTTGTGGCGCGATCGAGAAGCTGCCGGGCGGCACGCCGACCAGCACGGCAATGGCGTGTTCGTCCTGCTCGCGCGAGGTTTGCGTGCTCTGCAAATCGGCGATCACCACCTCCAACGTATCCTGCGCCGCCAACACATCGTCGTTCGACGAGGCACCTTGCGCGAAGCTGGCCTGGGTCATCTCCAGGATGCGCGCGTCGATCTGCTGCTGCCGCTGCAGAAAATCGATGTCGATGTCGGCCTGGCGCAATTCGAAATAATCGTTTGCGACGCTGGCCGCGATCGACAGGCGCTCGCCCGCGAGCTGCGCATCGCTGCCCTGCGCGCTGGCCTTGCTCGACTCGATCTGGCGGCGGATCTGTCCCCACAGGTCGGGCTCCCAGCTGGCCGTTACATCGGCGCTGACACTGCCTTGTATGCCGGAGGCTGTCCCGGAAGTGGCGGCGCCGGGCCCGGTGCCGCTGCGCGTGCCGGAGATGCCTGCGCCGACGGTGGGATAGAGGCTCGCGACATTCGCCGCGACAGTGGCTTGCGCCAGGCGGTAGTTGGCTTCCGCCGCGACGATGGATTGATTGGCCCTGAGCGCCTGATCGACCAGGTGCCGCAGTTCGTCGTCGTGATACTCAAGCCACCAGGTGCTCGAGATGGCGCCTTGCGGGTTGGCCTGCGCCCTTTGCCAGTCGGCGCCTTCCTTGAAGCTCTCGGGTACTTGCACCGGCGGCTTGCGGTAGTCGGGGCCGACCGCGCAGGCCGCGAGGCACAGCACCGCGGCGGCCGTTGCACCGCAGTGCCGCCATGCGCGCCGGGCGGAGCGCGACGGCGCCCGGCGGCGAGCGCCGCGGCTGGGCGAAATATTCATAACCATATTTCCTGCTCTTGATTGGGCTGACACAGACGGAAGCAATGGAGTCCGGTGGGGAAGCAAGTGCCGCGGCATGCTGGATTGCACCCCGGCCGGCTTGACGGCAAGCGCAAGCCCGAGGGGATGGCGACTGAACCCGGCAACATGCCCGGTGTCATAATTAAACTAAACGGTTTAGTTTAGAAGTTGCGCGCATACTGCGCCAGGAGCTATGCTGGCGTCAAGATCAAACTAAACGGTTTAGTTTTTATCAGCCGCGGAATCGGCGGCGGAATCAGGGGGAGGAGACACCATGACAAAGCAGCGCCGAACCAGGGCAAGGCCGGTGGCGGCCGTACCCGCCGCACCGGAAACCGAGAACCGGAAAGTCCGTGCAATCATCGCGGCGGCAAACAAGCTGTTCCTGGAGCAGGGGCTCGCCGCACCCAGCATGGACCTGATCGCCGAGACGGCGGGCGTGTCGAAGGCAACCATCTACGTGTATTTCCGCAGCAGGGAGGAGCTGCTCCTGGCCCTGGTCGAACATGATGTTCGATCCAACGGGCCCGGCGTGATCTGGGATCCCGCAACGGATTTCGTCGATGCCGAGGAGGAGCTGCGGGGCATTGCCAAGCGGCTCATGGCTTTTTTCCTCAGCTTGCGGTTCAGGGATCGCGCCATATTTCGTCTGATCGAGGAGCAGGCTGTAAGTTTTCCCGAAATCGGCCGCACGTTCTATGCAGCGGGGCCTCAGAAAACCACTGCGCAGGTGGCGTCCTTCCTTAGAATGGCCAACGCGAAAGATCTTTTGTCAGTGCCCGATGTCGATCTGGCGGCGATGCAGCTCATCAATCTTTTGCACGGCGATCTGCATTTCAGAAAAATGCTGTCAATGCCTTTCCCCACCAGGAGGGAACTGGATGCGCGTGTCGAATCCGGCCTTCGGGTATTCCTCGCCGCTTACGGGCGCGCCTCTTCGGGCAGGCACCGCAGTTGATTCAGCGCCTGCATGGTGCCGCAGCGGCGAATCAGGTCGACGCCATGGCATTTCAGCCGGCCGGTAATGCCGCCGGCCGCCGGGTTGCCTGGCGAAGCTGCCGATTGACGCGGCGCCTGGATTAGCGTCATCGAATACGGCCTCACCGCCCCGCATGTCCGCTCCCTTACGCACAGCGCACACGCAGGACTCTGTGGAAAGCCTCTGTCTGCTGATCAAACGCGCCAGCGGGCTGGTAGCGGATTTGACCAGGATGGCGTTGAAATCCGAGTCGGGTTCAATCACGGAGATGCTGGTTCTCTCAAGGCTGGACCCCGAACGGCAGGTGTCCATGGCGGAGCTGAAGGCTCATCTTGGTCATCGCCTGGGATCGATGACCAGAGTTCTGGATCGCTTGGAGCGCGCACAGCTCATTCGACGTGAGCGCGATCGGCATGATCGCCGTGCGGTACGCATCGTTATCACCGACCGGGGCGGGCGCCAATTGGAAAGCTCACTCCTTCTTTGGGCCAATCTCCAGGACAAGATCAGCGCGCATTTGTCCTGGACGGAACACGAAACGCTGGTCGCGTTGTTGGAGCGCCTGCTTCAGGGCCTTCAAAGAGTCGCCCGCAACAGACGGATCGAGGGGTAGTGAAAGCGCTGGGGACCAGCCCTGGCCTAAGGTTGCGGCGGCTGGGGCTGCGGCGGCGAGGCCGGTACCTCTTGCCATCCACTCGGGCAAACATTGACGTACGGATAATAGGCCTTGGCTACGGGGCAGTAGTACCAGATGGCCGGCGAGCCTTGCTGCACCATTGCCGCGGGCGGCGCGTAAACCACTTGCGGCGGCGCAGCGTCGTAATCGTAGTCGTCCGGCCCGTAGAAATAGGGATTGAGTCCGTCGTAGTAGCCCAGTCCAAGGCCGTAATAGCCATAGCCGTAACCATAGCCGCGGAATCCGCCGTAGCCTCCCCGGCCGTAGCCGCCGCCGCCGTGGTAGCCGCCGCCATGGCCGCCACCACCTCCTCCGTGATAGCCGCCGCCACCACCACCGTGGCCGCCACCACCGCCGCCATGCTGTGCTTCCGACACATTGGGCAGCGTCAGGTTCAATCCCAAGGCAATACACGCCATCAATCTGTTCACGATAGACTCCTTGGTCTCAGCCTGGAGGGGCTGACCAGGCAGATCACCCATACATCACCGTACCAAAACTGCCGCCGGGCAGATTCAGCCCGGTGATGCATCTTGATCCGGTAACAAGCTTGCTTGGGGCGCTCCACGACCGTCTGACTTTCGGGCACTTTGAGCCTCAAACGGTAGACCCCGATGCTTACTCTAAGTTCGGCTACGAAGGCTTTCGTGAGTGTCCAGCATTGACTGCGACTATTTCTATCGCTTCGACGACGTCCGCTCATGAGGTTTCAGAACTTTGTTTACAGCCGGCCCAAAGTCGTCGCCGCCCGCCGCGCGCAAAACGCAAAGGGCGGATTGGATTCCTCCAATCCGCCCTGCGTTCAAACTTGCAAAACCGGGCCCCGAAGCTTGCGGGCCCTGCTGTCGTGCCTTACTGCGGCGGCGGGTAGTAGCCGGGCGGATACGCCGGCGGCGGAGGGGGTGGTGCCGGCGTCACGTAGTAGACCTGCGGCGGCGGCGGTGCCGGCTGCACGTAGTAAACGCGCGGGGGCGGCGGGGCGTTGTTGACCACCTGGTTGCCCTTGGAATACATGCACTGCGAATAGGCCATGTTGTACTGGCCCTGGATCGAGCGGTCCTGCGCGCCCGAGGAGTTCGCGCCGACGTTGGCGCCGACGACGCCGCCCGCACCAGCGCCGATGGCGGCGCCGCGGCCGCCGCCCACTGCGGCGCCGAGGCCGGCGCCCAGAGCGGTGGTCAGCACCGCCGCGCCGACGCCGCGCTCGTTGGCGGCGTCAACCTGTCCGGCGATCTGCTGGCTGGCGTACTGCTTGCACGTCGCCTGGTCCTGCTGGAACACCTCGAACGGCTTGTTCTGCGCGGGCAGCACCTGCACGGTCGGGCCCATCGGCTCGGTTGCGCAGGCGGCGACGACGAGGCCGGCGCAGGCGATCGTCAGGATCTTGATTGGGTTTGAAGGTCTTGCGGTGCTCACTGGAAATCTCCTGCTTGGGGTCCTGCTATCTGGCCTGCGTTGGTGCGTTGGAGCGGTGGTCCGGAGCCAGGCCCGTTCCCCGCGGGTCCGTCAGGCGCCTTGCTCTGTAACAATCTTCCTATCGCTGGATGAACGCAAGCTTAACCGCAACGGCGCTCCGGCAGGCAGAAGGGCCGCTTTCGCGGCCCTTTGCCGTTTGCCTTATCCCGCCCTCAACGCGCCCAGTGACCCGGCACGAAGCGGTAGTGGGGGCCGCGCTGGATGTAGTGATCGGGAATCCAGCGGAAGCCCGGGCGCCCCATGACGTAGTGGCCTGGCACCCAGACGTAGCGGGCGCCATCCCAGCGGTGGAAGCCGGGGGCCCAGACGTAGCCCGGCTGGGGCGGCGGCGGGGGCGGAGCTTCCACGATCGGCGCGGGCGGGCCGATGTTGATATCGACTCCCACTCCGGCCTGGCTGAGCCCCGGCAGGGTGAGGCCCGCGGCGAGCATCAAGGTGGCAATGGTCAGTTTGGTACGCATCTGTTTCTCCGTGATTTGTTACGCGCTGATCACCTTACTCCGCCTCGCTGAACACCTTCTGAATTCGGCCGGCGGCGGTACGTTAAAAAAGGTAAAGGCCGCCTGTGGGGCGGATTCCGGCCGCCCCGATGGGCCGATTCGCGCAGTCCGGTGGAGCTATCCGGTGGAGTTGTGCCCCGGCTGCGGGGCGGGTTGAATAAGACAAAGACCGCAGCGGCATGCGAAGTCCGCCACAAGGGTGCAATTGTCCGTACTCACAATAGGTCTTTTTAATAACTCAGCCATAACCAGACTCAGGGGATTGTCATGTCGGATTCCGGTATCACGCGGCGCACCTTTCTCAGCGGCTCCGCCGCGGCGGCGATTCTTGCCGGCTTGCAGGGCTGCGGCGGCAGTTCGGATGTCAGCGGCGGCGCGGCGGCCAGCGGCAGCGCTGCTGGCGACGGCGTGGCCAGCCGGATGCCTGGCTCCCTGCCGAACCCCTCGGTTGCGGCGGGCACCGCCGACGCCACGCTGCCGTTCGACCGCATCGTGGTGGTGATGATGGAGAACCACTCGTTCGACGGCCACCTGGGCATGTTGTCGGTGCGCGGCCAGCCCAAGGCCGACGGCCTGACCCTCAACGCCAGCCAAATCCCCACCAACTCCAATCCGCTGGACGGGGGCTACCAGAAGTCCTTCCACATGCAGGGCACCTGCCAGCCCGGCGGCGTGACGCAGAGCTGGGATGCCTCCCACACCCAGATCGACGGCGGCAAGATGGACGGCTTCGCCGCCACCAGCAATACGGCGATGGGCTACTGGGACGAGTCCGACCTGCCGTTCTACTACTCCCTGGCCAAGACCTTCTGCCTGGGCAACCGCAGCTTCTGCTCGGTGCCGGCGCAGACCTATCCCAACCGCCGCTTCCTCTATTCCGGCACGGCCATGGGCACCATCGCCACCAACAGTGCCGGCTTCTCGCTGCCGGCCCCCGCCGCCGGCACCCTGATGGATCTGCTGACCAAGTACGGTGTCAGTTGGCGCAACTACTTCACCGACCTGCCGGCGCCGGTGATCATTCCGCAGAACCTGGAAAACCACCCGCTCAATTTCTCGCCGATCACCCAGTTCTTCACCGACGCGCTGACCGGCCAGCTGCCGGCCGTGTCCTTCGTCGATCCGGAGTTCGGCCTGATCGATGAAGTGGGCTCGATCCTGTTCGGCTTCCTCGACAAGATCCCGGACCTGCCCGCGCCCATCACCGACGCGCTCAACGTGCTGCGCAACGCGGTCGAGGCGCAGAGCGGCAGCGAGGAGAATCCCGCCGACGTCGCCCTCGGCGAAGCCTTCGTGTCCCAGGTGGTGCAAGCGGTAATGGCCTCGCCCACCTGGAAGAGCACCCTGCTGGTGTGGACCTACGACGAACACGGCGGCTACTACGACCACGTGCCGCCGGTCAGCGTGCCGGAGCCGGACAGCATCCAGCCGATTCTGGCTTCCGGCGACGCCGCCGGCGCCTACAACATCACCGGTATGCGCGTGCCCACCGTGGTGGTGTCGCCGTACAGCAAGCCGAACGAGGTCACCAACGTCATGCACGATCACACCTCGATCATCGCCACCATCGCCAGGAAGTGGAACCTGCCGGCGCTGACCTATCGCGATGCCCAGGCCAATACCTTGCTCGACTTCCTCGATCTCGATTCGCCGCCGTTCTTCCTCACTCCGCCGCAGCTGGCCGCGCCCGCCGCGCCCACCCTGGGCCTGTTCGGCTGCCAGAGCACCGCCCCGGCGCCGATCATCTCGCCCACCGCGAGCATCGACCTGACCGGGCAGCGCTACACTGCCTCGTACCAGGCGCCGCCGAAGCTGGCCTGAGACGCAAGCAAAAGACGCAGGAAAGCATCGCGGGGCTTTTTAGGCGGGTGATAGGGCTGGCGAAACCGCCGTAGCGTCTGTTCGTAGGATGCAAGGAATGAAATGAATTGCATCGATGGTCCAGACGCCAATGATGCAATTCGCAAAAGACGCTCATTGCATCCTACGGCGCTGGACCCTGGCTTTCGCCGGGGTGACGATTTAATCAGACTTTCCCTGGGCAGGGCCGGCCGACGCGCCGGGACGATCAAGTGGAAGCCGCCTGCGATCCCGCCGCGGCGGCTCCGGCCATGCGCTGTTCCATGGTGCGCATCAGCCAGTCGAAGCCGCGGTCTGAGGTGAATCGGCGCAGCGCCAGGATCATCTTCGCACCGCCGCCGGTGGCATAACGCGTGCGCGGGCGTTTCGCGCGCAGGGCATCGGCGATGGTGGCGGCCACCAATTCCGGCGGCGAGGCCATGTTCGACTGGTCGGCGCCCTCGAACATTTTCGCGTGCAGCAGCGCCTGCTCGCGGTAGGCGGTGTTGCCCGAATACTTGAGCATGCTGTCACGGGCGATGCCGCCCCACTCGGTCTTGATCGCGCCCGGCTCGATGACGACGACGTGGATGCCGAACGGCGCCAGCTCCATGCGCAGGCAATCGCTCAAGCCCTCCACCGCGAACTTGGTGGCGTGGTACCAGCTGCCCAGCGGCTCGTGCATCTTGCCGCCGACGGAGGTGATGTTGATGATGGCGCCGCTGCCCTGGGCGCGCATCATCGGCAGGGCCAGCTGGCTCAACCGCGCCAGGCCGAACAGGTTGACCTCGCACTGGCGCCGCGCCTCCTCCATCGGCACATCTTCCAGCGCGCCGTAGGAACCGTAGCCGGCGTTATTAACCAGCGCGTCGAGGCGGCCGGCTTCGCCGCGGATGCTGTCGATGGCGGCGACCATCGAGGTGTCGTCTGTCACGTCCAGCGCCAGCAGCGCCGCGCCGGCCTGCCGCAGCGGCTGCATCCGCTCCACCCGCCGCGCGCCGGCGTAAACCTTGTAGCCTTCGGCTAGCAGTTTGCGCACGGTGGCTTCGCCTATGCCGGAGGAGGCTCCGGTGACCAGCGCGACCTTGTTCATTGTTGGTGTATTCCTGATGTGTGAAACCGGAAGGCAGTTTAAAGTGTGGACCATAGTCCACAGTCAAGGCCTGCCATGCTCATCGCCGAATTCGCCCGCGCCACCGGCCTCAGCCGCGATACCATCCGCTTCTACGTCAGGCGCGGCCTGCTGCGGCCGCTGGTCGGCGCCAACCGCTACCAGTCGTTCGACGCCGGCCAGGTGGAGCGCGCCCTGATCATCCGCAACGCCCAGGCGCTCGGCTTCACCCTCAAGGAAATCACCGCGCTCGACGCCGAGTACAACCTCAAGGGCATGAGCATGGAGCGCAAGATCGGCCTGATGCTGGAGCGCGTCGCCCAGGTCGACGAACAGCTTGCGCGGCTGCGCGGCATGCGCCGCTACCTGATGAAAAAGGTGGCCTGGATGAAGGCCGGGGAAATAGGTCCGGAACCCGTATACAGCCTGGCCAGCGGCCGCTGAACGAACGCTGGGCCTTGCAGGCAAGGCGGCCTGCGTACTCCAACGCACAGAAGCGGCTTGCTCCTTCGCGCTACAAGGTGTGCTGGAGCGATCCGCTCACTCAGTAGCTGGAATCATCATGGGCAAGACCTCGAACCGTATCTCGGTTATCCGGAGCAAGGCCATCACGGCAATCAGGCTGGCTAGCCTGCCGGCAATTCTCCTGTTCGCCAGCTGCAATGCGCCACCACCACCCCCGGCCGCGACGACCACGGTGGTCGAGCGGCCGCAGGTGGTTCAGCAGCCGGCAGTGGTTGAACAGCCGGCCATCGCGGTCGACCTGGGATTGAGTGTCGACGAGCGCAAACGCCGCGACGATGAGCAGCACCGGCGGGATGAGGAGCAGAGGCACCACGACGATCGGCCGCATTGATCTGGGCATCGTCCGCTCAAGACCATAACGATTTCGCAGACCGTGGACGGTTAGGCGGTCTCCGGTCCGCGGCGTGGCTCAGGCTTTCTCCGCCGCCATGTTGTAAGTGCCGTCCACCACTTCGACGAAGTTGCGCTCCTCGCTCAGGATGAAGCGTCGCTCTTGCGCCAGGGCGAAATTCCTGCGCGCGTCGACATCGATCCTGAGGTGCGCGCGATAGACCTCGTAAGCGGCGAGGCTGTCGAAAGAGATCAGGCCCCAAGCGATGTTGTTGGTACCTTCGTAGGGCAGGAAGTAGCCCACCAGCTTGCCGCCGCAGCGGGGGATGATGCGGCCCCAGTTCTGCGCGTACTCCTTGAAGGCCTCGCGCTGGTACGGGTCGATCTCGTAGCGGATGAAGCAGGTGATGGTCGTGGCAGGGGTCGTGGTAGGGGTCATGGCGGGATTCCCGGTGATTGGAGAGAGGCCCGCAGTGTCCGCCTTGAGCTGCATTCACACTTCGTTTACGATCAAAGCATGAATGTAGAAGGCATCGATGCCAGCCTTTCCGCGGTCGCCGCGGCCATCGCCGAGCCGGCGCGCACGCGCATGCTGTGCTGCCTGATGGACGGCCACGCGCGCACCAGCACCGAGCTGGCTATCGTGGCCGAGGTCAGCCCCTCTACCGCCAGCGTGCACCTGGCGCGCCTGAAGCAGCAGCGCCTGGTCAAGGTGCTGGCCCAGGGCAAGCATCGCTACTACAGCCTGGAGAGCAGCAGCGTCGCCGCCGCGCTGGAGTCGCTGATGGCCGTCGCCGGCCGGATGCCGCTGGACCGCTTCGTGCCGAATACCCCGCCGCGCCTGCGCGCTGCGCGTACCTGCTACGACCACATGGCCGGCGCTCTGGCCGTGTCGCTGCACGATCGCATGCTGCACTTGGGCTGGCTGTCCACTACCGCGGCGGGCGAGGGCGCCTACGATCTGGACCACAGCGGCGAGCGGGCGCTGGCGGGACTGGGCGTCGACGTCGCGGCGATGCGCGCGCAGCGCCGCCGCTTCGCCTGCGCCTGTGTCGACTGGAGCGAGCGCCGGCCGCACCTGGGTGGCGCCGTCGGCGCGGCGCTGCTGAAGGTGGCCTTGCAGCGCAAGTGGGTGCTCAAGGACCTGGACAGCCGCGCCCTTGGCCTGACGCCGGCCGGACGACGCGAAATGCAGGGCCACTTTGGCCTGGAGGGATTATAGGGCGGGATCGCGCGCTTTCCGGCGCGCGCACCGGGCGCTTTCCGGTGGCGGTCGCGGAAGCTCAGGCGGTCGCCTGGGGGTGAATCAGCAGCACGACGATGCAAACCATCTGGGCAATCAGGGCCAGTGCGCCGATGCCGAAGCCGACCGAGCGCCAGGGCTGTTTGCCGCGCAGGTAGGCCACCGAGTGCAGCAGCCGCCCCACGGTAAAGATTCCGAACAGGATGTAGGCCGTCCTGGCGGAGCCGCCGGCCAGCACGAACACCAGGCCCAGCAGCAGGAACGGATAAATATTGGCCTCCGCGTTGCGATGGGCGCGCAGCACGCGGGCCACCACCGGCGGGTCGGTTTCGCTGAGCGCGGCGTGATACTGAACGCTGTCTTCCGGGTTGGCCGCCGTGCCGGTTTTGGCCCGCACGGTGCCGCTATAGACCCACAGGAACAGCAGGTTGATGCACAGCACCAGGCTGGTGATGGCGTAAGCGGGGAAGGCGGGATAGTTCAGCCAGGTGATCATGATCGGAATCCGGGTTGCGGGCAGGGTGCCGCGGCCAGCTTAGACTAGGTCCGTACCTTTCAGCCGGGAGGGGGAGTGCGCAATCCGAAGTGGTGGTCACTGGCGGCGCTGCTGACCGGGCTGGCGGTGATCGCCATCACGGGCGTGTTTATGTCCTTGCACCTGCGCACGGTGCAGCCGCTCGGCGGCGCCTATGGCGACCAGGCGATGATCGCCTTCGAGCTGGCGGACACGCCCGAAAAGCTGGCTCGCGTCATCGGCACCGATCCGCCCTCCGCCGAGGCGGCGCGGATCCGTAGCGAAATGGATCGTGCCAACCGCATCGATTTCCTCTACATCGCCGTTTACGCACCGTTCATTGCCTGCTCCTGCGCCGCCCTCGCGCTGCGGCGCCACCGCCGCTGGCTTTGGCTGGGCCTGGTGCTGGCGCCGCTGGCGGCGCTGTGCGACATCGCCGAGAACCTGGCCCTGCTGGCGCTGACCCGCAGCGGTGCCGATGTGCCGGCGCTGCTCGCCGCCCTGCATCTCAGGACCTTCGCCAAGTGGGAGCTGCTCGCTTGCACCAGCGCCCTGTTCGCCGCCGGGTTTGTCGGCGGCGGGCGTTATCTGGTGAGCGCGTTGGCGGCCCTTATCGCACTTGCCGCCCTGGGCGCCGGCATCCTGACCTTTGTCGATGCGGCCGCGTACAGCCCCTCACTGCTCGATGCCATCGTGGTGGTGTGGCTGTGGCAGCTTGGCTATGCCGCGCTGGCGCTGTTCACCTCGGTCGTCATGCGCCGGGCTTCCTGAACGCTGCCTCTGCCGCTACACGCAAGCGCGGGGCACAAGACTTGTGCGCGGCCATGGGCGCACAATGCGCCTGCGTTGCTGCCCCGTGAATCCAATAACAAGCAGCGGGCGGCACGTAGTGCTTTCACACATCTTATGGAGGAGATAACCATGCGTACGTTCCTGTTGCGTCGTCTGGCGGTATGCCTTGTATCCCTGTTCGGCGTGGGCCTGGCCCTGCCCGCGGCGGCTTCCACTTATGCGGTTGCGCCGAACATCGCCGCCGGCATCGCCAACGCATTACTCAATCCGGATGTGTCGCCGCCCGGCACCAACCTGTCCTCTTGCAGCCTGGCGCAGCACCCGTATCCGGTGGTGCTGGTGCCGGGCACCTTCTCGGTGATGGAGGACGACTTCGGCGCGCTCGCTCCGGATCTGGCCAATGCCGGTTACTGCGTGTACGCGTTCAACTACGGCGCTCTCAGCCCCAACGCCCTGATCGAGGCGATCGGACCGGTGCCGCAGTCGGCGCAGCAGCTGGCCGCCTTCGTCAGCCAGGTGCTGAGCCGCACCGGCGCCGCCAAGGTCGATCTGGTCGGTCATTCCCAGGGCGGCATGCTATTGGAGTATTACGCCAAGCTGCTCGGCGGCGCCTCGCTGATCCACAATCTGGTCGCGCTCTCGCCCACCACCCATGGCACCACGCTCAACGGATTGACCCTGCTCGCCGATGTCATTCCGGGCGCCAACCAGATCGTGGCGGACGGTTGCCCCGCCTGCGTCGATCAGGAAAACGGCTCGGCGGTGATCGAGCAGCTCGACAACGTCCCCATCGCCCAGGCGGCCGTGAACTACACCGTGATCGAGACGCTGGACGAGTACGTGGTGACGCCGGTCGGCTCCTCCTTCATCAATGAATCCGGCGTCGACAACGAATACGTACAGGACTACTGCCTGTTCGATCCGGTCGATCATGCCGATCTGGCTTACGATAACGTCGTCATCCAGCTGGTGAAGAACGCCCTGACGCCCGCCAGCGCACGCTCGCCCGACTGCGCCATCGAGTTTCCCTGGCCGGCGCAGTAGTTCCCGCCGAGCGATAATCACGGCCGCGGACCGGGCTTGGGCCTGGTCCGCGGCCGTGCCCAATCACCGTGATAGTTTTGCAGTCCCGGGCACATCCTGCGGCGATTCGAATACCATCAACCCAATCAAATCAGCCCGGCCTATCCGCCCATGAGCCAGCACAGCGACCAGCCCTCCAACCCCAAGCGCCGCAAGCTGATCCAGTCCGCCGCTGCGGCATTCGGCGTCGCCGCGCTGCATGCATCGGCAGCCGATGCGGCAGGCAATCACACCGCCACTGCCGCAAGCGGCAGCGCGCCTGCCGCGGCACCGCCGGAAACGGTGGACGTCGTCGTGGTCGGCGCCGGCCTCTCCGGCCTGACCGCGGCGCGCGAGCTGATGCGCAAGGGACATTCGGTGGCGGTAGTGGAAGGGCGCGACCGCGTCGGCGGGCGCACCTGGACCATCCCGGTGGGTACGCGGCGTTACGACATCGGCGGCCAATTCGTCAGCCCCAGCCAGGACCGCGTGCGCGCCCTGGTGACGGAGCTGGGCCTGCGCCTGCAACCGGTGTACAGCGACGCCAAACATATCTGGGAGCTGCCCGACCAGCGCATCGAGTTCACCGGCATGGTGCCCTCGCTGTCGTTGATCGCCAAGATCGATCTCGGCCGCGTCGTCGACAGAATGGATCAGATCGCGCGGGCGGTCGGCGCCACGGCGCCCTGGGCCGCGCCGGATGCGGCGGCGCTGGATGCCATGACTCTGGCGCAATGGGTGCGCGAGCACAGCTTCAGCGAATCCACCCGCCAGTTCGCCACCATCATGACCCGCGCCGTGCTCGGTGCCGATCCCGACGAAATCTCGGTGCTGTACTGGGCCTACTACGTGGCGCAGGGCGACAGCATCGAAATGCTCATCGGCGGTGCCGGCGGTGCGCAGGACAGCGTCATCGAGGGCGGCTCGCAGCAACTGTCCCTGCGCATGGCGCAGGAGCTGGGCAAGGCGGTGCGATTGTCGCAGCCGGCGCGCCGCTTGGTGCAGGCCGCGGACGGCGTGGACGTGGTCACCGACACGGCGCGCATCCATGCCCGCTATGCCATCCTGGCCCTGCCGCCCGCCATGGCGGCCGGCATCGCCTTCGAGCCCAGCCTGGCCGGCGACCGTCGTGAGCTGCAAGGCCGCGCGCCGATGGGCCGTTACGCCAAGGTGGTGCTGACTTACGACAAGCCCTTCTGGCGCGAGCGCGGCTATGCCGGCGACGTCGGCAGCCTGCAGGGCCCGGTGGTCGCCAGCTACGACGACTCGTCCGCGGAAGGCAGCGCCCTGCTCGGCTTCATCGGCGGCGACTCCGAACGCGCTTGGCGCACCCTTTCCGCCGAAGCGCGCAAGGCCGCCGTGCTGGACTGCTTCGCCCGCTGGTTCGGGCCCGATGCGCTCAAGCCCCTCGCCTATGCCGAGAAGGACTGGACCCTCGACGACTGGACCGCCGGCGCCCCCGCCACCATCCTGCCGCCCGGCGTGCTGAGCCGCCTCGGGCCGGCCCTGCGCCAGCCGGTCGGCCGCATTCACTGGGCCGGCACCGAAACCGCCCTGCGCTGGACCGGCTACATGGACGGCGCCATCCGCGCCGGCGAGCGGACGGCTAAGGATGTGCTGGCGCTGTTGGGATAAGCCGCGCCTCCCGCGTCTGCGTTAAAGTGCCGCATGCGCCCACTTTGCCGGCGCGCGTAAAAGGACGGCCATGACGCGCCGCCAGGCCCGGGGAGGGAAGCATGTCCACTGTGCGTGAACTGTCGCCGCTCGGCGTCTCGGCCGGAGACTTCATGTCGCAGAACCTGGTCAGCCTGCTGGCCCTGGGCATGGCCCTGGCCTTCATCTCCGCCGACCGCGATTCGCTCAGCAGCCGCTGGCTGGCGCTGTTCTTCGTCGGCCTGGGCCTGTCCATCGATCTCAATATCGTGGTCGGCGTGCAGTGGAATGTCAGCACCGCCCTGCATGGCTGGTTTTCCCTGTCGGAAGGGATGGCCTGCGTCGCCCTACTCGAATGGATCCTGCTGGTGCGCCGCACAGTGCCGGCGCAGGATCTGGACGTGCGCGCCGGCGATTACGTGCTGCGGCTGGGCCAGGTGTCGAGCGGCATCTACTGTCTGCTGTCGGTGCTATTTCCGGAAACCCGCCTGCGCGATTTCCTCGGCGCCTTCAACCATGACGGCGCCCTGCTGCGTCCGGGCTTCTGGCTGTTCGCGGCGCCGATCACGGTCATCGGCTATGCCAGCATCTTCTCCATCATGCTGTTGCTCAACCGCCGCCCCGACAAGCCGGAGCGGGTGCGCATCCTGGCCATGGCCTGGGCCATTCCCTGCTTCATGGTCGGCCTGGTGCTGCCGCTGCAATTCGATACCGTGGCCATCATGCTCGGCGAGATCGTGTTCCTGGTCGGCTCGGTGCGCTACCACGTGCTGCAAGGCCAGCGCGGACAGTTCATGTCGCGCTTTCTGTCGCCGCAGGTGGCCAGGCTGGTGGCCGAGCGCGGTCTGAAAACGGCGATGCGCGAGAACCTGCTGGAGATCACCGTGGTGTGCTGCGATCTGCGCGGCTTCACCGCCTACGCCGAGGCGCAGCCCTCCGCCCGCGTGCTGCAGGTGCTGCGCCAGTACTACGACGTGGTCGGCGCGGTGGTGGCGGAGTTCGGCGCCACCATCAAGGATTTCGCCGGCGACGGCATCCTCATCCTGGTCGGCGCGCCAATCCCGATGCAGCAGCATGCGCAGTGCGGCATTGAAATGGCGCGGCGCATCCGCGCCGTGGGCGTGGCGCTGACCGGCGAGTGCAGCACCGCCACCCACACCCTGGGCATCGGCGTGGGCGTGGCCAGCGGCGCCGTCACGGTGGGGGTGATCGGCGCCACCTCGCGCCTGGAATACACCGCGGTGGGCTCGGCGGTGAACCTCGCCTCACGCCTGTGCGAGCAGGCGGCGCATGCCGAGATCCTGCTCGACGGCCGCACCGTAGAACTGGCCGGGGCGCTGCCCGACGGCACCCGCCTGGAGGCGCGTGCGCCGCTTTCGGTCAAGGGCTTCAGCCGCCAGATCGTGTATTACGCGGCGCCGGCCTGATGCCGGTCGAGGGGGCGCTGGCTGTGCCCACTTTCAAACCCGCGGCGGGGTTGCCGCATCCAATGGCATCCTGGCCTGAATACAATCCTGACGGAACGACTGTGCGTTACGCCGGTCGGATGGTTTCCGGCTATATCCAATAGAAGGGGACATTAGTGCTCACTTCACTCCGTGCCGCGTCCGCGCCGACGTCCTGGCTGCGCCTGCCGCCAATGCCGGCGTTGGCCCTGCCGCTGCTCCTGGCCTTGCTGCTGTGCCTCGCCATCGCCGCGCCGGCGCGGGCCGACGGCGATGTCACGCTGATGCGCTTCCCGACCCTGCATGGCGACACGGTGGTATTCGAAGCGCACGGCAATCTGTGGCAGGTCAACCGCGCCGGCGGCACCGCCTCCCGCCTTACCGCCGAGCCGGGCTATGAAGTGATGCCGCGCTTCTCGCCGGACGGCCGCTGGATCGCCTTCACCGGCCAGTATCAGGGCAACCGCGATGTCTATGTCATCCCCGCCGGCGGCGGCGTGGCGCGGCGCCTCACTTTCCATTCCGACATCAAGCCCGACGCGCCGACGCGCTGGGGCCCGGACAACATGGTGGTGGGCTGGACGCCGGATTCGCGCAACATCGTGTTCCTGACGCGGCGCGAGGCATGGAATACCTGGTACTCCAAGCTGTTCAGCGTGCCGGTCGACGGCGGCCCGCAGCAGGCGCTGCCGCTGGACCGCGGCGGCCTGCTCAGCTACAGCCCGGACGGCAAGCAGATCGCCTATAACCGCATCTTCCGCAATTTCCGCACCTGGAAGCGCTACGACGGCGGCCTCGCCCAGGACATCTACACCTACGACTTCGACAGCAGGAAGCTGACCCAGATCACCGACTGGGCCGGCACCGAGACGGCGCCGATGTGGTCCGGCCGCACCATCTACTTCCTGTCCGATCACGACGAGGCCCGGCGCGAGAACATCTGGGCCTACAGCCTGGATACCAAGCAGTTCCGCCAGATCACTCACTTCACCGATTACGACATCGACTTCCCCTCGCTCGGCGACAACGGCATCGTCTTCCAGCAGGGCGGCAGCCTCTACGTGCTCGACCTGCCCGGCGAGCAGCTGCACAAGCTGGAGACGCGGGTGCCAGACGATGGGCTGCATACCAGCCCGCGCTTCGTCGACGCCGGCAAGACCATCCGCGACAGCGACCCGGCGCAGCAGACCGACTACGACCTGGCGCCCAACGGCAAGCGCGTCCTGTTCAGCGCCCGCGGCGACCTGTACTCGGTGCCGGCCGAGCACGGCAACACCCGCAACCTGACCGACAGCTCCGGCGCCGACGAGGATCATCCGGCCTGGTCGCCGGACGGCACCCGGGTGGCGTATACCACCGACAGCAGCGGCGAGCGGCAGATCGCCCTGCGCCCGGCCGAGGGCGGCGAGGAAAAAATCCTTACCCACTTCAGCGCCGGCTATTTCTACCAGCCGCTGTGGGCGCCCGGCGGCGACCGCCTGGCATTTTCCGACAACGAGCATCGACTGTGGACGCTGGACCTCGCCGGCGGCGAGCCGCGCCAGGTGGCGCAGGATCCGTATCAGGAAATCCACGACTACAGCTGGTCGCCCGATGGCCGCTGGCTCGCCTACAGCCTGACCGACCAGAACCAGGTGCGCTCGATCTGGCTCTACAACCTGGATTCCGGCAAGGCCACGCGCGTCAGCGCCTCGCGCGACAACGATTCCGCGCCGGTATTCGATCCCGAGGGCAAGCGCCTCTACTTCATCTCTACCCGCCACGAAAACCCGGTGCTCGCCGACAACGAGTTCAACTCCGCGATGTTGAAGAGCAACGGCGTCTATGTCGCCACCCTCACGGCCGACAGCGCCTCGCCGTTCGCGCCGCGTTCCGACGAGGGCGCCGTCGACAGCGGGGACAAGAGCCGCAAGGACAAGAAGGACAAGTGCGACGGGGACGGCGACAAGGACGACAAGGGCGGCGCCTGGAAGCCGGGCGCATCCAAGCCGATCCGCATCGACCTGGAAGGCCTGATGCAGCGCGCCGTGCCGCTGCCGGTCCCCTCTGCCGAAATCGCCGCCCTCGATGTGCGCAAGGGCAGGGTCTACTACTTCACTACGCCGCTGCAGACCATCGACGGCAAGCTGCCGGGCGAGAAGCCGGCGCTGCACGTCTACGACACCGAGGAGCGCAAGGATGCCGTGGTGGTCGAGGAACTGGACAGCTACCGCCTCGCGGCCGACGGCGAGAAGCTGCTGTACAAGAAGGACAAGGACTACTTCATCGTCGATGCCAAGGCCGGCGACGGCAAGGGCGACAAGAAGACGCTCGATCTGTCGCACCTGCGCGCGCGCATCGACCCGAAGCAGGAATGGCGCGAAATGTTCGAGTCCGCCTGGCGGCTCGAACGCGATTTGTTCGTCAACAGCAAAATGAATGGCGTCGACTGGAACGCGGTGCGCGCCGCCTATGAGAAGCTGCTGCCTCTGGCCGGCTCGCGCGAGGATCTGAATTACATCATCGGCGAAGTGCAGGGCGAGCTGGGCAATTCCCACACCTACGTCGGCGGCGGCGACCAGGATAACCCCACCGAGCCGGTGCCCACCGCACTGCTCGGCGCGGACTACGGGCTCGATGCCGCCTCCGGCCGCTACTTCTTCGCCACCATCTTCCCCGGCGACAACACCCGCGGCGAGTACCGCTCGCCGCTGACCCAGCCCGGCCTCAACATCAAGCAGGGCGACTTCCTGCTTGCGGTGGACGGGCAGGAGTTGAACGCGCCGGCCGATCCCTTCAGCCTGTTCGTCGGCAAGCAGGGCACGGTGAAGCTCAGCGTCGCCGACGCGCCCAGCGGCAAGCGCCGCGAGGTGGTGGTCGAGCCGGTGAAGGATGAGATGGGGCTGCGCCTGCAAGCGCGCATCGAGCACAACCGCGCCATGGTGGATCGCCTCTCCGGCGGCAGGATCGGCTACGTCTACCTGTCCGATATGGAAGCGCTGGGCATGAATCAGTTCGCGCGCCAGTTCTACAACCAGATCGACAAGCAGGCACTGCTGGTGGACGAGCGCTGGAACGGCGGCGGCTTCATCGACCAGATCGTGCTGGAGCGGCTGCGCCGCATCCTCGTCGGCATGGACACCAACCGCCAGCGTGTCGGCACGCCGATCCCGCAGCAGCTGATCAACGGCCCCAAGGCCTGCCTGATCAACCACTACTCGGCCTCCGACGGCGACATCTTCCCGTTCTTCTTCCACAAGTACGGCCTGGGCCCGCTGATCGGCACCCGCACCTGGGGCGGCGTGCGCGGCATCCGCGGCGAATGGTCGCTGCTCGACGGCGGCTACATCACCGTGCCGGAAGCCAGCGTCTACGGCCTCGATTCGCAGTGGGTGATGGAAAACCGCGGCGTGTCGCCTGATATCGAAGTGGAGGATTCTCCCGGCGAGGTGCAGTCCGGCCACGACGCGCAGCTGGAAGCCGGCGTGAGCTATCTGCTCGACCAGCTCAAGAAGAATCCGGGCGGCCTGCCGCCGCCCCCGCCGTTGTTGCCGGCGTATCCGCCCGCCGGGCACGAGTAACACGAGTTTTCAGGGGAATTTACGGGAACTCGCGGGCGGACTTTCCGCGATGGCCACGGCGGCAGTGCCGCCGTGGCTATTTTTTTGCCCGCAGGTGCTAATACCGGCCGGTGCCGGCGTTGTAGCCTACGGCCTAGTGCTGCCCCTGCGCATCGCTCACCACCAGCACCACGAAGCTGCCGCTGATCGCCTGCGGCCGCGGGTGCGGGACGTCGGCGGTCGGCGCCGGGGTCGGGCCGAACTCGGCGGTAGGCAGATATAGCTTGTGCGTGGCGGCGTCGAGCGCGATGGTGCGCGCGCCGCGCTGCGTGGTGAGGGTTTGCTGCACCACGTAGTCGTCCGGCCCGCGCTCGCGCACCAGGGTCAGGGTGCCTTCGCCGTTGGCGCTGAACACGATTTGCCGGGCTTGATCGAACTCGGCGCCATCCACGCCCTTGCCGATCGGCACGTTCGCTACCGCCTTGCCGCTATCGATGTCGAGCACCGCCAGCGTTTCGTTGCCGCAGGTGGAGAAGCTGCGGCGATGTTGGGCATCCAGCGCCAGCCCGCTCGGCTCCTCGCAGTGCGGCAGCAGCCAGCGCGCTTTCAGCGTCGCCGTGGCGGCCTCGATGGCCACCAGCTCGGCGGTGTCCTCGATGTTGACGTAGACCATGCCGTGTCCGTCGGCGCGCGCGAATTCCGGTTTGCCGCCCAGGGGCAGCGTTGCCAGCACGGCATTGCTGCGGGCGTCAATCACGGTGGCGCTGTGGCCGTGCCCGTTGAAGGCGAAGACGCGCTGGCTGGCGGCGTCGTAAAGAATGGCATCGGGGCCGGCGCCGGTGGCCACGGTGGCCAGCACCGCGCGCGTCTTCAAGTCGAACACCTTGACCATGTCGGCCTTGCCGGCGCTGATGAAGCCGCGGCCAAGCTCCGGCGCCAGCGCGATGCCGTGCACGCCCGGCGTGTCGGCGATCGCGGCGATCTGCGTGCCGCTGCGGGTGTCGACCACGCTGACGTGGTCGGCGCGGGAGAGATAGAGCAGATGGGTCTGGGGATCGGCGCTGAGGTAATCCCAGCCGCCGTCTCCGCCCAGCGGCAGGCGCTGCGCCACGGCATAGGGCCGCTCACTTGCCACGGCGGCCAGGGCCGCGCCGCAAAGGCCAAGCAGGGTCAGGCAGCGGGCGATCTTCATGATGCGGGGTTCCTCGGCTTGTCAGTTGGCGACCATCGCCGGGGGCGGCGTTGCGCCCAGGGTGGGCGTCAGGTCGATGCTGCGTCAGAATAGCCACCCGAGTTCGCCGCAAGTTGGCCGGAACATTACCGTTTCCCAACTTGACGCGGGCCTGCCCATGATTGATGAAGGTTCAAACACCCCCGGGAGGCGGCGTGAAAATCTTGCTGGTCGAGGACGATGCCGAAAGCGCCAACTATGTGGTGCAGGGCCTGCAGGAGGCCGGCCACAACATCGTGGCGGTGCGCGATGGCCGCGACGGATTGTTCCAGGCCGCCGGCCAGGACTGGGACCTGCTGATCGTCGATCGCATGCTGCCGGGGCTGGACGGGCTGGCCGTGGTGCGCACGCTGCGCGCCGGCGGTGTGGAGACGCCGGTGCTGTTCCTCACCACCCTGGGCGGCATCGACGACCGCGTCAACGGTCTCAATGCCGGCGGCGACGATTACCTGGTCAAGCCCTTCGCCTTCTCCGAGCTAGCGGCGCGCGTGGCCGCGCTCGGCCGCCGGCCGCGCCGCGCGGCGCAGGAAACACGGCTCAAGGTGGCGGATCTGGAAATGGACCTGCTGGCGCGCACGGTGCGGCGCGGCGGCCAGCCGATCGAGCTGCAGCCGCGCGAGTTCCTGCTGCTGGAATGCCTGATGCGCCACGCCGAGGAGGTGGTGACGCGCACCATGCTGCTGGAGCAGGTCTGGGATTTCCATTTCGACCCGCACACCAACGTGGTCGAGAGCCACATCAGCCGCCTGCGCGGCAAGATCGACAAGGGCCACGCCCTCGGCTTGATCCACACCGTGCGCGGTGCGGGCTACTGCCTCCGCGCAGCGGCCTAGGGCGCTTACTGGCCCCAACCGTGCAGCTGCCCAAGCTTTTCCGCACCTCCAGCTTCCGTCTGACCCTGCTTTACGCCGGGCTCACCGGTGCCAGCTTCCTGCTGCTGTTCGGGGTGGTGCTGTGGTCCACCACGCGTTTCATGGACCGGCAGATCGACGTCACCGTGGCCAGCGAGCTGTCCGAAATCGTGTCGGACGCGCAGGCGGATGCGCAGGGGGGCGACCTGGAGCACTTGCGCGGCATCGTGCGGGACATGGTCGGCCGCTCCCCCGGCTACCACTACCTGTTGCAGGATGCATCCGGCAAGGTGCTGGCCGGCAATCTGCCGGCCACCGATCCGCAGACGGGGGTGCGCGAGTGGCCAGGCTCGGTCAAGCATCCGCAACAGCCGTTCAGCGGCATCCGCGGCCGCGGCACACTGCTTGCCAGTGGCGCCTATCTGTTCGTCGGCCTCAGCTCCCACCAGCTGCACGAGATGCGCGAGATGGTGGTGCGCGCCTTCCTCTCCGGTTTGCTGCTGGCGATGCTGCTGGCGCTGGGCGGCGGCGCGGTGATGAGCCTGGGCGTGCTGCGCAAGATCGAGGCGGTGAGCCAGACCAGCCGCGATATCATCGGTGGCGATTTACAGCGGCGCATCCCGGTGCGCGGCGGCGGCGACGAGTTCGAACATCTCGCCGTCAGCCTCAACGCCATGCTGGACCGTATCCAGGCCCTGATGGAAGGCCTGCGCCAGGTGTCCACCGACATTGCACATGACTTGCGCACACCGCTGACGCGGCTGCGCCAGCGCCTGGAGCTGGCGCAGCGCCGCGGTGGCGGGGAGCGGGATTTCGACGCGGTGCTGGAGGCTACGCTGAAGGACATCGACACCATTCTCGAAACCTTCGGCGCGCTGCTGCGCATCGCACAGATCGAGAGCGGGGCGCGCAAGTCGGGCTTCGCCGCACTCGACCTGGGAAAGCTGCTGCAGACGGTGATCGAGGTCTACCAGCCGGCGCTGGAGGAGAAGGGGCAGACCCTGGGCGAGAGCATCGATGTCGGGCTGCGCGTGCGCGGCGACCGCGAGCTGCTGACGCAGCTGTTCGCCAACCTGCTGGAAAATGCCATCCGCCACTGTCCGGCGGGCGCGCATGTCGAAGTGAGTGCGCGGCGCCGCGGCGAGCGGGTGGAAGTGGCGGTGGCCGACAACGGCCCGGGTATTCCGGCGGAGTTGAGGTCCAAGGTACTGCAACGATTTTTCCGTCTCGAAACCAGCCGCACCACGCCCGGCAACGGTCTTGGCCTAAGCCTGGTGGCGGCGATCGCGGGCCTGCACGATACGCAGCTCGATCTGGCGGACAATGCGCCCGGCCTGTGCGCCGTGGTGGTTTTGTCCGATGCGTCCGCCGCGACGCGGGCGCCAGACGCGCCATAGCGCGGATCGGTGTGTGAACCGGCGTCCCGCCGGAATGTTGCGTCCGCGCCGGGCCGCTCCAGGCAGGCCCTGGCAGCTCATGGGAAATGCGCATTTCCCCAATGTTTACCGGCTCCATCGGGCCGGATCCGTGGACGGACATTACCGCAAGGTTGTGGAAAATCAATAAACGGATTTCGTAACAAAGCCGCAATACGGCGCCAATAAGTTGCTCCGCTTGGCCCCTACAAATACTGCTTTGAATCTAATGCGCAGTTCATCGCGTGCATAAGTGCGGCCAGCCATTTCTGTGGCGAGTACGACGTTCCACTGCATGAGAAAGGAGAGACGGTTGTGAGGCAGACCAGTTTTCGCAGGAAGCACCAGGGCATGCGCAATATCGCGGGTTTGTTCCTCGCGGCCGGCGCTGGCTACGTATTGCCGGCGTGGGCGGCTGATACCGATTCGACAACGGAATTGAACGGAGTCGAGGTCAAGGCCCAGCAGATCGATTCGGCGCCCTACCAGGCCCCGAGCAAGGCGCCTCTCGAAGCGGCACAGCCGACCTCGGTCATCAGCCAGCAGTACATCCAGAACAACATCGCTCCGAGCAGCAACTACGACGACGTGGTAAAGATCTCGCCGAGCGTGTTCTCGGTGGCTCCGAACGGACCAGGCCTGCAGGAAAACTCCTACCTGAGCATCCGTGGCTTCCAGGACGGGCAGTTCAACGTCACGCTCGACGGCATTCCCTGGGGCGATTCCAACGACTTCACCCATCACACCACTTCGTACTTCATGGCGCACGATCTGGGTGATATCGAAGTGGACCGCGGCCCTGGCAGCGCCCAGACCATCGGCAACGCCACCTTCGGCGGCACTGTCTCCCTCAACACCAAAGCGCCGGCGTCGCAGAGCGAGCTCAATCCCTACATTGCCGGCGGCAGCTTCAACACTCTGCAGGGGGGCCTCGAGTACGACACCGGCGCGCTGCATCAGTACGGCAACACCACCGCCTTCATCGATGGCGAGCGCGTCACTAGCGACGGCTACCTCACGTTCAGCGGGCAGACCCGCGACAACCTGATGCTGAAGATCGTGCGGCCAGTCGGCGACAGCACCACCGTCACCCTGGTGGCGATGTACAACGACATCAGCCAGAACGTCGGACTCGGCGCGACGCTGGGGGAGCTCCAGGCCAATGGCCACAACTTCATGCTGTCCAACGATCCGACGCAGCAGAATTACTACGGCTACAACCACGACGCCATCCATACCGACTTCGAGTACATCGGCGTGCAGTCGAAATTCGGCGACGGCTGGAACCTGGATAACAAGGTCTACACCTACGCTTACTACCACACCGGCCTGAACGGCCTCGACCCCAACGGCTTTACGCCGAACGGTACCGTGGTTCCGGGCTGCGGTGGCACCGCCGGCTGCTCGTTTCCGAACGATGTGCTGGGCGAGCTGCTGACCAACAATTACCGCTCCTTTGGCGACCTGACGCGCATCAGCAAGACCTTCGGGTCCGTTGATGTGAAGGGCGGCATCTGGATCGACAACCAAACCAACCTGCGCGAGCTGCAGGAAGTGGACTTCACGCTCGGCGGCCTGGCTCCCAACATCGATTCCGACAACGCCAATGGCGGCCCGGCGATCGACCGCGAGCAGCACAATGAGCTGGTGACGATTCAGCCCTACGTCGAGCTGGACTGGAAGGTGACGCCCGACCTGACGATCAATCCCGGCGTCAAGTACAACTTCTTCCGCCGCCGTACCGATGCGCCCGTCAACCAATCCACCTTGACGCAGCTGGACTTCTCGAAGAACTACGAGCAGTTGCTGCCCTCCATCGCGGCGCATTACAGCATCCGGCAGAACTGGACGGCTTATGCGCAGATCGCGGAAGGTTTCCTGGCGCCGAACCTCAATCTGTTCTACGTCCCGAGTCCCTCCACAGGGGACAACGGCCTCACGGCGGAAAGAACCTGGAATTACCAGATCGGCACGTCCTGGCAGAGTCAGCGCCTGACGCTTTCCGGGGATCTGTACTGGATCAACTTCAACAACCTGATCCAGAAAGCACACATCACAGATCCGAACAACCCGGCCGACACCATTACGGTGTTCCAGAACTCGGGCGGCGCCGACTACAAGGGCGTCGAAGGCGAGGCTACCTACTACGTCGGCAGCGGCTTCAGCACATTCGGCAACGGCAGCTACAACAGCGCGAAGATCACGGCAAGTGCCGGCAATCCGGGCCAGCCTGTTGCGGAAGCCCCTGACGCCACGCTCGCTGGCGGCTTCATCTACAACCGTTACGGCATCTACGGTTCGATCGTCGACAAGTGGGTCGGCCGCCGCTACGACTCCGCCAATGCAACCGACGACAGC
>JAMFRN010000158.1 GCA_026224805.1 Nevskia soli
ATGCCGCCCGCAAGATCACCTGGGGCCGCCTCAGCAACGCCGGCCAGGTGTGCATCGCGCCTGACTACGCCCTGGTGCACGAGTCGGTGCAGGGCCAGTTCGTGGAGGCCCTGCAGCGCTCGATGACGGCGATGTTCAACGCCGACGGCAAGGGCTTCGACCAGTCTCCCGAATACCCACGCATCATCAACCAGCGCCATTTCGAGCGTATCCGCGACCTGATCGAGGATGCGCGCAGCAAGGGCGCCAACATCGTGTTCGGCGGCCAGGTCAAGGCCGAGGAGCGTTTCATCGCCCCGACCATCATCACCAATGTCAGCGACGACATGAAGATCGCACATGACGAGGTGTTCGGGCCGGTGCTCGCGGTGGTGCCGTTCCGCCAGCGCCAGGACGTGCTGCGCGCCATCCGCGCCAAGCCCAAGCCCCTGGCCCTGTACATCTACGCCAAGGACCGCGCGGAGATCGACTTCTACCTGCGCCACACCAGCTCGGGCAGTACCGTGGTGAATCACAACATGATCCAGTCCGGCACCAATCCCTGCCTGCCGTTCGGCGGCGTCAACGCCAGCGGCATCGGCCGGCTGGGCGGCTGGTACACCTTCAACGAGACTTCCAACGCCCGTTCCGTGGTTGAGGAGGGACCGCCGCTGGACAAGAATCCCAACGCCTTTTTCCCGCCCTATACCGACAAGTACAAGAAGATGGCGGGCTCCATGCTGGGGCGCCCGATCATCGTTGCTGACGGCCTGATCAGGGCCATCAATGGAGTGATCAAGGTGACCAGTGCTTTTTCCCGAAAATAGGCTAAGCTCTGTAGCAGTTTGTGGGGGGTGCGGGGTAGGTGCGTGTGGTTTTCTGTGCTGCCGGCTTCGGGGGAAGCTGGCGCCAGAGTAGTTGGGAGCAAGCCGCCATGGATGGCTTTTGATACGAACGACCCCTGGAATAAAACAAGGCCCCGGTACGCGAGTACCGGGGCCTTCTGCTTGGCGTCGCCTGCGCCGCTGCGGGGTCAGCGCGGCGGCTGGTTCAGGGCTTTCAGCAGCGCGCCGTCGAGCCCGTAGATGTCGGGCTTGAAAGCCGGCCGGTTGCCCTCGTGGAGGTCCACCGTCCAGTAGGCCAGCAGTACCGGTACCGGATTGGCCAGCTTGAAGGTGCGGGTGGCGCCGGCGGCCACCGTCTGGTCGATGGCGGCGCGATTCCAGCGCACCGGATCGTCGAACAGGCGCTCCGCCAGCGCATACGGTTCCTGCACGCGGATGCAGCCGGAGCTGAAGGCGCGGGATTCGCGGTCGAACAGTTCCGGATGCGGCGTGTCGTGCAGATACACCGCGTAGGGATTGGGGAAACTGATCTTGATCCGCCCCAATGCCCCGCCGGGCCCGGCTTCCTGCCGCAGGCGCAGGCTGGGCGGCGGCTTGTTCCAGTCGATGCTCTGAGGAGACAGTTCGCGCCACTGCGCGTCGAACACGTGCAGGCGGTTGGCGGCCAGGTAGCCGCGATTGGCGCGCACCTTGGGCAGGATGTCCTTGCTGTAGATGGTCGGCGGCACCACCCAGGCCGGGTTGAAGGTGATCTCGTCGATCGCCGACTTGAACACCGGCGTCATGCGGTAGGGCTTGCCGACCTGTACGCGGGTACTCCATACCGGCATCTCCCCGTCCGTGTCAGGCGCCTGGGATTGCGCACTTGTCGCGTCCGCCGTGCTTTGTCCTGAGCCCGGGCCAGAGGCGCCGCCGTCAAAGTAATGCAACACATAGCCGGCGATATCGACGACCACCAGCCGGTTGCGCACTTCGTGCAACAGCCAGCGCGCCCGTTCCTCGTTGACCCGCAACTGGTCGATGCGTACCTGCACCGGCACGTTCAGCGCGGCGCGGGTGGCGGGGCCGATGGCGCCATCGGCCGTCAGGTACTGCTCGGTCTGGTAGCGGCTCACCGCGGCGGTCAGCTGCGGATCGTACAGCGGGCTATCCAGGGCATCTGCGCCGAGGTCCGAGGGCAGATAGCCGCCATCGACCAGGCGCTGCCGCAATAACGGCACGCGCGAATCGCTGAGACCCGGCTTCAGCGTCGGCCCGTCCGGAATCTGCCCCCAGCCGCCGCGCGCCGCCACGTCGCGCAGGCCGCCCATGGCCTCGCGCAGGCCGCGGTACAGGGGATGCTGCGGCCGGGCGCGGGTAAAAGCCGCGGCCACATCGTTATCGTTGATGGCCGCCAGCGCCACCTGCAATCCCTGCTTTGGATCCAGCTGGCGCGCATCGAAGTTGCGGTCCGGGTCGAAGCTGCGCGGATCGACCTTGCCGCGATACAGATGGGTCAGCGCCAGCAGATAGGACTGCGTCGCCTGCACGTCGAAGTCGGCGCGCTGCGCGGCAGGGCCGGCGAGGGCGCCGCGACCGCTTTCGATCTTGCTGGCTTGATAATCCTCCGGATCGAGGCCGTCGAGGCTGAGTTCGTGCAAGGCCTCAAGCAGGGCATCGACCTGCGCATCCTGCGACCAGGCTGGCGTGAAGCCGCGCTGCTGGTAGAACTGGCCCACTGCCTGGTTCAGGCTCAGCTTGACCTCCGGCAGGAGCATGACGCCGCCGGCGCCAAGGGCTTCGACCCGCGTCTGGATCAGGGCGGTTGCGTCGTCCGCTGGCGGAGCCTGTGCCGCAGCCCCGAAGGCGGGCAGGGCCAGCAGCAACGCTAGGGCCACGCGCGGCAGCCAGGCGCGGCCATCCACGGTCCGGCGATCCGGATCAGGTTCCATGCTGTTTTCCCCGAGTAATGTGGCCGGCATGACCGTCCGGCGAGGCGCAATGCCATTCCATCAGATGCTCGGTTAGCATAGCCGCTGCTTCGACAAACCGTGTATGGCTCCCGATGCGCCCGATTCTCTGGGCAGCGCTCGCCGTGCTGCTGAATCTGCTGTCACCCTTCGCGGCCATTGCCGCGGATGGCGGCCTGCGCGAAGCGCTACGGCGTGCCGCGCCGTCGGCTGACCCGGCGGTGATCGGGCTGGCACTGGAGGCCACGCAGTGCGCGGTGCAGCACGGCCTGCCGTCCTCGCAGCGGCTGGCGGTGATCGACTATTCGCGCCCTTCGACCGAGCCGCGGCTGTGGGTGTTCGATCTGCCCTCGCACCAGCTGCTCTACCAGGAACTGGTGGCGCATGGCCGCAACAGCGGCGAGAACCAGGCGCGCAGTTTCTCCAACGCCGACGGCAGTCTCGAATCCAGCATCGGCCTGTTCCGCACCCTGGACCCCTATAACGGCCACAACGGCTATTCGCTGCGCATGGAAGGGCTCGAACCCGGCATCAACGACCATGCCCTGCAGCGCGCCCTGGTGATCCATGGCGCTTCCTACGTCAGCTATTCGGCCGCCCGCAGCCAGGGGCGCATCGGCCGCAGCTGGGGTTGCCCGGCAGTGCCGCTGGCGGTCGCGCCCAGGCTGATCGACACGCTCAAGGGCGGCCAGTACGTGTTTGCCTACTATCCCGACCGGCACTGGCTGTCCTCTTCCCCCTACCTGCATTGCTCGGGCGAAGAGCTGGCCGGCGCACCCTGAGATCGCCGCCGCCGGCCCAAAGGCTGCAGGGGAGAGGGTGCAGAATTTCAGTGGCCCGGACGGGTCTATGAACGGCAGGAGCAGGTCATCACACAGCCCTTTGCCCGTCCACTTGGCTGATCCAATGGCCGGTGAACCGTAGGGCCGACGATAAACTGCGCCTATCGTGTCGTTAAAATGTAACTATAAAGCGGCAAATGATCGCAACGTCACGTTTTCTGGCATCTGTAACCAAAAAGGTATTGAATTGCCGAAGGGGCTTCCTTATAATGTTGCAATGCAACATAAGGAGGCTGCCATGCACCCCTTGCCTATCGTTAGTCTCATCATTGGTTTGTTTGTGCTGTGCTCGTTCACGCTCACCGCCTTGGCTCTCAAGGACTGGCTGGCGGAGCGCCGCTTGAACCCGAAGCACGATTCGCTGCAACTCAGCCTGGAATCCCTGATCGGGGAGCTCACCATCTACGCCTGAGCGGGCGTGGCGGGGGCAGTTACCGGGCCGGATCGTTTTCGGTTCGGCTGAAGAGGCCGCGACGCCGCTCCTCGGGCGGCGTCGCGGCGATTCGCTTGCGGACCGGGATTCAGCTACCGGACCCCGGGCGATATCCGGATCAGCTTAGGGTTTGTCCCGCGGCCGTTCCGGCTTGCGCTCCTGCTCCGTCGAACGGTCGGGGTGATCCTGGTGCTGCTGTTCGTGCGAAGGATCATGCGATCCTTGCTGGCGCCCGGCGTGGCCCGTGTCATCCTGCCGCTGCTGCCCGGAACGCTGCTGCGATCCCGGTTGCCCCGGCTGATGGCTTTGCGGCTGTGAGCCGTGCTGCTGGCGGCTCTGCTCGCCCTGATGCTGCTGGCCGGCGCGCGGGGCTTCCCGCTCCACATCCGGCTGGCCCGGGCGTTTTTCCGGATGATCCTTGTGCTGCTTGGACATGTCTGCCTCTCCTTCCATGAATGGCCACGAGTCGTGGGCAGGGGCATCTTGTCCCTGCCTGATATAGGAACCGCCTGAAGCAGGGGAGTTCAATCGGATTTCGGGCCAATTTCGGACGGATTCCGCCGGATCGGCTGCCCGGCTGCCACCGCCCGCCCGGAAATCGGCCTAGCGCTGGGTTTCCAGCGATTCCCAGCGGGCGTAGGCCGCGGTCAGTTCCGTACCGATCGCGGCCAGGCGCTCCTGAATCGTGACCGCCTTGGCCCTGTCGCGCTGATAGAGGCCGCCGTCACTGAGCTGCTCGGACAGCTGACCCTGTTCGGCCTCGAGCTTTTCGATCAGGCCGGGCAGGGTGGCGAGTTCGCGCTGCTCCTTGTAATTCAGCTTGGCGGCAGGCTTGGCCGCAGGTGCGGTCTGTTGCCGGCCGGCGGGTGTGGTGGTCCTGTTTTCCGGCTTGTTCGACGTCGGCGCGGAGAAGCGCTGCCGCAGCCAATCCTGGTAGCCGCCCACGTACTCGCCGATACGGCCGCGGCCTTCGAACACCAGGCAGCGCGTCACCACGTTGTCGAGGAATTCGCGGTCGTGGCTCACCAGCAGCACGGTGCCGTTGTATTCGCCGAGCTTTTCCTCCAGCAGGTCGAGCGTTTCCACGTCCAGATCGTTGGTCGGCTCGTCCAGCACCAGCAGGTTGGAAGGCTGGGCGAACAGCCGCGCCAGCAGCAGGCGCGAGCGCTCGCCGCCGGACAGGGCCTTGACCGGGCTGCGCGCCCGGTCCGGGGTGAACAGGAAGTTCTGCAGGTAGCTCATCACGTGCAGCTGGTTGCCGTCGATCTCGACGAAGTCCTTGCCGTCGCCGATGTTCTCGTAGACCGGCTTGTTCTCGTCGAGCAGGGCGCGCAGTTGGTCGAAGTAGGCCACCTGCAGGTTGGTGCCGTTCTTCAGCTTGCCGCTGTCGGGTGCCAGCTTGCCCAGCAGCAGGTTGAGCAGGGTGGTCTTGCCGGCGCCGTTGGGGCCGATGATGCCGAGCTTGTCGCCGCGCAGCAGCGTGGTGGAGAAATTGTTCACCAGCACGCGCTCGCCGCGGGCGAAATTCACGTTCTCCGCTTCCACCACCAGCTTGCCGGAGCGTTCCGCTTCCTGCACCGCCAGCTTGACCTGGCCGGGCAGCTTGCGCCGCGCGCGGTCCTCGTCGCGCAGCTTGTACAGGCGCTCGACGCGGCCCTGGTTGCGGGTGCGGCGCGCCTCGATGCCCTTGCGGATCCAGGCTTCCTCCTGCGCCAGCCGCTTGTCGAACAGGGCGCCCTGCTGTGCTTCCGCGCGCAGCGCTTCTTCCTTGCGGCGCAGGTAGTCGTCGTAAGTGCCGGGCCAGCTGCGCAGGATGCCGCGATCCAGTTCGATGATGCGCGTCGCCAGGCGGCGCAGGAAGGCGCGGTCATGGGTGATGAACAGCAGGGTGCCGTTCCAGCCGA
Organism: Nevskia soli; assembly: GCA_026224805.1. Lineage (GTDB taxonomy): Bacteria > Pseudomonadota > Gammaproteobacteria > Nevskiales > Nevskiaceae > Nevskia > Nevskia soli_A. The sequence continues at coordinate 5,953 of JAMFRN010000158.1, forward strand.
GCAGGAACTCTTCCAGCCAGGCGATGCTGTCGATGTCCAGGTGGTTGGTCGGCTCGTCCAGCAGCAGCAGGTCCGGCTCCGCCACCAGCGCCTGCGCCAGCAGGGTGCGGCGCTTGAGTCCGCCGGACAGCGCGGCGAACTCGACATCGCCGTCCAGGTCCAGGCGCGTCAGCACCGCCTGCACGCGGCTGTCCAGCGACCAGCCGTCATGCGCTTCCAGCGCGCTCTGGATGTCGCCGAGCGCCTTCATGTTGTCCGGATCGTCGTGCAGCAGGCGGTGGTATTCGGCGACCAGACGGCCGGCTTCACCGAGCCCGGCCGCGGCCACCTGGTAGACCGTGCCCGCCAGACCTTTCGGCACATCCTGCGGCAGCTGCGCCACGCGCAGGTTCTGCGCCCGCACGATATCGCCGCCATCGGGCAGGATGCTGCCGGCGATCAGCTTCATCAGGGTAGACTTGCCGGTGCCGTTGCGCCCCACCAGGCACAGGCGCTCGCCGCGTTCCAGCGTCAATTCGACCTTGTCGAGCAGCACGGTGCTGCCCAGATTCAGGCTCAGGTTTTTCAGATTCAGCAACATATTGGACGCGGCGGGGGGATCAGGCGCGCTATTGTAGTCGCTGCGGACCGTCCACATGATCGGGAGGCGGCCATCCGGGCGGCATTGAACGATGCGGCAGGCGCCGGGTTAGGCTAGTTCGCCAAGTATTCCGAAGCACCCCAGAACCACTATTTTTTCGAAGGACTCTAAATGAACACGAGTTTCTCCTCCGTCGGCCATTCCCCGAAATCGGCCGATCCCGAGGAAACACCGGGCGCGGAAGCGGCCACGCCGCCTCCCGCCGCGGTCAACGAGCTGGAACTGCGCCTCCTCAACCAGCGCAAGGTCCTGATCTTCGGCGAGATCAACGACAAGCTGGCGCGGGATGTGATCGCCCGCCTGCTGTTCCTGGCCAGCGAATCGGACAAGCCCATCGACGTCTACGTCAATTCGCCGGGCGGCCACGTCGAGAGCGGCGACAGCATTCACGACATGATCCGCTTCGTCGATGCCCTGGCTCCGGTGCGCATCATCGGCACCGGCTGGGTCGCCAGCGCCGGCGCCACCATCTTCCTCGCCGGTGCCAAAGAGCGGCGCCTGTGCCTGCCCAATACCCGCTTCCTGCTGCACCAGCCGCTGGGCGGCGTGCGTGGACGCGCCGGCGATATCGCGATCGAGGCGCGCGAGATCGTCAAAATCCGCGAGCGCATCAACCACCTCATCGCGCGCGAGACCGGGCAGAGCTACGAGAAAGTGACGCAGGACACCGATTCCAACCATTGGATGACTGCCGAGGAAGCCATTGCTTACGGCATGGTCAGCCGCATCGTCCATAACGCCAAAGACCTGTAAAGCCGCAGGGGAGCCTGTTGCGATGACCCGGACTGAAGAAAGCTCTCGCGCCGTGGTGCACCTGCTGCCGGCGAAGGCGGCTGCGCTGACCGGCTCGGCCGAGGTGCTGCGCGCCCTGCCGCGGCGCGAGCAGCGGCGCGTCGGCTCGTTCGTGTTCTTCGACCACTTTGGGCCCACGTCGGCGGAGCATGGGGCGATGGACGTGCCGCCGCATCCGCATGTCGGCCTGCAGACGGTCACTTATTTGTTCTCGGGCGCCATCGAGCACCGCGATTCGCTGGGCTCGGTGCAGGTGATCAGTCCGGGTGACGTCAACTGGATGACGGCCGGGCACGCCATCACCCATGCGGAAACCGTGGTGCCGGGCTCCGGCACCCTGCACGGTATCCAGACCTGGGTTGGCCTGCCGCGGGAGCGGCGCAAGATGGAGCCGAGTTTCGAGCATTTTTCCGCGGCGGTACTGCCGCGGATCGAATTTCCCGGTGCAAGCGCCGTGGTGATCGCCGGTACCCTGGGCGAACACCGCTCGCCGGTGCCGAGCTTCCTGCCGCTGACTTATCTCGACCTGAGCCTGCAGCCCGGCGCGGCACTTGCGTTACCGGTACAGCCGGATCATGAACTAGCCTTGTATGTCGCTGTCGGAGAGGTGACACTGGGCGCAACGGCTGTCCCGGCCGGCGTGCTGGCCACGCTTGGCGGGGGCAATACCCTCCACCTGGGCTCGAAGCAAGCGGCGCGTGCGCTGCTGTTCGGCGGTGTGCCGTTGCCGGAACCAACGGCGATCTGGTGGAATTTCATCGTGGATACTGTCGAGGAGGGGCGCGCGTGCGAGGCGGATTGGAAAGCGGGCAAGTTTCCGCGGGTGCCGGGCTTCGAATGAAGCTGCGTCCGGCAAGGATCGCGGCCGCACGTCTGGCGCTGGGCTTGGCGCTGTCCGTGTGTGGCGTAAATGCCCTGGCCCAATCGACCCCCGCTCCGGCTGCTGCTGCTCCGGCTGCCGCGCCCGCACCAACAGCTCCGCCGGCTGCAGCGGAGCCGGCCAAGCCGGCCGCTCCCTCGGCCTTGCAGGTCACTCCCCCGGCTGAGCCATTGGTTGGAGCGGGCGAAGAGCGTCCGGATTCGTCCGGCACCACCGCCGAGGTCAATCTGCCCCGCGTCAACGTGCAGGGTCAGCGCAACACCTTCTACGACAACGACAAGAAGCTGAAGGAACTGAAGGACTCACTGCCTTGCGCCGGCTGCGATGCCACGCCGCACGTCAAGAAGAAATTCATGAAAAAGGTGTTGGATGCCGTGGCTGAGCGTATTACGCCGACCGAGGCCCCGGATCACAGCTCGCGCGATCCCAACGACAAGGCCGAGGACCTATCGCGGGAAAACGATTGCAATGCCGGCAATGTCGGCGGCTGCGTACCGAGCAATCTGAAGCCCTGAGGCCGGCCCGCCGCAGCGGGCCGACCTTCGGCTGAAGCTCAGCTCTTCGCGTACTTGGTCCGCAGCAGTTTCTTGTCCAGCTTGCCGACGCTGGTCTTCTCCAGCGCTTCCACGATCAGCACCCGGTCCGGCACGCCGTACTTGGAAATGACGCCTTTGTCGGCATAGCCGCCGATGTGCCGGCGCACCGCTTCGGTATCGATGCTGGTCTGGGCCTTGGGCACGATCAGGGCCAGCGGACGCTCGCCCCACTTGGCGTCGGCCACCCCGATCACCGCCACTTCGCTGACGCCGGGGAACTGCGAAATGATGTCCTCCAGGTCGAGCGAGGAAATCCACTCGCCGCCGGTCTTCACCACGTCCTTGACGCGGTCGGCGATATGCAGGAAGCCGTCCTCGGAAAAGCTGCCGATATCGCCCGAGTGCAGCGAGCCACCCTGCCACAGTTCCTCGGATTTCTGCGGGTCGTGCAGATAGCCTTGCGTCAGCCAGGGCGAACGGAACACGATCTCGCCTGTACTCTTGCCGTCGCGCGGCAGTGCCTGCATCTTGTCGTCCACCGCGCGCACGTCGCACAGCACCACTGAGCGGCCGGCGCGGGTGCGCAAGGCCGCCTGTGTGTCGAGATCCTGCTTCAGGTCCTCGCTCGACAGGTGGTTGACGATCTGCAGAGGCCCGGTTTCGGACATGCCGTAGCCGGAGTAAACGTCGATGCCGCGCTCCAGCGCCGCCTTGGCCAGCCCCTTGGACATGGCTGCGCCGCCGATCACCATTTTCAGTTTCGACAGATCCACGTCCTTGCCGGCGGGATGGCTGATCAGCATGTGCAGCAGGGTCGGCACGCAATGCGAATGGGTCACCCCTTCCTCGCGGATCAGCTTGAGCAACAACTCCGGCACGTAGCGGCCCGGATAGATCTGCTTGATGCCCATCATCGTGGCGGCGAAGGGCATGCCCCAGCCGTGCACATGGAACATCGGCGTGATCGGCATGTACACGTCTTCGCGATGGACGCGGCCTTGCACCGGGGCTGTGCCGAACCAGGCGAGGATTCCAAGGGCATGCAGCACGATCTGGCGATGGCTGAAGTACACGCCCTTGGGCAGGCCGGTGGTGCCGGTGGTGTAGAAGGTGGTGGCGCGGGTGTTCTCGTCGAAATCCTCGAACAGGTAATCGGGCGAAGCCTGGGCCAGTAACGCCTCGTACTCCCCGGCGAAGCGGATCGGCGACTGCGGCGGCGTGCCGGCGTCGTCGATCAGCACAAAGTGCCTGACCGTCTCCAGGCGGTCGCGGATCGTTTCCAGGCAGGCTAGGAACTCGGCGTTGACCAGCACCACGTCGGCGCGGGCGTGATTCAGGGTGTAGAGGATCTGGTCCGGCGACAGCCGGATGTTCACCGTCTGCAGCACGCAGCCCATCATCGGAATGGCGAAGAAGCATTCCAGGTAGCGGTGGCTGTCCCAGTCCATCACCGCCACCGTCATGCCCGGCTTGACGCCCAGTCCGCTCAAGGCGGACGCCAGCTGGCCGACGCGCGCGCGGGTCTGCGCATAAGTCTGGCGGCGCTCGCCGCGGTAGAGGATTTCCTGCTGCGGCGCATTGGCCAGCGGCGTGATCCAGATCTGCTTGATCAGCAGCGGGAAATCGTAGGCCGAGGGCGTGCGGAAAATCGGGTTGAAGCTCATGCGTGCTCCGGTAAAGGGTGGCGGCTCAATGCAGGCCGGCGAGAAACTTCTCGATGTGCGGATTGACCTGGTCCGGATGAGTCAGGTTAGCGGCGTGCCCGCCGCCCTTGATCACCGCCAGCGTGGCCTGCGGCAGTCCCTCGGCCATGGCCTTGGCCCGATCCAGTGAAATGGCCATGTCGATATCGCCATGCACCACCAGCGCCGGCACCTTGATCTGCCCGAGCTTGGGCGAAATGTCATCGCGCCCGCCCAGGGTCTGGAAACACTGCAGCAGATTGACCGCCTTCCAGGTCCGCCATTTCGCCTTCCATGCGGCGGAGCCCGGCCAGTTCTGGCCGAGGATGATCTGTTCGACGGTATCGGCGATCGGGTCCGGCAGGCCCTGTGTCGCCCAGATGTCCATCATCTGCTTGTAGCCCGGCATTTTTGCCGGGTCCTCCGGCAGCGCCTGGGTGTCGATCAGGATCAGGGCGCGCACGATCTGCGGATGGGTCAGGGCGCACCGCAGGGACAGGTAGCCGCCCTGCGACATCCCGGCCAGTACCGCTTTTTCGACCCCCAGGTGTTTGAGCAGGGCGGCGAGATCGTCAGCGGAGTCGTAGTAGCTGAACGGCGGCAGCGCGTCGCCGGCGGTACGGCCATGGCCGCGCTCATCCCAGCTGATGCAGCGATAGCGGTCTTTCAGCGCCGCCACCTGCGGCGCGAACATGCTCTGATCCATCAGCAGACCGTGGGAGAAGACCACCGCCGGACCGCTGCCGCCGGTGTCCTCGTAATACAGCTTCTGGCTGTTGACCTGTGCGTAAGGCATCTGTCTCCTCCAAAGGGTATTGCCTGGGAGCGCGGTCATTGCCGCGTCCTGTGGTTTGCCGAGTCTAGCGCGGATTTTCTCCGCTTCCGCATAACTTTAGATGGGCTCGCGCTTGAGCCAGCCCGGTTCGATCCAGAACTGCTGCCTGACACCCGACTCATCCTGAAAGGCGATGGCAACGGTGCCGCAATCATCCAGATCCGAGATGGTCACGATCTTGCCAAGTTGCGCCTCGTAGAGGTCCTGCCGATCGGTCGGCAGGCCGTAGAGAAACAGGCGGTCGATATAGGCGAGGGTGGCGCGGTCGCCGACGCACATCATCTGACCTGACGCATCGATCAGATGATCGGCGTGAATTCCCGAGCGCTTCATCGGATTCAGACCGCCCGTGCAAAGGGCAGGAAAGCCCTTACAGGCCGCCCGTCAGGAAGCCGCCATCCACGGTCAGCGTGGTGCCGGTGACGTAACTCGCCGCGTCGGAGCAGAGGAACAGGATCGCCGGCGCGATCTCCGCCGGCTGTGCCATGCGTCCCAGCGGAATCTGCGGCAGCACGGTCTTCAGCAGCTGCTCGTTCTTGGTCAGGGCCGAAGCGAACTTGGTGTCGGTCAGCCCCGGCAGCACGGCGTTGACCCGCACTTTCCACGAGCCGCACTCCTTGGCGAAGGCTAGCGTCATGTTGATCACCGCCGCCTTGCTGATCGAGTAGATGCCCTGCATGGTGCCGGGCTTCACGCCATTGATCGAGGCGATGTTGACGATGGAGCCGCCGCCGCCCTTCTTCATCAGCTTGCTGGCCAGGGCCGACAGTTCGAAATAGCCCTTGATGTTGACCTGCAGCGTCTTCTCCACCATGCCCATGTCGGTGTCCGAAATATGGCCGAAATAGGGATTGGTGGCGGCATTGTTGACCAGGATGTCGAGACGTCCGAACTGGCCGGAAACTTCATCCATCAGGTTCTTCAGCGCCGCGGATTCGCCCTGGTGCGCGGCGATGGCGGTAGCCTTGCCGCCGGCGGCGATGATCGATGCCGCCACCTTGTCGAGATCTTCCTGCTTGCGCGAGGAGATAATGACGTGGGCGCCCTGTTCTGCGAGCAGCCGCGCTGTGGCCTCGCCGATGCCGCGAGAGGCGCCGGTGACGAGGGCGACCCGGCCATTCAGATCAAAAAGTTTGGTTGCCATGATGCAGTCCTGTTGTATTGATGAAGGGGGATGAGGGGGAAGGAGGAAGGTGCTTCAGAGTGCGGATTTCTGGATCACGCCGTCGGCCACCTGCGACAGCACCGTGACGAACATGCCGAAAGCCTGGAACCTGGGGTTCCTGGTCTGTCCCAGCTTGTAGCGGTAATAGATCTGCTGTGCGATCACCGCAAGCCGGAACAGGCCAAACACATAGTAGAAATCGTAATTGCCGATCTCGCGACCGGTCTTCTCGCCGTAATAGCGGACGATCTCGTCGCGGCTGAGCATGCCGGGCAGATGGCTGGGCTGCATGCGGATCGCCTGCATGGTCTGCGGATCGTCCTGCTGCACCCAGTAGGCCAGCGAGTTGCCCAGGTCCATCAAGGGATCGCCCAGCGTTGCCATTTCCCAGTCGAGCACGCCGACGATGCTGCAGCCGTCCTTCGGCGACAGCACCACGTTGTCGAAGCGGTAATCGTTGTGGATGATTCCCGGCCGCGCGGAATCCGTCGGGCGCTTGGCCTTGATCCAGGCCATCAGCGTCTCGCAGGCGGGCACGTCGTCGGTGCGGGCCTTCTCGAAGCGTTAGCACCAGCCATCGACCTGCCGCTCGACATAGCCGGCCGGTTTGCCCAGATCGGACAGCCCGGCCTGCTCGTAGTCCAGCGTGTGCAGGCGAATCAGGGTATCGATCAGGTTCATGCACAAGCGGCGCGCCTGATCCGGCGCGTAGCCCAGACCCTCGGGCAGGTCGCGGCGCAGGATCACGCCCTGGAATTTCTCCATGACGTAGAAGGTGCTGCCGATCAGGCTCTCGTCCTCGCAATAAGCCAGCGGGCGCGGGCAGGGGAAGTGTGGGCTGAGCTTCTGCATGACGCGGAACTCGCGGCCCATGTCATGCGCGGTTTTGGCCTTGGTGCCGCTTGGCGGCCGGCGCAGGATGGTCTCGCGCCCGCCGATCTTCAGCAGGTAGGTGAGGTTGGAGGCGCCGCCCTGGAACTGCTTCAGTTCCAGCGGCCCGTCAGCCAGTCCCGGGATCTGCGTTTTAAGGAAAGGCAGAATACGCAGCGGGTCAAAACTGTTCTCGTCGCGCACTGCGCCGGGCTGGTCCAGGGGGGCGGTGGACATGCTCTAAGCTCTCTCCTCTCGCTGCCAATGCCGTATCGCTACTTTAAGAATAAAGTGCAATTTATTGATTATTAAAACATTACCATAATGATTTGCGCGTGACCGCCATAGCGTGGGTGTATCGTTATTCCAAACTGGACTAAAGATATAACCGGTAACCGCTTTTTCCGCAGTGCAGCAAGCCCTATCATTCGCGCCCTTATAGTGCCGCAAAACTGCGGCACCGTTCAGCAGGAGGTGCGCGGTGACCATCAAGACGGACACGGTGATTATTGGTGCCGGACCTTGCGGCCTGTTCCAGGTGTTCGAACTGGGCCTGCTCGGGATCAAGGCGCACCTGATCGACACGCTGCCCGAGCCCGGTGGTCAGTGTACCGAGCTGTACCCGGACAAGCCGATTTACGACATCCCGGCCCTGCCGGTGTGCGGCGCGCGCGAACTGATCGAGCGCCTGATGGAGCAGATCAAGCCGTTTGGGCCGACCTTCCATCTCGGCCAGCAGGCCACCGACGTGCGCCGCTTCGAAGACGGGTCCTTCTACCTGAAGACCAGCAAGGGCACCGAGTTCCACACCAGGACCATCATCATCGCCGGCGGCGTCGGCGCGTTCCAGCCGGTCGAGCTGCAAGTGCCGGGCGTGGCCGAGCATGTCGATCGCGATGTGTTCTACAAGGTGCGCGAGCCGGAAGTGCATCGCGGCAAGAACGTGGTGGTACTCGGCGGCGGCGACTCTGCCCTGGACTGGGCCTTGGCCCTGAAGGACAAGGCGGCCAGCGTGGTGCTGATCCACCGCTCCGACAAGTTCAAGGCGGCGCCGGCTTCGGTGGCCAAGATGCAGCAGTTTTGCGAAGAGCTGGAAATGCAGTTCCTCGCCGGCAGCGTTACCGAGCTGCGCGAGGCGGAGAACGGTGCCCTGCGCGAAATCCAGGTCACTGGCAGCGACGGCGTGGCTCGCCGGCTGGAACTGGATCACCTACTGGTGTTCTTCGGCTTGCATCCCAAGCTCGGCCCGATCGCCGAATGGGGCTTGAACCTGCACAAGAACCAGATCCACGTCGACACCGAAAAGTTCGAGACCTCCACCCCGGGCATCTATGCGGTGGGCGACATCAATTTCTACCCCGGCAAGAAGAAGCTGATCCTGTCCGGCTTCCACGAAGCCGCCCTGGCCGCCTTCGCCATCAAGGCCAGGCTCAATCCGGGCGAGAAGGTGCATCTGCAGTACACCACCACCAGTCCGGTGATGCACAAGCGGCTGGGCGTGGACGATCCGTTCGCCGACGAGAAGCGGGCCGCCTGATCGTAAACGCCTGAACTTCCCGACATCGTCATTCCCGCGCAGGCGGGAATCCAGTTCTGGCCGTACGCGCCGCAACCACCCCTCACCCTAACCCCTCTCCCCCAAGGGGAGAGGGGACTAGAAGTAGGGTGTTGCGACGCTTCTCAGCGATAAGTAAGCAGATCGTTGTCCTGCACAACTTCTAGATGCGCCACATCATTGAACCGCTGTAGCGCGACGCCGCGCTTGCCCAGCCTGAAGGTATGCACCGAGGCGTTGAGGATTTCCCAGTTGAGGTGAAAAGCCTTGTCCGCGTCGAGGTCGAGCGCGGCGCGCAGCACCGCGGTGACGACGCCGCCGGAGGTGAAGGCCACAACCCGCTTGGCGCCGCTGTCGGCGATGCGCCGCAGCCCATCCAGACAACGTGACTGGAACGCCTCCCAGGTTTCATCGACGGGCGCCGCGCCCGTACGATTGCTGATCCAGCAGGCGATGATCAGGTCGAACAGGCGCTGAAAGGTCTTGTGATCGCTGAACAGGGTTCTGGGGTTCACCGCAAACTGCGGATGCTCCTGCGCCACCAGCGGGAAATAAGCGCGGATCAGCTGCTGGTGATCGAATTCATTGAACGCCGCGTCGATCGACACCGGAGTGTCCGGCGTGCCCATGGCCTCGAAGGCCCGGGCGGCCGTGACTTTCTGCCGTTCCAGGTTGCCGCTCCAGGCCGCATCGAAGCGCCGCCCGGCGCGCTGCCAATGCTCGCCCAGCAACACACCCTGGCGCTCGCCGATGGCCGACAGCTCGTCGTAGTTGCGTGCGCCGAACGAAGCCTGGCCGTGGCGTACCAGGACCAGGGTGGTCACTTGCCGATGCTGTGGTAGCTGCCGCTCAGTGCACGTACACCGGGCCGTGCAGACCCACACCCAGGGTCTTGCCCGACAGGCCCGCCAGGTCCGGCGCCAGGATCACGGTGTAGCGGCCCGGGGTGGTCTTGAACAGCAGCAGGCGGGCGTTCTGCGGGCTGACTTGCCACTGGCCGCTGGCGGCTTTGCCGTGGCTGTTCAGGATCTGGATATGGCTGGAAGCGGTCGCGGCATTGCCGATGTTGTCGGAGAACAGCAGCGCGGCGGCCTTTTCGGAGGCGGCTTCACCGGCATAAAGCAGGTTCAGCTGGCTGTCGCTCTGCTTGTCGACGGTCGGCCACCACACGCTGATCACATCCATCGACTGCTGACCCGCATGCGACCTGGCCGGCTTGGCCGGAGCGTCGCTCGCGGCCACGCTGGTGTGCTTGCTCTTTTTCGCCGGCGCGGCCTCTGCCGGGGCAGCCGGTTCGGAAACGGGTGCAGCTTCCGGGGCGGCGGCGGTTTCGGCGGGCGCCGGCGCGGCGGCTGCCGGCTCCGCAGCCGGTGCGGGCGCGCTGGCAGCCTGCTCGGCAGCGCCCGAGCTGCTGCTGCTGGAAGAAGCAGTGGCGTCACTGGCCGGCGCAGCCTCGGTGGCGGCTTGCGGCTGCTGCTGGTTCTGAGCGACCGAGGTCGCTACCTGGGTGGCGACCTTGCGGCCGACTTCCTCGGCGATCTTGCGCGCTTCCTCCTCGCTCAAGCCCTGCGCCGGCGCGGCGCCGGACGAAGCGCCGCCGGAAGAACTGCTGCCGCTTGCGATTTCGCTGGCGGCGGGGCTGCTGGTGGAGGCGGCGGGCGGCGGGGTGGCGGCGTCGCTACTGGCCGTGGTGGCAGCGGCAGGTGCGGCGGTCGCTGCGGTGCTGTCGGCGGGAAGGGCGGGCGTTGCGGCAGCATTGCTGCTGAACACCTGGTCGGGGGTGGTGCCGCCGCTCGCCGCCTGTTCCGCCGTGTGGCGGGGCAGCAGCAGGTTCAGCCCGAAATAAACCGCGACCGCGGTGATGACTACGATGACGCCGACACGAGTGAAGGTCATTGCAAAAGCCCCCAGAGCCTTATAGTCCTGCTTCCTGCATGATGGGTTCCCGGCGGGCAGCCCCTCTGCCTCCGGACGCTCAAAACATTTTCGCCAATCAAGTAGTCGGGCACGACCATGGCGCATGCCATGCGGCTGCTCGCCCGATACGGCGACTTTACCGAAATATCCAGCAAAAATCAGCGGCTGGCGGTTTTTTCTTCGGCGGCTTGGGCAGGCTGCGCCGGCGGCCTGGCCTGCATGCGGCTCAGCACCACCGACTTCGCGGTCTGCGCCGCGCTGCGCGCCGCGACCTCCGCCACCAGCCGTGCCATGCGGTCACGTGCTGCAATGTCCGCGGGGCTGCGTGTGACGGCAGCCTGGGCCACCGGGTACGCCTTCCCGGATCCGCCCAAAGCCATCAGGGTGATGTAACTCAACATGGCAAGGCTGAGCGCGGCGATGGCGCCCATGGCTATTTTTTTCATGACGGCTTCCTCTGTGACGCGTCCCTGAGCCGGTCAGAAGCCGGATCTATTTTGGTACGGACAGGCTATTCCGTTGCGGCGGACTGGCCGGAACAGCGGATGCCCTGTCTCTGTCTCTCACTATGATAAGCACCGCGATATCGGGCAATAGGTAAAAATGCCCTCCCGCAAACGGGGCGGCCTCCCTTGCGATCGCCCAGATCATCTCAATATCAGCAGCCAAGTGCTTGACGCCAGGCGACAGATCGCCCTGGCCCCACGGCGCTGTCGCACGACCGGCGAGGCTGCGATAATACGCGCCCCCTATGCCCCCGGCTGTCGCTGATCACGGAGTGCCCATGTCCGATCGGTATCTCGAATTCGCCAATTCCCCCCTTGGCAAGAGCATCGCCACCTCGCTCGGCCTGCCCGCCGCGCCGCGCCTGCGCCGCGCCAAGGCCGGTTATGCCGCGCAACCGCTGGCGGATCGGGCCGTGCTGCTGGGCAGCGGCAGCCATGGCGAACTGGCCGCGGGGCTGCTGGCCGCGCTCGCCGGCGCCGGCGCCGCCATCCAGATCGTACCCGCCCATCCCGGCCTGCCGCCGATCAAGCATGCCGCCGCCGCGGCCGGCATCGCGCTGAAGAGCGAGCCAGGACCCGAGGAGCGCGGCGGCGCCGCTTTCGCCATGGTGTTCGATGCCACCGGTGTGACCGGCCCGGCCAGCCTGCGCGAGCTGTACGATTTCTACCAGCCGCGCGTGGGCCGCATTCCCGGCGGCGGCCGCGTGCTGCTGCTGTCGCGCGCACCGGCCGAAAACAAGGATGCAGCGGCGCGCGCCGCCAGTCAGGCCTTGCGCGGCTTCGTGCGTTCCTTCGCCAAGGAAGTCGGCAAGAAGGGCATCACCGTCAACCTGCTCGAGGTCGGCCGCGATGCCGACGGCCTGCTGGCCGGCCCCCTGCGCTTCTTCCTGTCCGAGCACGCCGCCTTCATCACCGGCCAGGTGCTGCCGCTGAGCGCCCCGTTCGCTCCGGCCAAAGCCTTGAAGGAATTCGCCGCGCCCCTCAGCGGCAAGGTGGCGGTGGTCACCGGCGCCGCGCGCGGCATCGGCGCCGCCATCGCCGCCACGCTGGCGCGCGAGGGCGCGCAGGTGGTGGGCATCGACCGGCCGCAGGAAGAAGGCATGCTGGGCCAGACTCTGGCCGCCTTCAACGGCCTCGGCCTGCCTCTGGACATCACTGCGGCGGATGCGCCGGCGCGCATCGCCGATGAGCTGGGCAAGCGTTTCGGCGGCGCCGACATCGTCGTGCACAATGCAGGCATCACCCGCGACAAGATGCTGAAGAACATGCCTTCCCATTTCTGGGACCAGGTGCTGGACGTGAATTTCGGCGCGATCCTGCGCATCAACGAGAAGCTGCTCGCCGGCGGCCTCAGGGACGGCGCGCGCATGGTGTGCATTTCCTCCATCGGCGGCATCGGCGGCAACGCCGGCCAGACCAACTACGGTTCGACCAAGGCCGGCGTCATCGGCTATGTCGAGGCGCTGGCGGCGGAAATGGCGCGCCGCGGCGGCGCCATCAACGCGGTGGCGCCGGGCTTCATCGAAACGCAGATGACCGCAGCGATGCCGGCGGTGCCGCGCGAAGTGGGCCGGCGCCTGTCCTCGCTGGGCCAGGGCGGCCTGCCCATCGATATCGCCGAAGCCGTGACCTTCTTCGCCAGCCCGCTCGCCGCCGCCGCCAACGGCTGCACCCTGCGCGTCTGCGGCCAGAACTTCTTCGGCGCATGAGCCTTTTGGAAAACCCGGCGAAGACCCTCAAGCACATCGCCACGGCGCAGCTGCCGACGCCGTTCGCGCTGTTCACGGTGCATGCCTACAAGTCTTCGGACGGCAAGGAGCACCTGGCGATCACCCTGGGCGATCTGTCCGGCTCGGGCAAGCAGGATCCGCCCTCGGAACGGCTGGCGCCGCTGGTGCGGGTGCATTCGGAATGCCTCACCGGGGATGCGCTGTTTTCCCTGCGCTGCGATTGCGGCTTCCAGTTGCGCGCGGCGCTGGAGGCGATCGCCGGCGAAGGCCGCGGCGCCTTGCTGTACCTGCGCCAGGAAGGGCGCGGCATCGGCCTGGGCAACAAAATCCGCGCCTACGCCCTGCAGGACCTGGGCGCCGATACGGTGGAAGCCAATCACCAGCTCGGCTTCCCGGCCGACGCCCGCGAATACGGCCTGGCGGTCCAGTTATTGCGTGAGCTTGGACTTTGCCGGATCCGCCTGATGACCAACAATCCCGCCAAGCTCGATGCCCTGGTCAAGGACGGTGTCGAGGTGGTCGAGCGGGTGGTGGTCGAGCACGGCCGCAATCCACACAACGAATCCTATCTCGACACCAAGGTCGCGAAAATGGGGCATCTGCTGCTCGGCGGAAAAGGCGGAACCAAGCCGTGACCGAGCCGGCTGCGCCCGCTGCGCCCGCCGTCACGGCTGATGCGGAGCTCCCGGAAAAATCGCGCGGGCTGATCCGCGAACTGGGCGCTCTGGGCCTGTCCACGGTGCGGGTATCGCGCGGCTTCGTGCCCCTGCTCAAGCTGCTCGGCTCGGACGAGGACATCGACCGCCGCCAGCTGGGCGAGGCGATCGACCGCGCCTTCGGCGGCCTCTATCAGCACCCGGTGTTGCGCTCCACCGAGCGCATCACCCAGCTGCTGCGCAAGCGCCGCCTGATTCCCGATGAGCAGTCCACCGAAGACCTGATTCGCTTCGTGGTCGAGCAGGTGGTGGCGCGCAGCCCGGTGCCGGTGCCGGAAGCGCTGGTCAACGAGTTCTGGCAGTTCTTCAACGAGCTGTTCTCGGCGCCGGAGCTGAAAGGGTTGGGCGAGCTGGGCCTGGACATGGTGCGGCTGGTGATCCGCTCCTACGAGCCGCTGCTGGTCGAAGTGGTCAACCTGCTCAAGGTCGGCAAGCGCTTCAACCAGTGGCAGCTCAGCGAATTGCTCAAGCGCGCCGCGCAGATCAAGCACGATGCCGCGATCGTGCGGCGGCAGATCCGCGCCATCCGCTACATCAAGCCGTTCTTCCAGGCCGATCCCAAGGATTTCCGCGCCCAGGCCAAGATCGTGGCCGCGATGGTCAACGAATTCGGGCCCTTCTTCATCAAGCTGGCCCAGGTCGCCGCCGCCAATGCCGACTTCCTGCCGGACGAGATCGCCCGCGAGCTGGCGGTATTCCACGAAGACGTCACGCCGATGAACGCGGACGAAGTCAACGCCGCCTTCATCGAATGCTTCGGCAAGCTGCCGGACAAGCTGTACATGGGCTTCGAAGCCGACAAGCCGCTCAAGTCCGGCTCCATCGGCTCGGTCTACCTGGCGAAAAAGCCCTTCCTCGAAGGCGGCAAGGAAGTGCTGCGGCCGATCATCATCAAGGTCGGCCGCCACAACATCGATCGCGAGTTCAGCATCGGCAAGCTGGTCATCGGCCTGGCCATCATGTCCAGCCAGTACTGGGCGCCGCACTCCAAGCTGACGCCGTTCCTGCGCGCCCTGCACGAGCAGGTGGACGAGTTCGTCGCCGGCTTCGTCGAGGAACTGGATTTCGAGGCGGAGGCGCGCAATCACGTGCGCTTCTACCAGCGCAGCCTGAAGGGCCGTCTCTGGCGTGTGCCGGAGCTGTACGGCAGCAGCCGCCGCATCCTCGAAATGGAATACCTCGGCGATGCGCAGAGCCTGCCGCGCGCGCTGGCGCGGATGCCCAAGCGCGAGCGCCGCCGCTTCCAGCTGAAGCTGGCGGAGCAGCTGCTCTACACCGTGATCTATCACGCCTTCGCCTTCCGCGAGATGCATGGCGATCTGCATCCGGGCAACATCATGGTGGCGCGCGACGGTCGTCTCAACCTGATCGACTGGGGCAACGTCATCGATCTCAACGGCAAGTGGGGTCCGGTGTGGGACTACCTGGCCGGCGCCATCCTGGCCGATACCGAGCTGCTCACCGATGCCCTGATCCGCATTAGCACGCAGCCTGAAGTCGACGCCGCGCGCCGCGAGGAAATCCGCACCGCGCTGGATGAAACCCTGCGCAAGAAGGGTGTCAGCCGCCTGACCCGCAGCAGTTTCATTGCCGAGGTGCGCCGCAGTGGCCTCGCCGGCCTGCATGCGCGCGGCCAGACCGTGCTGCACCTGATGTCCAACACGCAGCAGGTGGGCCTGGTACTGAAGCGCGACTACCTGCACCTGTCGCGCGCCCTGTTCGCCCTGGCCGGCAGCATCGGCAGCCTTTACGAGGGCGAGCCCGGCCGGCGCCTGGCCATCGACCTCGCCATCGTCGCCCTGCGCTTGCCCGCCACCTTCACCCGCGAGATGTTCGTGCGCGAACTGAATACGGTGCGCGGCCGCCTGGCCCGGCGCCTGGCGCCGCCGGCACCGCCCGCGGTGCCGGTGCCGGTGCCGCGCTTGGTACTGCCCAAGGCTCCGGCCATGCCTGTCCTGATTTCCGGTTGATGGCGCACGCCATCAACATGACCATGCTTTCATCCTGACTGTCGTCCATCAATGCTTCTGTATCCGCTGGCCCGCCCCCTGCTGTTCTCGCTCGATGCCGAGCATGTCCATGAGTTGACCATCACCTGGATGTCGCGCCATCCCGACCTGGCCGGCATGCTGGCCGGCCAGACGGTGGTGGACCCGGTGCGCCTGATGGGGCTGGAATTCCGCAATCGCGTCGGCCTGGCCGCCGGCCTGGACAAGAACGGCGAGTGCATCGAAGCCTTCGACCGCATGGGTTTCGGCTCCATCGAAATCGGCACGGTGACACCGCGCCCGCAGGCGGGCAATCCGCGGCCGCGCATGTTCCGCCTGCCGCGTGAACGCGCCATCATCAATCGCCTCGGCTTCAACAACCAGGGCGTCGACGCCCTGGTGGCCCGCGCCACGCGCGCGCGCCGCCGCGCCGTTCTCGGCATCAATATCGGCAAGAATGCCGACACCCCGATCGAGCGGGCCGAGGACGACTACCTGAGCTGCCTGCACAAGGTCTACCCGGTCGCCGACTACATCACCATCAACATCTCCTCGCCAAATACTGTGGGCCTGCGCGACCTGCAGCAGTCCGGGCGCTTCGACCAGCTGTTGCGCAAGCTGACCGAAGCGCGCGAGCAGCTGTCCGACCGGCATGGCAAGCGCCGGCCGCTGCTGATCAAGATTGCCCCCGACATCGACGATGCCCAGCTGCTCGACATCGCGCAGACCGCCCGCGAGCGCGGCATCGACGGCCTCATCGCCACCAACACCACCACCACCCGTACCGGCGTCGAGCACCATGCGCTGGCGGGCGAGGCTGGGGGGCTTTCCGGGGCGCCGCTGCGGCCCATGGCGGATCGGGTACTGCGTCGGCTGCGGCAAGCGGTGGGAGCGGATTTCCCGCTGATCGGCGTGGGCGGCATCCTCAGCGGCGCCAATGCCTTGGCGCGGCGCAATGCCGGCGCCGACCTGGTGCAGATCTATACCGGTTTAATCTATCGCGGCCCCGGCTTCATCGGCGAATGCGCACGCGCCCTGCGGCATACCTGAGCTGCCGGTCCGCACGGGGGGCCTATTGGGCTCTTTTTACCTGCGATTTACCTTTCCCGGGTGGGAGGCGCTCGCAGGTTCCGTTAGAATGCCCGGGCTGCAGGGATAAAATCAGTCCACCGCAAGGGGAAAAACTAGATGCGCAAGATACTGTGGGGGTTGTTTGTTGCCGGTGCGCTGTGGGCTCAACAGGCCGCCGCCGTCAACACCGAAGGCTACGACATTCCATACGTCACCGGCTCGTTCACCTACGAGATCAGCGACGGTGTGCGTAATTCCGACAACGGCAAGGCATTCCAGGTCGGCGGCGGTCTGCCCCTGACCGAGCATGGCGCGGTGGAGCTGAATTACTTCGGTCTCAGCCGCAGGCGCAACATCGACGGCAACGACGACTACCAGAACGGCGTCTTCGCCAATTACGTTTACGATTTCGGTATGTTTGGCTTCGACCAGAAGTACCTGCCGAACTTCAAGCCTTATGTGCTGGGCGGCCTCGGTTACGTCCTCGACGACACCAGCGGCTCCAAGCACAACCACGTCGGCATCGACACCGGCGGCGGCCTGCTGTTCCCGCTGCATGTCGGCACCTGGGACTGGGGCTGGGCGGTGCGTACCGAAGCGGCCGTGATCGGCCAGCTCGATCGCGGCCATTCGGTGGACGACGGCGCCGCCACCCTGTGGGACTGGCACCTCACCATCGGCCTGCAGATTCCGCTGACGCCGTTCTTCAAGCCGCACCAGGCCGCCGCGCCGGTGCAGCCGGAATGCGCCCTGGCGGTGGTCAACCCGGTCACCGGCCGCAAGGATTGCGTGACCGATTCCGACGGCGACGGCGTGCCCGACAATCTCGACCAGTGCCCCGGCACTCCGCCTGGCACCAAGGTGGACGAGAAGGGCTGCCCGGTCGAGAACGGCAACGATGCCGACGGTGACGGCGTGCCCGACGATATCGACCAGTGCCCGAACACCCCGCACGGCGTCAAGGTCGATGCCAAGGGCTGTGCCATCGAGCAGACCATCGTCCTGCAGAACGTGAACTTCGAGACCGGCTCTGCCGTGCTCACCGGCCAGGCCACGCATGTGCTCGACGAGATCGCCTCCGCGCTCAAGGGCCAGCCGAACATCCACGTCGAGATTGCCGGCCATACCGACAGCACCGGTGCACCGGCCTTCAACATGACCCTGTCGCAGCAGCGCGCCGAATCGGTACGCCAGTACCTGATCGGCAAGGGCATCGACACCGCCCGCATGAGCACCAAGGGCTTCGGCGACACCCAGCCGCTGGTTTCCAACGACAGCGAAGCGGGCCGTGCGCAGAACCGCCGCGTCGAGTTCAAGATCCAGCTGAACTGATCGCTTAGGCATCCATTAAAGCGGCCGCGTAGAAATACGCGGCCGCTTTTTTTTGTCCGCTGCCTTGGTGTAGTGTCCCCGAAATAAATCACATATCCCCTCTCCTTTCGGGAGAGTGGCAGGGACGCAGGATCGACTAGGCGCAAATCTGGTTGAAAGTGCGCCCCACCCGCCGCTTCGCGGCGGCCTCTCCCAGAGGGAGAGGCGAATGGTCCGGCACATTCAGGCGCGGAACTTAAAGGACAGCACACCAGTGTGCCGGTGACCGATCTCAGCTGGCGATGCCGAACACCCGCGCCGCATTGCCGCCCAGGAACAGGCTCTTCGCTTCCTCATCGAGCTGCAGCGTGTCGAGCCTGGCCAGGCAGCGCGCCGGCGAAAGCATCGGCCAGTTGCTGCCGAACAGGACGCGCGAGCGCCCTTCGCCACGCATGAACTCGACCAGCCCCGCCGGCAGACGATGCAGGGCATAGGCTGAAGTATCGACGTGGAAGTTCGGATACTTGTGCGCCAGCGAAATCACTTCGTCGATCCACGGAAATCCGACATGGCCACCCACGACCACCAGATCCGGAAAATCCAGCAGCACGTCGTCCAGGTAGGGAATCGGGCGTCCCGGCTCCGAGCGGCATAGCGGTCCGGTATGCCCGATCTGGGTGCAGAAGGGCACGCCCAGTTCCACGCAGGCGACATAGATCGGGTAATAGCGGCGGTCGTTGGGTGGTAGGTCCCACAGCCAGGGCACCACGCGCACGCCGACGAACCTGCGCCGGTCTACCACGCGCCGCAGCTCGGCCACGGCCTTGACCGGATTGTTGAGATCCACCGTTGCCAGCCCGGCGAAACGCCGCGGCGCACGCTCGATGGTGGCGGCGACTTCGTCGTTGCTGATCAGGGAGCCCTGCGGGCCGTGCCAGGCGGAGATCAGGGAGACATCGACCCCGGCCTCGTCCATGGCGGCCAGCGTCGCCTCGACCGAGGTGGGCCAGTAGTGGTCGCCGCCTTTGCCCATCCACCTGCGCAGCGTGGCCAGCCAAGGGGCTTCGACGAAGCGCGGGGTGAGAACCTGAGACCAGGCGTCGATGACCGGCATGGGTTTCTCCATTAACTTCACTAGTGAAGTATTGCGCCGATTGAGCCAGCCGGTCAATACCTCCTATGATGAGTCATGTCCGCCCCCGATCAGCGCGTTCTCCACTTGCTGCAGTTGGCGGCACACCGGGTGCGCACCGATGTCGATCGCAGCGGCATCGCCGTTGCGGGCGTGACTATGGCGCAGGCCGGCGCCCTGTTCGCGATTCACGCCAAGCCGGGCGCTACGCAGCGCGAGATCGCGCAAGCGCTCAGGCAGAGGGAATCGGCGGTCACCGGCATGATCGCCCGCCTGCTCGAGGGCAAGTTGGTCGAGCGCAAAAGCAGCGCGGCCGACGACCGCGCCTGGTCCTTGTTCCTGACTCCCAAGGGCACCAAGGCGCTGCTCGAGCTGCGCAAGGTGCTGAACCGCATCAATGCGCGGCTGACGGATGCGCTGGGAGAGGAGGGCGTGCAGCAGCTGGCCGATTCGCTGCGTACCATCGCCAACATGGAGTTCTGAGATTCAGCAGCTTTCCGTGCGCAGCGGCCTGGATTCAGGGTGAATCAGAACACGATCACCTGCCGCACCGCCTCGCCGCTGGCCAGGCGATCGAACGCCTCGTTCACCTCTTCCAGCCGCAAGCGGTGGGTCAGCAGGCGATCCACCGGCAGGCGTCCCGCCTTGTACAGGGCGATGTAGCGCGGCAGGTCGCGCGACGGCACCGCCGAGCCCATGTAGGAGCCTTTCACCGTGCGCTCCTCCGCCACCAGGCTGACCGCCGGCACCGAAAACATCTTCTGCGGGTGCGGCAGACCGGCGGTGACGGTGGTGCCGCCGCGCCGGGTGGCGGCATAGGCCTGGCCCAGCACCAGCTCGCTGCCCACTGTTTCGATGGCGTGGTGCGCGCCGCCGCCGGTGATCTTCCGCACCGCCGCCACCGGATCCTCGGTGCGTGCATGGACCACATGGGTGGCGCCGAGCTGCCGGGCCAGTTCCAGCTTGGCCGGCAGCACGTCGATGGCGACGAGGGGATTGGCGCCGGAGGCATGGGCGCCGAGCAGGGCGGCCAGGCCGACTCCGCCCAGGCCGAAGATCGCCGCGCTTTCGCCGGCGGCCACCCGCGCGGTGTTGACCACCGCGCCGACGCCGGTCATTACCGCGCAACCGAACAGCGCCGCGATCTCGGCCGGCAGGTCGTGGTCGACCTTCACCGCCGAGCGCGCCGAAACCACCGTCATCTCGGTGAAGCCGGAGACGCCCAGGTGATGGTGCAGAGCGTCATCGCCCTCGCCATGCCAGTGGCGGCTGCCGGACAGCAAAGTGCCCGCGGTATTCGCCGCCGCGCCGGGCTCGCACAGGGCCGGGCGGCCGCTGGCGCAGGGGTTGCAGTGGCCGCAGGACGGCACGAAGGAAAACACCACCTGGTCGCCCGCGGCGAAATCGGTAACGCCGGCGCCGCATTGCAGCACCTCGCCGGCGGCTTCATGGCCGAGCACCATCGGCATCACCCGCGGGCGCGAGCCGTCGATCACCGACAGGTCGGAATGGCACAGGCCGGCGGCGCGCACCCGCACCAGCAGCTCGCCGGGGCCGGGCGGGTCCAGGTGCAGGGTCTCGATGCGCAGCGGCCTGGACTGGGCATAGGGCGCCGGCAGGCCCATCTCCCGCAACACCGCACCTCGCACCTTGATGCGCGCGGTCATGCTGGTTCTCCGACAACCAGCAGCCGCTCCAGTGCGCCGCGCAGCGCGCCGCCGATGGCCTGCGGCTTGCGCCCGGCGCGGTCGACGAAGACATGTACGAACCAGCCCTCCGCCGCCGGCGCCGCGGCGCCCGTGCGGAACAGCCCGATCTCGTAGCGCACGCTGGAATTGCCCAGTTTCGCCACACGCAGGCCGGCATCGACGCTGTCCGGAAAGGCCAGCGAATCCAGAAAACGGCAGTGCGATTCGGCGCAGACGCCGATGGCGTCGCCGTTGTGGATATCCAGGCCGCCTTCGCGGATCAGCCAGTTATTGATGACCGTGTCGAAGTAGCTGTAGTACTCGACGTTGTTGACGTGGCCGTAGATGTCGTTGTCCTTCCAGCGCGTAGTGATGGTCTGGAAGTGCGGGTAAGCCTGTCGGGCATTCATGTGCTTGATGATAGGTCTGCTTGGGGCGCCCGGTTGGGGGGCTTGCGGTGCTGCCGGAGATTCCGTTCATGCGCGAAAAGCCGGGCGGCGTCAACTTTGCCGCAGCGCACAAATTGGCTTTATGATTAATCTTTAACCCTAATGGGCAAAAACCGGTGCGGCATTGACCGGAAAGTGATTGCCGCCTGGCGCTCCGGCAAACTATAGTGCGGAACACGATTGGCCGAAGCGCCACACTCAACAGATTTAACAGATAAGGAAGGAGAGAGGATGCGGGATTCTGGAGTCCTCCTGCAAATTGTTCATGCCGGTATGGTCAAGGCCGGTCTGGACGTCGCAGCGATCTATACCCGGCTGGGTTATCACGCCGACAAGCTGACGCAAAAGGACTTGCGCACTCCCCATCGCCTCCAGGCGTTTTTCTGGGAAATAGTCGAGGCCGTCACCGGCGATCCCGATATCGGCCTGCACCTGTGCCCGCATCTGCCGGTGTATCGCGGCGAAGTCATCGAATACCTGTTTTTCAGCAGCCCCACCTTCCGCGACGGCTGCAACCGCGCCCTCAAGTACCTGCGCCTGGTCAGCGATGCCCTGGACGTGCGCCTGGTGGAGGACGCCAAGGGCCCGCGCTTCACCGTGGTCGGCGCGGCCTTGCAGGCGCCGCAGCTGCGCCACACCGAAATCTGCGTGGTCTACGAGGCCATGCAGTTCGCCCGCTCGGTCACCGAAAGCAATTACAAGCCGCTGCGCGTGCGCCTGCGCTGCACCCAGCGCGCCGACGTGTCTGAGTACGAGCGCGTGTTCGGCTGCCCGGTGGAATTCGAGGCCGAGCAGAACGAAATCTATTTCGATCCGGCCCTGCTCGAATACCGTTCGCCGCGCTGGGATCCCGACCTGCTGCGGCTGCACGAGGAGCTGGCGGAGAAGCGCCTGTCCAGCATCGAGCGACAGGACCTGATCGAGCGCATTCGCACCGTTTTCTCGCGCAAGCTGGAACTGGAGCAGTGCGACCTGGAAGACGTGGCGCGCGAACTGGACGTGCCGGCCCGCCGCCTGCGCTTCGAGCTGGCCCGCGCCGGTACCAGCTTCAGCCAGCTGCTGTCCGATTTCCGCTACGCCCTGGCGCGCAAGCTGCTGCGCAGCACCGACGAGCCGATCGAGCACATCGTCTACCTCACCGGCTTTTCCGAGCCCAGCACCTTTTACCGCGCCTTCAAGCGCTGGTCCGGCATGACCCCGGTGCAGTACCGCGAGCAGAAGCGCGCGACCAATGGGCAGAACGGCAAGGCCACTGCCGACACCCTGAGCGCGATCGTGGGGGCCAGCCGGAAGGCCTAGCGGGTTTGCAACTCCACTTGGACGTAGGGCGGCCTGCGGCCGCCGGGATGGCGGCCGCACGAAACCACGGCGGCCACAGGCCGCCCTACGTTGAGTTCAGCCTGGTCCGGTCGAATCCGAATGCTGCGGAATCCGGGTTGAAGGCTCCGCGCCCTTGTTCGGCGAACGCTCCGGATGCAGGAAGCAGGCGATGGCCGGCAGCACCAGGATCGCGCCGAGCATGTTGGCGGTGAACATGAACAGCAGCAGCAGACCCATGTCGATCTGGAATTGCAGCTGCGACATCAGCCAGGTGGTGACCGAGGCGGCGAGGGTGACGCCGGTGAAGATCACTGCCTTGCCGGTGCCGCGCAGGGTCTCGAAGTAGGCCTGGCGCAGCGATTTGCCTTCGGCGAAGCCGCCGGCCATCACGCCGTAGACATAAATGCCGTAGTCGACGCCGATGCCCACCGCCAGGGCCAGCACCGGCAGCGTCGCCACCTTCATGCCGATGTTCAGCGCGGCCATCACCGCGTAGCCCATCACCGAGACCAGGGCCAGCGGCAGGACGATGCAGACGATGCCGCGCCAGCTCCTGAAGCACAGCCACAGTAGCAGCAGGATCACCGCGTAGACCCATAGCACGACGCGGCCTTCCTGGGCCTCGACCACCTCGTTGGTGGCGGCCATGACGCCGACGTTGCCGGTGGCCAGGGCGAAGTTGACCGGGCAGTCCTTGGGCATGCCGTCGTACTTGGTTTGCAGGTCTTTCTGGCGCGCCTGTGCGTCGGCGAGCTTGGCCGGATTGGGCGTTTCGCCGGACTCGCCGAAGGTGATGAGGTCCTGCTGCGCCTTCTTCAGCCCCTGGAAGGTGGCGTACTGCGCATCGCAGTAGGCCGGATCCACATCCTTGGTGCGGGCAAAGAAGTCCTTGCGGTTTTCCTCGTTGAAGCGTTTCACCTCAGCGACGATGCGGGCTACCGTTTCGGCCTTGTGGTCCTTGGTGAACATGTACACGGCGATGGCGTCGCAATCGTCGTTGAGCATGCCCGAGCTGGTCGGCACCAGGGCCGTGGCCTGGGCCAGGGCGAAATGGTTGCGCGGCAGCACCAGGGCGTTGAGGCGGCCTTCGGAGAGGCCCTGGTAGGCCAGCTTGGCCAGCGTCAGCATCGATAGCGAGGAAGCTACGCCGGGGGTGTTGTCCATGTCCCAGGAGAAGCGGTCGACCTGGTTCATCAGCTGGTAGTCGACGCAGCCATTGGGCTTGGATTCGGCGATCACCTTGAGCTGGTCCACCGCGATCTGGAAATTGTTGGTGATCGCGTTGAAGTCCTGGTTGAAGCGCGAGTCCGGGCGCAGTTCCGGCACGCCCTTGATGGCGTCGCCGATCTTCAGGTCCTGCTTGCCCCACATGGCCCAGCCCAGCACCACGCCGCAGCACACCAGGATGGTGGTCGCGACTTTCGGCTTGGTCACGCCGGACAGCCACCACCACACCTTGTCCAGCACCGCGTCCTTCTTGTTCTGGCGCTCGATGAAGGCATCCACGTTGCGCAGCTTGATCATGGTCAGCCAGATCGGCACCAGCATCTTGTTGGCGACAATGATGGCCAGGCCGCCGAGCACCGCGTTGATCGACATCTCGCGGATGGTTTCGATCTTGATCAGGTAGATGGTGGCGAAGCCGGCGACGTCGGTAAGCAGGGCGATGGTGCCGGCGATGGCGAGGCGGCGGAACGTCTCCAGCGAGGCGTCATAGCTGTTCTTGCCGTGGTGCACCTCGTCGACCCAGGCGTTGACGTACTGCACGCCGTGCGACACCGACACGGCCAGGATCAGGAACGGCACCAGGATGGCGAACGGGTCCATGCCGAAGCCGAAGCAGCGCAGCGCCCCCATCTCCCAGATCACTGCCACGATGGACGAGCCGAGCGGGATCAAGCCGAGCTTGAAGGAGCCGCAGTAGAGCCACAGCAGGATGCCGGTGATGACCAGGGTCAGCATGAAGAAGCCGGCGACCTGCAGCGCGGCATTGGTCATGTCGTGCACGATCATGGCGAAGCCGATGATGCTGACGCGAATGCCGTCCTTCTCGTACTTCGCGCGCAGCTTCTCCAGGTAGTCGCCGACCTTGTTGTAATCGAGCTTGGTTGGATCGCTGTGGACGCGCAGCACTTTCTCGCGGAACTGCTCCACCGCGATGCTGAACTTGTCCTGCGCCGCCAGGGTGATTTTCTGGTTGTAGTCGGCGGCAGGGGGCGCCGCCGCGGCATCGCCGGATGCGGGTGCCGGCGATGCCGTCGAATCGCCGCCGTCGCTGGCGGCGGGCGCCTGTTCGGCCGGCACATTCTCCAGCAGCTCGGTCATGATCAGCGCGCCGCTCTGATCGTTGGTGACGAAGCGGCCGATCGCCTGCGCCTTGGAAACGTTGGACTTGACCTTCTGCAATACCTCCGGCGTTGGCTGGTAATCGTGCGGGATCACGGTGGAGCCGGCCAGGCCGCCTTCCACGTTCTCCACATAGAGCAGGTTCGGGGTGAAGATCGACATCACCCGCGCGCGGTCCGCGCCGGGCAGGAAGAACACGTCGTCGGTGGCGTGCTGCAGCGCGTCCATGAACTGCGGGTTGTAGATCTCGCCCTTGCTCTTGTCCTGGATCAGGGCCACCAGCACCGTGTTGGCGCCGCCGAAGTCCTTGTAGTACTGCCGGAACTTCTGCATGTACGGATGATCGAGCGGCACCGTCTTGAGCCAGCCGGCGTCCGGTTCCAGGCGCATGGTCTGGATGAAGAAGAACAGCGTCAGCACGATCAGGATGATGTGCGTCAGATGCCGCCGCGTATAAATGATCGGCTCGACCGCGCGCAGAATGGCGTCCGCGACGGGCCCCGTGATTGCCTTGCCTGCCATGAGCCGTACTCCCTAAATCGCCCTAAGTCGGTGATTCGACCGTTCCTGCCGTGACAGCCTTGTGTCGGCTTTCGTGCATGGAACGTTGTTACTGAATGTCTTTGAAATCTTGTTCGCCGCGATCACTTCAGGTCTAGCCGCTTGATCCCGGAGGTGCCGACCGTGACCAGTGCCGAGCCGTCCGCCAGTGCCGCATTCATGTTGATGTCGGTGTCCACGGGCAGGCGCTTCAGCGCCGCTGCCGCCAGGTCCGCCTGCATCACGCGGCCGTTCTGCCCGACCAGCAGGATGCGGCCGTCCGCCGCCACCGCCCCGCCGAACAGCGGTTCGGTATCGTCGTGCTGCAGATGCACCCAGCCGGCAACTTCACTCACCGGGTTCTGGTTGTTGCCGGCGTTTTCCGCATCCGAGGCGGCGGCCTGCATCGCCGCCAGTTCCTTGGCGCTGAGCGGCGCCGCCTTGGCGATATCCGCGGCATAGAAGGCGTTGCCGCGCAGGCCGAAGACCAGCACGCCGTTCCCGCCGGTGGCGAGCGCGCCAAAATACGATCCGGTATAGGGCGACTTGAGCTGGACCCAGGTGGCGCCCTTGTCGGTGGAGCGGGCCAGGAAGCTGCGCTCGCCGGCCAGCAGCAGGCTGCCGTCGCCGAGCGCCGTCAGGTTGTACAGGTTCGGCGTGTCGCCAAACACAGCGCTGTTGACCGCGTCCCAGGTCTTGCCGCCGTCGGCGGTTTTCTTCAGCGTGCCGTTGGCCCCGGCCAGCAGGCCGTTGTTCTGATCGAAGAACAGGACGTCGAAGTAGGGCTTGCCCCAGGCGGCGTCGAACTGCAGCAGCTTCCAGCTCTTGCCGCCATCCTCGGTGCCGAGCAGGGCGCCGTCGTAGCCGATGGCCCAGCCGTGCGTGGCGTCGAGAAACCGCACGCGGGTCAGCGTGATGTCGACGGGAGCCGGCACTTGCTGCCACTTGTTGCCGTCGGGCGAGATCAAGATGTTGCCGCGCTGCCCGACCGCCACCCAACCCGTACCGGCTCGCGCGACGTCAAGCAGCAATGACGACACCGCCCGCTCCGCCGGCTTCGCCGGCACCGGCACCAGGGTGGTGTCGGCGCCAGTGTCGTCGCTGCCTTGTTCGCTTTGTGCGCCCGCGGAGTAAGGCAGGAGCAGCGCGAACGCCACTCCTGCCGTACAGGCGAGCCTGCCCCTGAAACGCCCTGAACGATTCATGCGGCCGCTCCCGCCACAGACTTACTTGGTCTGCGACTTATGGTTGAGATTGTTGGGCGAGAAGTAATCGTCCTTGAAATCGATCTTGAAGTCGGAAATCTTGTCCTCGTTGCTCAGCGCGGTGATGAAGTACCGCCCGCTCTGCAGGTCATAGATGATTTCCGGAATGCCGGTGACGG
>JAMFRN010000026.1 GCA_026224805.1 Nevskia soli
AGGAAGGCCCGGGCGGATAGCACCCGGGCCAAATGCCCCGAAGGATAGGTTTAGTTGTCGGTTTCGCTGCGAGCGTTCTGCTCGTAACTGACCGGCACGGCCTTGCCGCGCGTGCGGCGCCGCGGCGCGGCGTTCGTCACTGGCTGGCTCACCGCCACCTGCTGTTGCTGCTGCAGCGGGCGATAGCGCGAGAAGTAGCCCTTGATGCCTTCGAAAATGCCGTCGGCGAGCTTGGCCTGGTAGTCCGGGCTGCGCAGCATCTGCTCCTCGTGCGGATTGCTGATGAAGGCCGTCTCCACCAGCACCGAGGGGATATCCGGCGACTTCAGCACCATGAAGCCGGCCTGCTGCACCGACGGCTTCTGCAATTCGTTGACCTTGTGCAGCGATTCCAGCAGGCGGTTGCCGAGGTCGAAGCTCGCATCCATGGTGGCCGACTGCGAGATATCCAGCAGCACCGCCGCCAGCCGGTCGTCCTTGTCGTGCAGATCGACGCCGCCGACCAGGTCGGCCGCATTCTCGTGATTGGCCAGCCAGCGCGCCTGCTCGGTGCTGGCGCCGTGATCGGACAGCACGTAGACGGCGGTACCGCGCATGTCGCTGTCGCGGTAGGAATTGGCGTGGATCGACACGAACAGGTCGGCCTGCGCCTGGCGCGCCTTGATGGTGCGCTCGCGCAGATCGACGTAGTAGTCGCCGTCGCGGGTCAGCACGGCGCGCATGCCGGGCTGGGCGTTGATGCGCCGCGCCAGCTCGCGAGCGATGGCCAGGGTCACGGTCTTTTCCTGCAGGCCGCTGCGGCCCTGCGCGCCGGGATCGTCGCCGCCATGGCCGGCATCGACCGCCACGACGATGGGCTTCGCCGACAGCGGTATGGCGTCGCGGGAATTGGTGGGCGGCGCGGCGGTGGTCGCCACCGCGGCAACGTTGGCGGCTGCTGGCACAGCTACGGGTGCGCGCACCGCAGCCGGGGCAGAAACGGCCGGAGCGGTCTGGGCCGCTGAAGCCGGGGCCGGCACGGGCACTGGCGCGGGCACGGCAGCCGGGGCGGGCACCAGGGTTGCGGCTGCGGCGGCGGTGTTGTCGGCGACTGCGGCAAGCGCGGCCCTGTTATCCGGTGCCGCCGAAGCAGTGACCATCGCCGGCATCGGCGCCGCGCTCTGCGGATACAGGTCGAGGATCAGGCGATAGCCGAAGCCGCCGCTGGGCTGCAGGCCGAAGCTCTTCGGCGTGGCGGCCTGGCTGAGATCGAGCACGATGCGCAGCCCGCCGTCGTGCGGACCGGAGCGCACGCCCTTGACGATGCCCTTGGCTGCCTGGTCGAGGTTGAGCGCATGCCCGCGCTTGGCGCCGGCGATGTCGATGACCACGCGGTCCGGGTTGCTCAGGGTGAAAACGTTGTTGTCGGCGCGGGCGTCGAGATCGAACACGACGCGGGTGCTTTCGCCGCTGTCGAGCAGGCGCAACTCACGCAGTTCGCCCGCATGCGCACAGGCAACAGACAGCATGAGTACGGGCCCAACCAAGCGACGCATAAAGCCCCCGACGGGCGGTGACCGGTGAACGATAGCGCCACCAATGAAATATTTCAAGAATTTTCTTTTCTGAATCAACAAGTACTGCATGACACTTCATGTTTATTATGGAGCGGCGCCGCAATCCGGCCCGGTGCCGACGCTGAAATTCAGCCGGAAAGACTGGCGGCGGCCGCCAGCAGCGGGGCCAGGGCCTCATTGGCTTCCAGGCGGATTTCCCGGCCAGCCGCAGCGACTTGCAGGAAGATCTTCAAGTCGGGTTCGGGCAGCTGTCCGGCGCCGCGCTCCGGCCATTCCACCAGCCAGACCGAGCTTTCGGGGGGCGTATCGTACACGCCCAACTGCTCCAGTTCGGCCGCATCGGACAAGCGGTAAAGGTCCAGATGCAGCAGGCTGCGGCCAGCCAGTTCATAGGGCTCGACCAGGGTGAAGGTGGGGCTGCGAATGGCGCCGGTGGCACCCAGCTCGCGCAGCCAGCCGCGCACCAGGGTGGTCTTGCCCGCTCCCAAGTCGCCATGCAGGAACACCACCAGGCCCGGGCGTTGCGCCAGGGCGCGCGCCAGGCGCGCGCCGATGGCCTCGGTGGCGGCGGGATCGGCCAGCTCGAACCGGATGACCGGTGCGCTCACGGATTGACCACGGCGCGCAGGGCATCGATCAGGTCGGACGGCGTCAGACCGCGCTCGCCGTCGCGGGCGGCGCGATCTCCGGCCAGGGCGTGCGCCAGGGCGGCGGCGCCGGCGGCGGTTTCGGTATCCAGGCCCTGGCCGAGCAAGGCGGCGGCGATGCCGGTGAGAGCATCGCCCATGCCGCCGGCACCCATGCCGGGGTTGCCGTAGGGGCAAAGCGCCAGATCGCCGCCCTGCACCAGAGTGCCCGCCCCCTTGAGCAGCGCCACACCGCCGTAGCGCAGGCGCAATTGGCGCACGGACTCGACCCGGTCCGCCTGCACCTCGGCGGTGGCAATGCCGAGCAGGCGGCCGGCCTCGCCCGGATGCGGTGTCAGCAGCCAGCGCTCGTTGCGTTGCGGCTGGTGCGCCAACAGGTTCAGGGCATCGGCATCGACCACCAGGGGCTTGCCCGCCGCAAACGCTTCATCGCAGGCCATGCGGCCCCAATCCCCCTGCCCCAGCCCGGGACCGATGGCGACCACGTCGGCACGGCCGATCAGGGTCTGCAATTCGCCCGCGGACTCGACGCCGCGGCACATCAATTCCGGCTGCGCCGCGGTCAGCAGCGCCGCATGTGCGGCGCGGGTCGCCACCGTGACCAGGCCGGCGCCGGCGCGCAGGGCGGCCCGCGCCGCCAGCAGCACCGCTCCGATGGTGCCGGCGTCGCCGCCGACGATCAGCACATGGCCGTTGTCGCCCTTGTGCGCGGTGCGCGGCCGCGGCGGCAGGCAATGCCGCAAATCGTGAGCGTCCATGAGCCGCGCCAGCGGCGCCAGATTCTCATAAACGGCGGCGGGCACATCCAGCGGCTCGAACAGGATGCGGCCAGCGCAGGCCGGGCCCTGCCCGGTGTGCAGGCCGAACTTGCGCCCGATGAAGGTGACCGTCAGGTCGGCGCACACCGCGCGGCCGAGCTCGGCGCCGGTATCGGCGTACAAGCCCGAGGGAATGTCCACCGCCAGCACCGCGGCGCCGGAGCGGCGCGCCAGCGCGATCGACTCGATCGCGGCCAGCGCAGCGCCCTGCGGCGGACGCGCCAGGCCGGTGCCGAAGATGGCATCGACGATCAGGTCGGCCTGGAAGAACTCCGCGCTGACCTCGTCGTAGCGCTCGATCGGTCCCCGCGCCAACCAGGCCGCACGCGCGGTCGCGGCATCGCCGCCGGGCTGGCGTGCATCGACTTCGCAGACGCGCACCTGGCAGCCCGCGCCTAGCGCCAGAAGGGCGATCTCGTAACCATCGCCGCCGTTGTTGCCGGAACCGGCGACAACCACCACGGTGCGCGCCAGCGGCCAGCGGTCGCGCGCCGCGCTCCACGCCGCCGCCGCGGCGCGGCGCATCAGGGTGTAGCCGGGGATGCCGTGCTCCTCGATGGCGCGGCGATCCAGCTCGCGCACCTGGGCGGCGGCATACAATCTGCGGTCAATATCCGTCATGACGCCAGTATAGTGACTCCCCTTCCCAGCGATCTGCCCCAGCGCATCAAGGCCTGGGCGCGCGAATGCGGCTTCGCCGACGCGGCCATCGCGCCGCTGTCGCTGGAGGCCGACCGCGCGCAGCTGGAGCGCTGGCTGGCGGATGGCTGGCATGGCGAAATGAAATACATGGCGCGCGATCCGGCGATGCGCGCCGACCCGGCGAAGCTGCGGCCGGGCACGCTCTCGGCGATCAGCGCGCGCCTCGACTATCAGCCGCCGGCGGCAGCGGCCGAGGCCAACCTGGCCGACGGCGAGCGCGCCTACATTTCACGCTATGCCCTGGGCCGCGACTATCATAAACTGATGCGCTCGCGGCTGAAGAAGCTGGCGGAACGCATCGCCGCGGAAATCATGCCGCATGGCTATCGCGTGCTGGCCGATAGCGCGCCTTCGCTGGAAAAGGCGCTGGCGCGCAACGCCGGCCTGGGCTGGATCGGCAAGAACACGCTGCTGCTGACGCGCGAAGCCGGCTCATGGTTTTTTCTCGGCGAGATCTATACTGATCTGCCGCTGACGGCGGATGTCGCCGCACCGGCGAACCTGTGCGGCAGCTGCACCTCCTGCATCGACATCTGCCCGACGCAGGCGATCATTGCGCCGTACAAGCTCGACGCGCGCCGCTGCATCTCCTATCTCACCATCGAGCATCGCGGCCCGATACCGGAGGCGCTGCGCCCGCTGATGGGCAACCGCATCTTCGGCTGCGACGACTGCCAGTTGGTCTGCCCCTGGAACCGCTACGCCAGAATCAGCGACGACCCCGCCTTCGCGCCGCGGCACGGACTGGACACCGCGAAGCTGGCGGAGCTGTTCGCCTGGACCGAGGAAGAGTGGTCGCGCAAGACCGAGGGCATGGCGATGCGGCGCGCCGGCTACAGCGGCTTCCTGCGCAATATCGCGGTGTCGCTGGGCAACGCGCCGGCAACGGCGCCCGTCAGAGCGGCGCTGGCCTCACGCGTGCACGATGCCGATCCGCTGGTGCGCGAGCACACGCAGTGGGCATTGCGGCAGCAGCAAGCTGCGGGGGATTCGGGAATGGGGAGTCGTGCCGGCGACTAAATCACCGGACTTGAGAGACGTCCGGCCGATCACTTGCCGTAAGCGTGAGCAACTTGTCCGACCAGCTTGGCCCAGGCCATATCCATGGCCTCGTAGACTGCGGCCACCTCCGGTCGTGCATTGTCCTTCAGGATTTCGACCATGAGGGTCGCATAGTCGGAAAGGATCACGCCCGCCTGCTGCATGCGCAACAAGCCGGCCTGGCGCTTCGTTTCTGAGAACGTGCCGGACGCATCGACAGCGACGTACGCATCGAGTCCCTTTGCTACAGCCGTCATGACCGGAAATGCGGCGCAGACCTCCAGGGAGGGAGATGCCGGCAAAGATCAGTTTCTTGCGGCCGCTCCCCAGGACTGCCTTGGCGACTTTGGGATCATCGACGGACACGACCGATCGTCAGGCGCCAATAGCGGGAGGTCCGCGAATAGCAGGCGATGGGAGCATGGGATCGTCCGCTAATTTCCAGCATGAACATTCGGGCGCCGCAAATCGGCCGCCCAATACCGCCGGTCGCCGATCAACCAGCACCGTGCACTCTGATCTTGACGAAGATCGAAATGTGTATAAATATGATCGCATATGATCTCTTTATATTAATAATGCTCAAATAAAGATCATGTTTGCACAAATGATTTAAAGAGGATCGCTTGAGCTTCGACTTCAAGCCTACGCCCCGGCCGCAGCCACGAATCGCGGTCAGCAGGTTGCGGCGGCTGAGGACGAAGTGTTTTCGACCCAGCGCATCGCCTGATCGCCGCGGCCGGTGCGAGAACGATTCCGGCGCCTGGCCGAGCCAGGCGTTTCTAAAGCGTCCCGGGCACACGGGGCCATGCGAGGAGGGAGGTACAAGCGATGAAGTTGATGCAAGCGCGCAAGCGGCTGGTACTTAGCGTACTGATCGGTATTGTACTTTCGACGGCTGCGGTCAGCCCCGCGACACAGGCTGCCGACGCTCTCGGCCCTCGTTCGGGCGCCGCCCTGTCCTCTGACGACATCCAGGAACCCCATCGATGGCATCCGTCCACCAGTTCATGTCGATTCTTTTCCGGCTGTCCGGGCAGGCGCCCAGCGCTGTCGGCGATAGCCGTCCAAGAGAGCAGCGGTTGCTGACCTCACAAGGCAGACGGCCCATCGACGGGAATGCAGGAGTTGAGATTTTGATGCCGACGTACTGGGTGGTGTGTAGGCGCAGAGCGGGCTGACCCGGCGAGAGCCGCATCGAAAAGTTGTTCAATAAGATCGAGGAGGACGGTTAGAAAAATGAGCAAGAGAAGAGAAGTGCGGTGCAACACCGAGCAGCCGGCGCGCTGGTTTCGCAAAAGCGCCATCGGCAGCGCATGTGCGGCCATGGTCGGCTTGGCCCCCATGGCGATTGCGATGGCACAGGACGCGCAGCCTGTGCCCCCGGCTGCAGCGGATCAATCGCAGCTGCCCGTCGTGACGCAGGCGTCAGCGACTCCGAGTTCATCGGGCGGCGCGAGCACCCAGCTGCAGGGGGTTACGGTGACCGGCACGCTGGTCCGCGGCATCGCGCCGGTCGGATCCAATCCTATCGTCGTCAGCAAAGAAGACATGCAACTCACCGGCGCCGCGAACACCAATCAGGTACTTGCGACGCTGCCGGTGATTACCAACGCATTCAACTCCACCACGATTTCTCAAACGGCCGATCCGGGCACTACAACGTTCCGTCCCAACATACGGAATTTCGGTGCCGGTGGCGGCAACACAACACTGGTGCTCATGGACGGGCACAACATGGTCGGTGCCGGCGTCGGTCAGACCACTCCGGATTCCGGGGTGATTCCGCCTGGCATGCTCGAGCGTATCGAAGTTCTTCCCGATGGCGGCTCTTCGATGTACGGCGCCGACGCGGTCGGTGGCATCGTGAATTTCATCACCAAGCGCAAGTTCAACGGCGTTGAATTCGATGGGGATTACGGATTCACCGACGACGGCTACAACAGCGACAGCGAAAATATCACGATGGGGCAGAGCTGGCACGGCGGCTCGGCGATGGTGTCGTGGCTGCATCGTTCGAATACCTACCTGCTGGCGAGGAATCGCGAGTTCCCGCGCCTGGATCTGACGTCCCATGGCGGCAGTAACTTCGACGTCACGACCTGCAACACCCCCAATGTTACCGTGGGCAGCATCGAGGGGCTCGGCGGCACGACCTATCAGTGGAACGGCTCGTCATACTCTCCGGGAGCGGCGACGTGCGACAACCTGCTAAATAGCTCCATCGTGCCCAGGGAGGAGCAGGATGCGACGTTCGCCACGATTACACAGCGGCTGAACGACTGGGCCAAGTTCGACCTCACGGCCTATTACTCCAGGCGTCAGACGGAAACGCTCAGCGCTCCATTGATTGCCGACAGCATCACAATCCCGAATTCGAACTACTACTACACGCCCGTCGGCAACGAGACCAGCCAGCAGGTCAGCTTCAGCTACGACCCGGCCTTCGGCAACCCCGTCTCTTCCGGCCAGCTGACGGATTTCGGCCTGACGCCGACCTTCACCTTCGATCTTGGCGACGATTGGCAGATCAAGGCCATGTACAACTACGGCTGGAGCGATACCTGGCTGCAGGAGCCGGAGATCAATCCGGATGCACAGGCCGCTGCCGCCGCGGGCACGACAGCGGCGACGGCGCTCAATCCGTACAACATTGCAGCTACCAACCCGGATGTCCTCGCCGCGCTCGCCAACTATGAGTCCTATGGCGATAACAAGCAGACGCTGTCGGATTCGCGCGTGATTGGCGATGGCCCATTGTTCCACCTGCCCGGTGGCACGGTGCACCTTGCACTTGGCGCCGAGTACCAGTACCAGACCGACAGCCCCCTCTTCAACAATCCGGGGCCGATCTCGCTCCGCAGCGAACAGCCGCGGGGCGAAAATTCTCGCAGGGTCGCCGCCGGCTTCTTCGAGCTGGTGATTCCTGTGGTCGGCTCCGCCAACCAGTTGCCGTTGGTCAAGAGCCTGGAATTCGACATCTCCGCACGGCACGACCAATACAGCGACTTCGGCGGCACCAACAATCCACGGATCGCCTTCAACTGGCGCGCCGTGGACGGCATTGCGTTCCGCGGCAACATCGGCAGGTCCTTCAATGCGCCCAGCCTGGTCGATCTGGGAGATCCGGATGAATTCCAGCTGCTGTCGAACTCCGTGTTCGCCTTCCTGCCTGGCGGTGCCGGACTGGCCGGATATGTGCGTCCGATGATCGTGCTGGCCGGCGGCAATCCGAAGCTACAGCCGCAGACCGCGCTCACCTATTCGACCGGCGTCGATTTCACGCCCAAGTGGATCGAAGGCCTGAAGTTCGGCATCACCTATTGGAACGTCAACTTGCAAAACACCATCTCGGTGATCCCGCCGAGCCTCGAAAGCGATCCGTTCAATCCGGTGTACCAGGGAAAATACGTCATTACCAATCCGACCCAGGCGCAGTTGCAG
>JAMFRN010000159.1 GCA_026224805.1 Nevskia soli
CCGGAGCGGCTGGTAAAGCAAGGCGATGTACTCCTTGGCAGCGCGGCGGCGTGCCAGCGTGTGGTGGGGCAGGCGGTCTCGGTGGCGGCGACGGCACTGGTCGAACTTGGCCACCGCTGGCAGGCGTCGGAATCCGGCGAATCCGGCGAGGGCGGCGACCACAACGGCCACCAGCGCGATGGCGGCGAAGCGGCGCCCGCCCATTTCACGGTGGCGGCACCGGTATGGCGCCAGGCGTTGAGGACGGCCGTTGCCGTGACCATCTCCTACGGCCTTGGCGCGCTCTACGACGTCAGTTTCTCGTATTGGGGAACGATCGCGACCCTGGTGCTCATGCAGCCGCTGGGCGCCAATACCTGGCTCCGGGTCGTCGAGCGGGCGGCGGGCAGCGCGGTCGGCGGAGTGCTGACGGCCATCCTGATCGCGCGCCTGTCCGGCCCCTGGGAAATGCTGCTGTTTATCGCACCGCTGTCGGCGGCGGTCATCGCTTTGCGCCTCGTTAATTACGGCCTGTTCGTGGTGTTCGTGACGCCGATGTTTGTGCTGGTATCGGATTTTATTCATCCCGCCAGCCATCTGATCGCCACACGGGTGATCAACGAAGCGATCGGCGCCTGCATCGGGCTGGCAGGAAGCCTGCTTCTCTGGCCCGAGAAGGAAAAAGGCGCGCTGTCCGATGCCATCGTCGCCGCGCTCGCCGCCAATATGGCGTTCGCCACCGGTGCGCTGCGCACGCCGCTCGATGCGCTGGCCCGGATCGACCCGCTGCGCAGCGCCGCTGGCGTGGCAAGCGCCCGCGCCGAGATCGCCCGGCAACGCATGCTGCTGCAAGGCCGCTCCTCTGCGGCCCATCTCGGGCAAGTCCATGACATACTGGCCGCGCTGCGAACCGTCTGCGGCGCCGCGAACATCGTCACGATCACCCGGCAATGTGAACCGGACGGCGAGGACCTGGCGCTGGCGGACCGCTACGACGCCCTGACCAGCCTATTGAACAGCGACATCGCCGGCAGCGGTGAACGGTCTGCGCGCGCCCCTGTCCCGGTCTCCCGGCACGACGATCTGGGCCAGGCCGTTCACGCGCTGGTACTCGCCGTCCAGGACTACGCGACCGTCACGCGCCCTGAATTCACACGGAGTACAGTCAAACATGGATAGTCTGGGCGGCATTGCAATTTTCGTCCAGGTGGCGGATACGCGCAGTTTTACGGCAGCCGGGCGACTGCTGGGGATATCGTCGTCGGCCGTGGGCAAGAGCATCGCGCGCACCGAAGAGCGGCTGGGCGTGCGCCTGTTTCACCGCAGCACGCGCAGCATCACGCTGACGGCCGAGGGCGCGCTGTTTCTGGAACGGTGCCGGCGCATCCTCGGCGAGGTCGAGGCGGCGGAACTGGAGCTGTCCGACGCGACCGGCCATCCGCGCGGCAAATTGCGCATCAGTGTGCCGCAGCTGAATGCACCCTGATGCCCGGGCTCAGCGAATTCATGCGCTTGTATCCCGACATCGTGCTCGAAATCGACATGTCGGACCGCATGGTCGACATCATCGAAGAGGGCTTTGACGCCGTCATCCGCACGGGCGAACAGCACGATTCGCGGCTGGTGTCGCGCCGGCTCGGCGCCTGTCCCCAGGTGCTGGTGGGCTCGCCCGCCTATTTCGCCAGACACGGCGTGCCCCGGCATCCGCGCGATCTGGCGGGGCACCAGTGCCTCCAGCATAAGTTCCCCCTCAGCGGCAAGCTCGAAGTGTGGCCCCTGCGGGTGGCGCCGCCGGAGATCCTGCCGCCGCTCCCGGAAAGCATGACCGGCAATAACATCGAGACCCTGACCTATGTGGCGCTGCAGGACATGGGCATCGTGTTCGTGCCCACCTTTACCGTCCACCGCGAATTGCAGAGCGGCCGGCTGCAGCGGGTGCTCGACGACTACCTCGACCAGACGGTCACCTTTTCGATGCTGTGGCCGGCCAGCAGGCACGCCTCGCCCAAACTGCGCGCACTGATCGATTACCTGAGCGCGCATCTGTTTCCTGCGGATTAGCCGGTTTGCTCTCCGTGGTGTCCTTTACGCGTTTCGGGCAGCAATTGCGGACATAAATGTCCGGTATGTTCGGTCCCTGACGGTGTTTTTCTTTCGCCCGCAGGGGCCTAGACTGGCGGCTCCATCTTGAGGAGTCACCGAACATGAATGACGTCGTCGCTGCCGCTGGTGCATCAAAAAAAATTCGCGTGGGGATCATCGGCGCCGGCACGTGGGCCGAGTATGGCCATATCCCTGCGCTCAAGCTGCTGCCGGAATTCGACATCACGGCGGTGTACAGCCGCAGCGGGGAGAAAGCGGCCGCACTGGCGGACCGTCACCGGATTCCCTATCCCGTCACGTCGCTGAGCGCGCTGGTGGACCACGGGGAAGTCGATCTGGTGCTGGTATTGACGCCGGCACCGCAGCATGAGGCGGGTATCCGCGCCGCCATCGCCGCCGGCAAGGACGTGTATGCCGAGTGGCCGCTCACGCCCAGCGCCGCCGTGTCGGCGGAACTGCTGGCGCTGGCCGAGCGGGCCGGCGTGCGCCACCTGGTCGGGCTGCAGCGCCGGCTGGCGCCGGGCTACCGTTATCTCGGCGACCTGCTGGCGCAACACCATATTGGCCAGCTGCGCTCCGTGCGGATGCACGTCAGCGTCGAATATTTCACGCAGCGCCGCATCGCCGCCCTGTATTACACGGTGCCGGCGGAAAATTATTCGAGCCTGCTGCACATCTATGGGGGCCATTTCCTCGACGTCCTGTTTGCCCACCTGGGCATGCCGACAACGGTCAGCGGGCTGGCCGTCAACCAGTTCAAGGAAATCACCCTGATCGAAAGCGGCGAGACCCAGCCGCACACGATGCCGGACCAGGTGGTGCTCGGCGCCACGTTCGCCAACGGCGCCGTGCTTTCCGTGCACCTGGAGTCGGGCA
This sequence comes from Nevskia soli, assembly GCA_026224805.1. Lineage (GTDB taxonomy): Bacteria > Pseudomonadota > Gammaproteobacteria > Nevskiales > Nevskiaceae > Nevskia > Nevskia soli_A. The sequence goes on from JAMFRN010000159.1 coordinate 2,959, forward strand.
AGCGCAACAATTACGGCCTGCAGATCGATATCACGGGCAGCGAAGGCGATCTGAAGATTTCCAATACCACCAGCTTCGGCGACGCTTTCAATGTGATCGAAGTGGCGCGTGGCGACGGCCAGCCATTGCAGGTACTGTCCGTGCCGGCGCAATACGACTGGCTGCCGGCCAATACGCTGGGCGGCAGCGTCAATGAACTGGCCCATCTGTACGCGGCCCATGCGCGCGATGTGCGCGACGGCTCGCACCTGGCGCCCACATTCAGGGATGCCCTGCAGATGCACGGCGTCATCGATGCCATCGTCGAATCGGATCGCAGCGGCACCCGCGTCGCCTTGC
>JAMFRN010000160.1 GCA_026224805.1 Nevskia soli
CAGGGGTACGTTGTCCGGGCGCTTTAGACGAACCCTTGCGGGAGTCGCCGCAGCCCGTAGGCTACTGATGGCTGAACATCAGGTCGGCCACATGCCCTCGACAGGCGGCAGTGCCGACAATCATCACCGTGGCTTCACGCCACTAAGTTTCTTACCTCCTTTACGGCTTTCGCCGCATCGTACTTAGCGACTCTCGTCGCACTAGCGTGTACAAAATGGTAAAGACACTACCGTAGTGAATGGCCGCTTTCATTCCGTTTGATTTAAAGATTGACTGGCCGGTCCTGGCCAGCTGCGACTACGCAGCGCTCTGCTACAGAGCGGCCATTCCCGCTGACCAATCGGGGTCCGCAGTGTGCAAGAAGCCAGCCCGGAGAACCGGCCCAAGCGCACCGGCCGCGCCCTGGCGGGCCGCGCTTTCGTGCTGCGCATCGAACCGCCGCCCTGCGGCGTTTCGTCCCTGAGGGCTTCAATCGCTCGCGGAAAATCAAATCGGCTTGTTGCATTGGCCGGCGCAGGTTGAGACGGTAAAACGCACCGTCTCAACCTCAGCGCGCCGGCGGGCGGACAGCGGCCGGCCTGCGCTGCGCACAGGCTGCGCGCCGCGTCCCGGTCCATCCGCTCCCCGCCCCGGCCGACATCCCTAAGCGGCGGCCGTAGTGGCGTTGCCTGCGCCGCCGCGCGGGTGGCCCTCCGGCCCGTCCCCAGTCAAGCCCCGCTCGACGCCCGCGCGTGGTCGCCGCCTCGGCGGTGCCCGCCGAGCGGCGCGCGCGGCCGACGAGGCGCTGCGCGCCCCTCGCCAGGCGGGGCTGTGACAGTGGCCGGCCCTGCGGGCAACCGGTTTGCCAGTGGCGCGATCGCGACGCGAGTCGCGCCACTGACGAAAGCCCCGCCTTGGCGGCGGCCTGTGATACGGGATCACATCACACAGCAGCCAGGCGTATTCCAGTCGATGCAGCCGGCGAAGTAGCATGAGGCCGAAACTGCAGCTCGGCCGATGCCGTGAAACTCCGCTTCTCAGCCCGTGGTGACAGCCCGGACGCGATCGTGCATCTGACGGTGCTCGAAACCTTGCGTCTGGGGGAAATCGTGCGCCGCCGCGGCGAAGCGCTCGGTCGCGGCAAGGCAAGCCTGCCCAACCTCCAACCGCTATCGCGCCAGCTGCTGGAGAATCGCAGGTGCTGCCCAGCCTGCATCGATGTCATGGCCCGGGCACGATTGAAATTCAGAGTCGATCTGCCGCCTTCCGCCGGCATCCTCGCCGGCGAGCTGATCCGGCTGCTGGCACAGGAGCGGGAATCCAGTCGCCAACGCCTGCGCCGCCGCGAGCTCGCGTTTTCAGACCGTCGCTGACAACACCGCCCCATCCGCTTCGTTTGACGCAGGCGGGCTTCCACCAGCCACAGCTGGCGCGTGTCCCTCGGGAGTGCAGGGCCAGGCGCCACTGCAGCGCCCGGTCGTCGATAAATGTCGATACCGCAATGTCGAAATCCGGATCGGTTGGGGCCAGCTGCCGCAACGCGGCCACCTAAACGGCCAGCAGCCCGTGCACAGCCTCAGCGCCGCCGTGCCCGGCGCCCTCGTCGCTGGTGTCCTCACGTTCCATGTGCACGTCAAGCTTGGCGGCGTCGCTTTCCATGCGCGCTGGTGAATTGAAGCCTGCCTATCGGAAAAAGCCATGACCTCCCAAGCGCGGCGCAATCCAGCAATCAGATGACAATTGCTGGTGCTCGGGAGGCAATCGGCGGCTGCGGCGTGACAAGTCATCAGGCCCGATTGCGCACGGCCGCGACCGTCCGCCCTTGACGCAGCGCTTGCCCAGGCGGTACCTCTGCCGTGCTTCACAGGAGCAGCACGCAATGGAACGCTTGAACATCCCCATCGCCACCGTCGGGCTGATCGCCTTTCCGCTCTACGCTGCCCCAAAAAGCGCAGCAGGAGAGCGGCACTGCATCGAGACCTCGGCTCGCTACAACCGCATTCCCGCTGCGCTGCTGTCGGCAATCCGCTCGCAGGAAGGCGGCCGCGTCAGCGGCTGGCACATCAACAGCGACCACCATTCTCACACGCCGAGCCTGAACCATGCCTGCGGCGAACGGCCGTAGCACCGTTACCTGCAGCAGCCGGCGACCCGCCATGAGCGCGCAGGTGCGCGCTCGGAAGCGGCGGGCACCGCCGCGAAACGCGTCGGCGGCGCAGCCGCCGGGGCCGTGCGCAGCCTCATCAAGCGGCGCGTCCAGCGACCAGATGACACCGTCTCAATCGGCACTGCCGTTTATCACCCTCGGACAACTCAAGCTTTTGGCGCGGACCGGTGCACAGCTGCGTGCAATCATTCGCGCGACCGGCGGCGCCTACCTCGTCGAAGTGGGCTTCGGGCCGCGCCGCCGGCAATTCATCAGCGCCCACTGGACGCGGCCCCGGCTGTTTCGCGGACTGGATGAGGCGGCCAACGCCGCACGAGACCTCGGTCCGGCGCGAGTCCGCTTGAATCTGGGGCGCGCATGATGGACTGGGCGATGGTGTGCTCAGTTCGGCGCGGCCGGCGTGCTGTCGGGATCAATTCTGCGGGACAGCTCGGCCTCGGCCAAACGGGTCGCGCGCTGCAGGGCGTCCTCGATGATCTGGTCGGCGGGAAACACCGCGTCGTTGCCGAGCGACTTGAGCTTGTCCTGCACCGCCTGGATGCGGTCGTACAACGCCTGGCTGATGCGGCCGGTGATCTTGGCGATCGTGGCCTTGGTGACGAGAACGGGCTTGGGCATGGCGCACACTCCGTGCGCTCGCGATGGTGGTGGCCGCGATGCTAGACCAGAGCGCGGCGCAGCGAAACAGGGCCATAGCGGAGAGGCGGGCAAAACACAGCCAAATGCGTGAAGGCGCGGATTCGCAAAATGTGGTGCATTTTTCTGGGAGTGCACAGCACTCACCCGCGTTCGCGCGCAGTTTCTGCGCGCCCGCCGCTGCTACGCACCGAGACAGCAAAGCATGCTGACCGGCACGCCGGACAGGCGCCGCGCCAAGCGCAGCGAGGCGTTGCAGACACGCCTCACTGCCGAGGAGCATGCGGCGCTGCGGCGCCTCTCCGACCGCACCGGCATCCGCGCCTCTCGCCTCGCTCGCAAGGCCATTCGCGAGCTGGTCACCGGCGGCATTGACCTGCTAAACCGCGAACAGCAGGCCGTATTGGAATTGGCGCGACAAATGCGGCTGGTCGGCGTCAATCTCAACCAGATCGCTCGACATCTGAACCGCGGCGACAGCGCTTCCCGCGGCCTCGCCGAAACCCTGACCGAGCTGAGCGAGGCCGTCACCGAAAGTGAATACACCTGGCGCCGCATGGTCGCCGCCGCACGCGCGAGAACAGTGCCGGAGCACGGCCGTGACTGACGAACGCGACGACGAACTGCTGCGCGGTCAGCCGCATGGCCGTAAGGGACGTTCCGGCCATTTAATCGGTGCCGGTGGCAAGCACTATCGCCGTCCTGGTGGTGGGCAGGCGACCCTCGCGCGAAACCTGCGGATCGCGCAGCGGCGTCCTCAAGCGGTGTTGAAGATCACTCGCTACGGCCACGGCGGCGCGAAGATCCTAGACCACATTCACTACGTCCGTCGCCATGGCAAGCTGGCGCTGGAGGACGAAAACGGTCAGCGGATCGAGGACGTGCGGGAACTGCGTCGGCGCGTCCGGCTGTGGACGGAGCAGGCCGGCGCGACGATGGCCGAACCCGGCGCCGAGATAACGCGCAAACGGCGGGTGACGGCGCACTTCATCCTCGATGCCGGTGAGCACGCAGACCGGGACGCTTTGCGCAAAAGCGTGCGGGAGTTTCTGGCCGAGCGCTTCGGCAAAGAGGGGCACGAATACCTATTCGCGCGCCACGACGACACAAAGCAGCCGCACGTCCATGTCGTGCTCAATATGATGGACGGACAGGGCCGGCGTCTGCACACCAGTGTGGCCGAGGTGCAACACTGGCGGGAGCAATTTGCAGAGGTCGCCAGGGCCAATGGCATCGAAGTAGATGCCAGCAGAGCATGGGAACGCGGTAAGGCAACCAAAGCAACTACCGCCGAAAGGAATGTCTCGATAGAAATGGCGAGACGGCGCAGCCTGAAGTGCTTTGCGAAGATCCCAACACAAACAAGACCATCGTTATTGAACGCAAGAATTTGGTTTGGCCGCTCGACTATGTCGAGGAGCATAAAAGAGACCATGCGTTTTATGACGCCCTTAGTAGCAATCTAGGTGATATGACAAAGGATCACCCATTTGAATTGCGGGTGGACACTCCATCAAGAGGGAATGCCATTGAACTCGGAAAAAAGGCGCAGGAATTGTCCGAAGTGCTGAAGCTTCACATTCCAGAAATGGAAGAGGGGACTCATGTTGTAGTTCGTGAACCTGTGGCGGCAATTCTGCTCAAAGAGCGTTTTGGTGCCCGTGACTATGAAGCGCCAGAGATGGGCCTCATGTTCACACAGTCAGTTCCTGAGCATAGTGAGTTGGACGACCCGACCAACCTCCCGGCAGAGTTCGTTGACAAAATAGCGTCGTACATCGCGTCGCTCGAAGCAAAATTCTCCAGCCACGACAAGTCAGAGAAAATATTCATCATCAACTTTGTATCTGCGATTTTGTATTGGAAATGCGATGAAGACTGGTGGCACTCGTATTTCAAGATGCATCCGCCCCCTGCCGGCGACGTTCAGATGTGGTTGTCATGTGACTACGAAGATGAAGGGTGGAACTTCAAGAAAGTCCCGCTCCACAGCGTGGTGACTAGCCTTAGTTAGTTGATGACGAAATAGACCTGAAGGAAGTATTTCGTACACGGTCTCCGTCGTGGGCTGCTCGCCCGAATGCGACTATCTGCAAGACCTAGCCAAACGCCATTGCCCTGCGCTTTTTCGTTGCGAGAACACAAGGCGCTCTAATCGGTAAACCGCTAAGAACCGACTAGTGTTTCGTCCGGCACAGGACAGCCGTTTTCGGCACGAGACGGTTTGCAGTCGCAATGGTGCGGCTGCCAACTGAAGGAGATTATCTTATGTCTACGAAACCCACACATCATTGCCTACGTCGTTATCGCCCCGAAGGAAGGGAGCGACAAAAAATCGCGCTGGATCGAAGTCGGCAGTGTATGGCAGCACAAGAGCGGCACTGGTTTTGATTTGGTGATTCCATTGGACTAAGCAAGGGATACACTGTCGTCGCCATTCCGGCTATTAGCTGCCCGTATGAGACGGAAAATGAGCAACTTCCGGGAAGCGAAAAAGCAAAGTTTTGTTTGTGAAGGGGTAAATGTTCTGCACAGTTCCTGCACAGACAAAAATCTGCATAAATCTTACAATAAAATCAATTCGTTAGAATTGGCTAATTCTTTCGCCGGAATGTCGAGCGGGAGAGGAAAGGCGCTTTCACGCCTCACAACAGGTTTTATCAGCGCAAAATCTTCAGCAGCCGTTCCAGCTCGTTCTTGTCGCCGAAGCCGATGGTCAGCTGGCCGCGGCCGCCCTGGCCCTGCTTGAGCTGTACAGGCAGGCCGACGCGCTCGCTCAGCTCCAGCTCCAGCGGGCTGCGCGCGCGTTTCGGCGCCAGGCCCTTCGGAGCCTGCTTATCGGCCAGCTTCTGCGCCAGCAGCTGCTCGGTCTGCCGCACCGACAGCCGCTGCTCCACCACCTGCAGCGCCAGCGCGACCTGGCGTTCGCCGGTGGCGCCGAGCAGCACCTTGGCATGGCCCAGAGACAACTTGTCGTCGCGTACCAGCTCCTGCACCTCGCTTTCCAGATCGAGCAAGCGCAGCAGATTGCTCACCGCGGCGCGGGAGCGGCCCACCGCTTCGGCGGTCAGCTCATGGGTGAGGCCGCATTCGTCGATCAGGCGGCGCAGCGCTTCCGCCTCTTCCAGCGGGTTCAGGTCGGCACGCTGGATGTTTTCGACCAGCGCCACCGCCATCGCGGTGCGGTCCGGAATCTGCCGCACCACCGTCGGGATGGTGGTGAGCCCGGCCATCTTGGCCGCGCGCCAGCGCCGCTCGCCGGCGACGATCTCGAAACGCCCGCCGCCGGCGGGGCGCGCCACGATCGGCTGCACCACGCCCTGCGAGCGGATCGAATCGGCCAGCGATTGCAGCGCTTCGGCATCGAACTTGCGGCGCGGCTGGTGGCGACCCGGCGCCAGCAACTCCAGCTCCAGCTCCCGCAACTCCTCGCCCGTTTCCGCTGGCGAGGGCGTCACGCTGCCGAGCAGGGCGTCGAGTCCCCGGCCAAGTCCCCGTTTCTTTGTACTCATGGCCGCTAGTTTCCGGTTTCCGCCTGCCAGTTTCCAGTTAGGGCCGTTCCGCCAGCGGTTTTGCCCCGCCTGCCCTTCCCCGACACCGGCCTATTTCTCGGTGGATTGGGCGGCCATGGCAGAGTTGCGGAATACCAGCGGCCGCGCGATGTTGGGAATCGCCTCCTGGCCTCCGCCGGTGCCGTGGATCACCAGGGTGCCATAGTTGAGCAGCCGCCCCGCAATGCTCTGGTGCACCGCCAGGCTTTCGATCTTCCGGTGCAGCATCTCGGTGGTGCGGCGGCTGACCAGTCCGTGTTTGGCGATGATGCGCACCGAGGTCACCACCAGTTCGGTGGACCAGGCCGAGAGCATCGCCGGGATCGCCGCCAGGCCGCCCACGGCGATCGCCACGGCGCCCCAGATCCACAGCTTGTCGGGCACATGCATGAAAGCGGGCAGCACCAGCAGAAAAACACCGAACGCCGCCAGCAGCAAGGGCTTGAGGTAGATGATCCAGTGCAGGCTGCCGGTGCAGAGGATGGTTTCGCCCGGCAGCAGGTTTTTGGCAACATAGGACATGGCGGTCGGTATCCGGAAGCAAGGGGGCGCTGCGGCAATGTACTACTGAGACAGCTCTGGACGGCTTCTGTTCTCTCACCGGCAACCGGGCGCAAGCCTGTAGGGTGGGTGCAGCGCAGCGTAACCCACCGCAGCCGTGACACCAACGGTGGGTTACGCGCCTGGCGGCGCTCCACCCACCCTACGATCTACGATCAACCCAGCGGCAACTGCCCGCCGTCATGCCGCCGCAGCACCTCGCCCGCCAGTGCCAGGTAGGCCTTGGCGCCGCTGGAAGCGGGGTCGTAGCCAATCACCGGCAGGCCATGGCTGGGCGCCTCCGCCAGGCGCACATTGCGCGGCACCATGGTGCGGTAGACCTTGTCGCCGAAATGTTCGAGCAGCTGCGCTGAGACGTCGTTAGCCAGGTTGTTGCGCGGGTCGTACATGGTGCGCAGCAGGCCCTCGATCTCCAGCCGCGGGTTGATTACCCGACGGATCTTCTCGATGGTGTCGACCAGGGCGGTGAGCCCTTCCAGAGCGTAGTACTCGCACTGCATCGGAATCAGGACGCCGTCGGCGGCGACAAAGGCGTTGACCGTCAGCTTGGACAGCGCCGGCGGGCAGTCCAGGAAAATGTAGTCGTAGTCGGCCGCAACCTGCTCCAGCGCCAGCTTCAGCGCGAAATCGCCGGCCGCGACGTCGCGCAGCTTGATCTCCGCTTCGGTCATGTCGCTGTTGGCCGGCATGATCGAGAAGCCAAGGTTGGGCAGGAACAGGATCACGTCTGCCGGCCTGGCCTTCTCCAGCAGCACATCGCGCGTGGTTTTCGCCAGCTTGTACTTGTCCACGCCCACGCCCATGGTGGCGTTGCCCTGCGCATCCAGGTCGATCAGCAGCACGCGGCGCTTGGTCGCCGCCAGCGAGGCGGCCAGATTGATGGCCGTGGTGGTCTTGCCCACCCCGCCCTTCTGGTTGGCGACCGCGATGATGCGGCTCATGAGTGTGAGCGCGCCGCTATGACCAGATGGCGTGCTTCGGCGAGCCCCGGCACTTTTAGAGGTTTGATGTCCACGATCCCGACTCCCGCGGGCAGATCCTGTGTTTCCTGGGGGTCGAGCTTACCTTTCATCGCCAGCCATTGCCCGTCCTGCGCCAGCAAGTGGTCGGTCAGGCTGAAGAAATCGCGCAGCGAAGTGAAGGCGCGCGAGGTGATTGCCGCAAATGGCTGCGATGGCTGGTAGTCCTCCACCCGCGACTCCACCACCGCCACGTTGTCCAGTTTCAGCGTGCGCACCGCATGGCGCAGGAAGCGCGCCTTCTTGCCGTTGCTGTCCAGCACCGTCACCGCCAGCGCCGGATCTGCGAGGGCCAGCGGGATGCCGGGCAGGCCGGCGCCGCTGCCGACATCGAGCAGCGGACCGCGAATATGGGGGTGCAGCACCAGGCTGTCGAGCAGATGCCGCGTCACCATCGCCTCCGGCTCGCGCACGGAGGTGAGGTTGTAGGCGGCATTCCACTTCAGCAGCTCGTCCAGATAAGCCAGCAGCGGCTCGGCGAGCGGAGCCGGCAGCGCCAACGCCGCCAGCCCTTGTTCGAGCAGGGCGCGGGGCGCGCCTTGGCTGTCACGCCCCACGCCAGGTGCCGCTTAGACGACGAACAGCGACACGAAATCCTGCACCGGCGTCGCTTCCAGGCGGGCCTGGTCTTCGGCGATGTGCAGGATCTTCGCGGTGTTCTTCGGCGCAATCTTCAGCGCCAGGTTGCTCTTGAACTTCTCCACCAGCACCGGGATGCCTTCCTTGCGGCGGCGGCGGTGGCCGATCGGGTATTCCACCAGCACTTCCGCCAGCTTGCTGCCGTCATTGAATTCGACGGTGATGCCATTGGCGATGGAGCGCTTGTCCGAATCCAGGTAGTCCTTGGTGAACTGCGTGTCTTCCACGCACACCATCTTCTCGCGCAGGGTGTCGATGCGCGGATCGGCGGCAACGGCATCCTCGTAGTCGGAGGCAACCAGGCGGCCGAAGATCAACGGCACGGCGGTCATGTACTGGATGCAATGGTCGCGGTCGGCGAAGTTGGCCAGCTTGCCCTGCTTGTCGATGATGCGGATCGCCGACTCGTGGGTGCGGATGGTGATCTTCTTGATCTGGTCGATTTTGTCCTTGACCTGCGGGTGCAGGGTCATGGCGCATTCCGCCGCGGTCTGGGCGTGGAACTCGGCCGGGAAGCTGATCTTGAACAGCACATTCTCCATTACGTAGCTGCCCAGCGGACGGGCCAGGGTGATGGCCTTGCCGCGATTGAGCGAGTCCTGGAAGCCCCAGGTCTTGGCGCTCAGCACGGTGGGAATGTTCATCTCGCCGCGCAGGGTGCGCAGCGCCAGCAGCACGGCGCGCGAGGTGGCGTCGCCGGCAGCCCAGGACTTGCGCGAACCGGCGTTCGGCGCGTGGCGGTAGGTGCGCAGGGCGCCGCCGTCGGCGAAAGCGTGGGTCAGGGCGGTGAGGATTTCCTCACGGCTGCCGCCGAGCAGCTTGGTCACCACGGCGGTGGAGGCCACGCGCACCAGCAGCACGTGATCCAGGCCGACGCGGTTGAAGCCGTTATCCAGGGCCAGCACGCCCTGAATTTCGTGCGCCATGATCATGCCTTCCAGCACGGTGCGCAGGGTCAGCGCCGGCTTGCCTTCCGCCACGTTCTTGCGGGAAAGGTAGTCGGCCACGGCGAGGATGCCGCCGAGGTTGTCGGAGGGATGGCCCCACTCCGCCGCCAGCCAGGTGTCGTTGAAATCCAGGTAGCGGATCATGCAGCCGATGTTGAACGCCGCCGCCACCGGGTCCAGCTCGTAGCTGGTGCCGGGAACGCGGGCGCCGCCGGTCATGGTCGCGCCCGGCACCACCGGCCCCATCAGCTTGGTACAGCCGGTGTAGATCAGCGCCTGCAGGCCGCAGCCCAGGGTGTCGATCAGGCAGTAACGCGCCGTGCTCAGGGCTTCATCGGAAAAACCCTTGTGATTCCAGACGTAATCGGCGATCTGGACGAGGACGGCATCGGGGTCGGGACGGGTGGCGTCGCGGATATCGTGGGCGCTCATGAGTTCTCAGGAACCAGTGGTGGAGATAGCCGAAAAATGGCGCGCAGTATAACTCGGGACAGGGCCCTGCCATCGTCCGAACCGGGGATTGACCGTGCCCGCGGCCGCGCCCGGCCTGCTAATCTGGGGAAAATTCACGGGAATGCGATCCATGCAACGGCCACTCTACGCCGCAGCACTGGCGACGCTGTTGATCTGCGCCTGCGGCCACAACCAAGGCACGGCGCAGCGCGAGCCCTACGCCTCCACCTACGCCCCGCGGGCCGCGGTGCCGGTGCTGATCCGGCACGCCACCGTCCTCACCGGCACCGGCAGCCGCCTCGACGACGGTGACGTGCTGATCCAGGACCATAAAATCGCCCAGGTCGGCAAGGGCCTCGCCGCCCCCGCCGGCGCCGTGGTGGTCGACGCCCAGGGCCGCTGGGTCACGCCCGGCATCATCGATCCGCATTCCCACCTTGGCGTTTATGCCTCGCCGGAAGTCTGGGCCATGTCCGACGGCAACGAGGCCACCAGCCCCACCACCCCGGACGTCTGGTCGGAACACTCGGTGTGGCCGCAGGACCCCGGCTTCGAGCAGGCGCGCATGGGCGGCGTCACCTCGATGCTGATCCTGCCCGGCTCGGCCAACCTGATCGGCGGCCGCGGCACCCTGCTCAAGAACGTGCCCGCCACCACCTACCAGGAAATGAAATTCCCGGGCGCGCCGCAGGTGCTGAAAATGGCCTGCGGCGAGAATCCCAAGCGGGTCTACGGCAAGGACCAGCACCGCTTTCCCTCCACCTGGATGGGCGATGTCGCCGGCTACCGCGAAGCCTTCGTCAAGGCCACCGAGTACAAGGCCAAGCGCGACGCCGCCAAGAAGAAAGGCGGCAGCGCGCCGGACCGCGACATCGGCATGGAGACACTGGCCGACGTGCTGGACGGCAAGATCCTGGTGGAGATGCACTGCTACCGCGCCGACCAGATGGCGACCATGCTCGACGTGGCGCAGGAGTTCAAATTCAAGATCAGCGCCTTTCACCACGCGGTGGAGGCCTACAAGATCGCCCCGCTGCTCAAGGCCACCGACACCTGCGCCGTGATGTGGGCCGACTGGTGGGGCTTCAAGATGGAAGCCTACGACGGCATCCGCGAGAACATCGCCATGGTCGACGCCGCCGGCGCCTGCGCCACCGTGCACTCCGACGATCCCATCGGCATCCCGCGCCTCAACCAGGAAGCGGGCAAGGCCATGGCCGCCGGCTGGCGCGCCGGCCTCGACATCCCACGCGAACGCGCCATCCGCTGGATCACCGCCAACCCGGCCAAGGCCCTGGGTGTATCCGACCGCGTCGGCACCCTGGAAAGCGGCAAGGACGGCGACGTGGTGGTGTGGAGCGCCGACCCCTTTTCGGTCTACAGCCATGCCGACCTGGTCTACATCGATGGCGTGCTGCGCTATGACCGCGCGCATCCGCCCGCGCAACCGGAGAGCGACTTCAAATTGGGTGTACTAGGCAGCGAGGAGGAAATGCAATGAAAGCAGCCGCTCTCATCCTGCTCGCCCTGCTTCCCGGTATCGCTTCGGCCGGCACCATCGCCATCACCAACGCCGAGATCCACACCCTGGGCCGTGCCGGGGTGATCGCTCACGGCAGCCTCATCATCCGCGACCAGCGCATCGAGGCGGTCGGCCAAAACCTGGCGCTGCCGCCAGGCGCGAAAATCATCGATGCCGGCGGCAAGCCGGTGACGCCGGGCCTGTTCGACGCCTACACCAGCCTGGGGCTCAAGGAGATCGACGGTGTCGAGGAATCCGACGACAGCGCGGCGAAGAAGCCGCGCTACAGCGCCGCGCTCGACGTCGCCGACGCCTTCAATCCGCGCAGCACCCTGATCCCGGTGAACCGCATCGAAGGCCTGACCCGCGCCGCCGCCGCGCCGGAGTCGGCCGACGGCGGCAGCCTGATATCCGGCCAGGGCGCCGTGATCTCGCTCGGCAGCCTGTCGCAATGGCTGGTGAAGCCGAAAGCGGCGATGTATGCGCAGCTCGGCGAAACCGGCGCCAGCCTCAGCGGCGGCTCCCGCACTACCGCCTGGGCGGCCCTGCGCGAAGCCTTCAACGACGTGCGCCGCGCCGGGGCGCCGCGGGTCAATCCCGAGCATCCCAGCCAGCTCACCGAGGAGGATATCGAGGCGCTGCGCCCGGTGCTGGCCGGTGAGGAGCCGCTGGTGCTCCATCTCAACCGTGCCAGCGACATCCTCGCCGCGCTGAAATTCGCCGACGACAACGGCATCAAGCTGATCGTGCGTGGCGGCGCCGAAGCCTGGCTGGTGGCGCAGCCGCTGGCGGAGCATCAGGTGCCGGTGATTCTCGATCCGCGCCTGGACCTGCCGCAGCACTTCGAGTCGCTGGCCGCCCGCGCCGATGCCGCGGCCCTGTTGCAGAAGGCCAGCGTGCTGCTGGCCTTTGCGCTGGACGACGATTTCGCCACCCACAATGCGCGCAATGTGCGCCAGCTCGCCGGCAACGCCGCCGCGCAGGGCATGGACCGCGAAGCGGCGCTGGCGGCGATCACGCTCAACCCGGCGCGCATCTACGGCGTCGACAATACCCTTGGCAGCCTGGAAGCCGGCAAGATTGCCGACGTGGTGCTGTGGGATGGCGATCCCCTTGAAACCACCAGCTTCCCGCGCACCGTTTTCATCGAGGGCCGGGAAGTGCCGGCGATCAGCCGCCAGACCGAACTGCGCGACCGCTATATGCAGCGGCTGCATCTCGGGCCTTACGTAAAGCAGTGACGGAGCGGTACGCCATTAGGCTGGATTTTCCCGGCGGCGCCGCGCATGGCGCGGGCTACAATCCGTCCGTGCCGATGTTAAAGCCGAAGCATCACCGGGCGTAAGATCCGGTACCGACATTCAAGTTCCAGGGGGATACCATGAAATTCCTGTTGCACGCCGGCGCTATGCTGGCCCTGACATTGCTGGCCGCTTGCGGCGGATCGAATTCCGGCTCCGCCCCGTCCAGCTCAAGTTCAAGCTCCAGCTCCAGCAGCGGCTCCAGCAGCAGTTCGAGCTCTGGCGCATCCAGCTCCGGCAGCGGCTCCAGTTCGAGTTCAAGCTCCAGTTCCGGCAGCAGCTCCGGCTCCAGCTCGGGTTCCGGTACTCTAAAGTACGACGTCACCATCACCCGGACCCAGTACGGCATCCCGCACATCAAGGCCAACGACTTCGGCAGCATCGGCTACGGCTATGGCTACGCCTTCGCCGAAGACAACCTCTGCACCATGATGGAAGACTACGTCGCCATCCGCGGCCAGCGCTCGCAGTACTGGGGCGGCACCGGCACCTACTCGATTCCCGCCGTGCCGGTGACGACCAATAACGTCGACAGCGATTTCTTCTGGAAGCTCATCGCCAGCGACGCCAACGTGGCCAAATTCCAGGCCGCCGCCGATCCGCGCGTGGAGCTGACGGTGCAGGGCTATGTGGCCGGCTTCAACCGCTGGATGAACGAGCTCAAGGCCGGCCAGCATCCGGGCCTGCAAGCGGCCTGTGCCAACGCCGCCTACCTGCAGAACATCAGCGAGGCCGACGTCTACCGCCGCTTCATCCGCCTGGCGGTGATCGCCAGCTCCTCGGTGCTGGAGACCGAGATCGCCACGGCCACGCCGCCGCCGATCAGCCTGGGCAGCAACGGCAAGCAGGGCTTCGGCAAGGAGATGAAGGCGCTGGCCAGGGTCAACCCGGAGCAGCAGCCGTTCGCGCGCATGCGCGAAAAGAAATTCGGCAGCAATATGTACGCGCTGGGCGCGGACGCGACGCAGAACGGCACGCCCATCGTCTACGGCAACCCGCATTTCCCCTGGACCGGCACCGAGCGCCTCTACATGGCGCACCTGACGCTGCCCGGGCAGATGGACATCGAGGGCGTCTCGCTCTACGGCGTGCCGGTGGTCCTGATCGGCTTCAACGACAACTTCGCCTGGAGCCATACCGTCTCCACCGCCTACCGCTTCACCTTCTACCAGCTACCGCTGAATCCGCTGAACCCGAAGCAGTACTTCTACAACGGCAAGCTGGTGGACATGACCGCGGTACCACTGTCGGTGAACGTGCTGCAGAGCGACGGCAAGACCCAAGTGACACAGACCCGTACGCTCTACACCAACCAGTACGGGCCGATGCTCAACATCACCGTCTCCGGCATCCCGGTGCTGAGCTGGACCCAGACCACCGGCTTCACCCTGCGCGACGCCAACCTGGAAAACACGCGCCTGATCAACCAGTTCTTCTCCTGGAACCTGGCGCAGAGCCTCGACCAGTTCAAGGCCCTGCACAAGTCGATCCTCGGCACGCCCTGGGTCAATACCGTCGCCTCGGGCCCGGGCGGCGACGCCTACTACGGCGACGTCAGCGTGGTGCCGAACACGCCGGACAGCCTGGTCAAATCCTGCACGCCGCCGATCACCGGCACCCTGGTGGCGCAGCTGGAGCCGGGCCTGCCGATCCTCTACGGCAACCGCACCGACTGCCAGTGGCTGACCGACGCCGACGCGGCGGCGCCCGGCATCTTCGGCCCCTCGCACCTACCGACACTGGACCGTACCGACTACGTCTCCAACATGAACGACAGTTACTGGCTGACCAATCCGGCCCAGCCGCTCACCGGCTACGCCCGCATCATCGGCACCGAAGGCACCGCGCGCACCCTGCGCACCCGCCTGGGCATCCGCCAGGTGCAGCAGCGCCTGGACGGCAGCGATAACCTGGGCAGCACCAAGTTCAACCTGCAGAACCTGCAGCAGATCGCCCTCTCCGGCCGCGTCTACAGCGGTGAAATCGCGCTGGCCAATGTGCTGAGCGGCCTATGCCCCAAGGCCGGCAGCTACGACACCACGGCGGCCTGCGCCTCGCTCGGGCAATGGGACAAGACCGTCAGCCTGACTTCGATCGGCGTGCCGGTATGGCAGCAGTTCTGGAACAGCGTCAGCGCCATCAGCGGCAACTACTGGAAGGTGCCGTTCAGCCTCAGCGACCCGGTGAACACGCCGAACACGCTCGACACCACCAACAGCAGCGTGCAGAAAGCCCTGTCGGATGCGCAGACCTCGGTGCAGGCCGCCAACAGCGGTTTCTTCATCAAGCCGCTCGGCCAGATCCAGCAGTCCGGCGTCAACACCGCGGCCGGCGGCGCCAGCATTCCGATCTTCGGCGGCATCGGCGATCCGGTCGGCATCTTCACCACCGCCTATGCCGATGCGCTGACCTCGAGCGGCTACAACGTCGATTTCGGCAACAGCTATATCCAGACCGTGACCTGGGACTCCGGCGGCGTGCACGCGGAAGGCTTCCTCACCTATTCGCAGTCCACCGACCCGGCCAATCCGCACTACGCGGATTTCACCCAGGCCTATTCGCAGAAACAGTGGTACCGCTTCCCCTTCCACGCCGCGGAAGTCGCGGCGGCGGCGCAGAGCACGATCGAACTGACCTCGCCCTGAGGGGAGACGGGCAGCAGTGAAGTTCGCGGGGCAGCCCGCCGCAAGGCGGCGGGCTGCCCCGTCACGTTTTCAGGGATGGGACGGCAGGTTCGTACCCGCCGCGGGCGCGGACCGGCTCAGTCGCCGGACGGATGCAGCTTGACCACATGCGGATGCTCGGGATCGCTGGAGCGCGGCCGCGGGATCAGGCTGCGCAGCATCAGCTTGAAATACTCGCGGAACTCGGCCCCGGCCGGGAATTCGTCCGGCGTATCGCGATGCACCTGCTGGTTGCCGATGAAGGTGGCGTAGGCGAAGGTGGACCACAGCCGCGCGTCGCGCTCAGCCAGGCCCAGGCCCAGGTAGCACTTGTACAGGTAAGCCAGGCGCCGCGCCGACACGCGCTTCACCACCTGCCCCACCGCCGGATCGTCGGAGGCGGCGGCCAGCGCCAGATAGAGGCGGCCGGCGCGGTGGCTGGAATTGCCGCGCTTGAACAGCTTGACGATGCGCTCGTAGGGATCGGCCTCTTCCTCGACGCCGATCAGCACATCCTCGGTTTCGCGCCGCTCCCACAGCTGCAGGGCGGCATGGACCAGGGCATCGCGATTGGCGAAATGCCAGTAGAAACTGCCCTTGGTCACGCCCAGGCGCCGCGCCAGCGGCTCCACCGCCACCGCTTCCAGGCCGCCGGAGGACATCGCGTCGAGCGCAGCCTCGGCCCAGTGCTCCGCACTGAGGCTCTGCCGCGAAACGCTTTCGCTGTTGTTTTCGCTCATGATTCCCAAAACACTGACGTCCAGTACAGCACATACGCTGTCGTATCCAAGATCACTCTAGTAGCAGCCGGGCCGTAGCGCAATCCGCGTCCGGACGACGCTCGATTCGGTTATCGTTTCCCTGGTAGCCGAGGAGAAATCACTAAATGAATTGCCAGGGGAATCGCCGGGGCAATGGCGCGTCGGGAAGCTCGAGGGTGCGTTGTGCGGTGCTGTGCGGCGTCGGCGCCCTGCTGGGGCTGCTGGCGGGGACCGCCGCGGCCAGCGTCGGCCCGCAGGCGGCGGGCCAGCTTGCCGGGCGCCTGATGCCTCTGGGCGGGGACCGCGCCGGCAACGCCGACGGCAGCATTCCGCCCTGGGATGGCGGCTTGACGCCGCAGCGCCGTCCGCCGCAATGGCAGCCGGGCGGCCGCTATATCGATCCCTACGCCGGGGAAAAGCCCCTGCTGGTGATCGCGAGGGACAACCTTGCGACCTACGCCGCCAGGCTCAGCCCGGGCCAGCAGGCCCTGTTCGCCCGCTACCCGGACAGCTACCAGCTGCCGGTCTATCCCAGCCACCGCAGCTACGCCGTGCCGGACGCCTTTTATGCCGGCACCTATCGCAACGCCACCCAGGCTTTCCTCGACGACGGCGGCGACACCCCTGGGGGCACCCCGCAGCACGCCGTGGCCGGCATCCCCTTCCCGCTGCCGGAAAACGGCGCGGAGGCGATCTGGAATCAGCGCCTGCGCTGGCGCGGCGCCGGGCGCGAGCGCACCTACGTGCGGATCAGTGTCTCGCCCGACGGCTCCGCCAGCCTGGTGCGCCTCGCCGAGCGGGCTCGCTATGAGGCCATCGACGCAGCGCCGCGCAAGAAAATCGGCCAAGTACTGGCTTACACCGCCACCGCCGTATTCGAGCCGGCCAAACTCGCCGGCACGCTGAAACTGGTCTACGACACGCTGTTGCCGCCGCCGCGCGCCTGGCAGCTCAGCCCCGGCCAGAGCTTCATCGCCGCCACCAGCGAAGCCGGCGACGACACCCCGGTGCTGGGCGCCAACGGCCTGCTGCACGAAGACCAGTTCGAAGGCTTCAGCGGCTCGCCGGCGCGCTATGAATGGAAGCTGAGCGGCAAGCGCGAGCTGTACGTGCCGTACAACAGCTACCGCCTGCACGATGCGGCGTTGAGCTATTCCGACCTGCTCACGGCGCACCATCTCAATACCGCGGTGACCCGCTACGAGCTGCACCGGGTCTGGGTGCTGGAAGGCAGGTGCCGCCCCGGCCAGGCCTGCGGCTGGCCGCGCCGCACGCTCTATCTGGACGAGGACTCGTGGCAGGTGCTGCTGGCCGAGCTGTACGACGAGGCCGACCGCCTGGTCGCCCTGCAGGAAGTCCACACCCTGATGGCCTACGACCAGCCGGTACTGCTGCCGGCACTGGAAACCGTTTACGACCTGGTCGGCGGACGCTACCTGGCAACCGGCATGAACAACCAAGCGCCCGAGGCCAGCTTCGGCGCGGCGGAACTGGACACCTTCGAGTCGGGCGCGATGCACAGCTGGGCCAAGCACATCGGCGCCGTCGCGCCGAGAGATTAGCGCTGATCCGTGAATAAGCTCCCGCAGGTCGGCAGGCTCTGGCGCAGACCGCGCGGCTTGCTAAACTCCTCCGCCATGAATCGCACTATCGTCCTCCTGCTGTGCAGCCTGCCGCTGGCCGCCTCGGCGCAGATCTATAAATGGACCGACGCCAATGGCCAGGTTCATTTCAGCCAGAATCCGCCCAAGCAGGGCAACTACGAGGATGTGACGCCGCAGCTGCCCGTATCTGGGGCCACCTCCGGCGGAGCGCCAGCCAGGCACAGTGCGCACACCGCCGCCTCGAGCAGCGGCGGCGACAGCGACAACGCGGCGCTGCAAGCCAAGGCCGACAACGAGGAGCGTTGCGCCAAGGCGCGCGAGCGCATCAGCTTCCTGCAGGAAAAAACCGCGCACCGCCTGTTCGTCACCGGCGACGATGGTCAGCCCGCGCGCATGACCGACGATCAGTTCAACCAGGAGTTGCAGGACGCACAGGACGCGGCGTCGAAATACTGCAGTTAAAGAATTGTAAAGTTCGTGTTGCGGCAGACACCCTGTCTGGGCAACCCGCTAGACCACAACTTATGTCATACCGGCGAAAGCCGGTATCCAGAGCAACGAAGCGTGCACTCCAAACTCCTGGATACCGGCTTTCGCCGATATGACGCTGTTAGCTTTGGTAGTGATCTGGAATTGAAATAAAGGCAACTAAACAAAAAAAGCCCGGCATCAGCCGGGCTTTTTTGGTGCTGCTGACCCGTCCTGCCCTGAGTTGACACCTTTTCCAGCGAGAAAAGGCGAGTCAATGACAACAGGCATTAAGCGGACGCAGCGGGACTACACCTTGGCTTTTAAGCTGTCGGTGATCGAGCAGATCGAA
>JAMFRN010000161.1 GCA_026224805.1 Nevskia soli
GCACCAGGTCGCGGTCGGCGCGGTAGGGGCTGACGAAGCTGGACAGGACGATGACGCCGGTGTCGACGAACAGTTTGGCGATTTCGCCGATGCGGCGGATGTTTTCGGCGCGGTCTTCGGCGGAAAAACCCAAATTCTTGTTGATGCCCAGGCGCACGTTGTCGCCGTCCAGGCGGTAGGACAGCTTGCCCTGGCCATGCAGGACTTTCTCCAGGGCCACCGCCACGGTGCTCTTGCCCGAGCCGGACAGGCCGGTGAACCAGATGGTCGCACCCGCGTGGCCCAGCAGCTTGCCACGCTCGGCACGCGTCACTTCACCGTCGTGCCAGGTGACGTTGGTGGCTTTCTGCTCGGTCATGTCTTTAGCTTGGTCCTTTGAGGTGAATGACAGGCCAATGTGAAGCGCCGGCACGGCCGCGCCGCCCCGGAACCGTGCTCGGAACCTCTATTTTGACATGGGGGACCGGGAACCGTGGACCCGCGGCCTGTGCGCCGGCAGCAGCTTCCCCCACCCGCTCGGCGATGGCCAGGACGGCGGCATAGACGCCCGCGGCGCCGTCAGGGGAGCGGCGCTGCAGCATCGGGAACAGCGGGGTATCAGTCGGAAGGACTGGTGCAGGCGGCCTTGCGCTTTCCTTCCAGCTTGATGGTGGTCTGGATCGGGTAGTCCATCAGGTTGCCGCTGATGCTGACTTCGCCGGTGTAGTGCTTGGGGGTGTCGAAGACCAGCGAGCCTTCGTTGACGAAGCTGCTCGGGCCGCTGCATTCCAGACGCCATTTCAGCGAGGACAGGGTGCGGTTGAAGGAGACGCGCTTGCAGGAATAGCCCTGCGGCACACGCAGCTGGGCGTATTCCAGCCAGGGATCGGCAGTTTCATCGGCACAGTGCCAGTGCGGCTGCGCACCGGCCGGCGCCGCGTTGCCGTCTATCTGGTAGGTGGTGCTCCACAGGCCGGGCATGGCGCCGAAAGCATCCGCGCCGGCGGCGGCGCTGCACAAAAGCAAAAGCGCGCCGACGGCGCGCGCTGCAAACAATCTGCTGAAAGTCATGGGAAATCCTGATGCGGGTCCTGCTGAGGGAACTGACTGGGAGCCTGATACGGGAAAAGGCCGGCAGCCTTGCGGCTGCCGGCCCTTCCCCTTGAATACCGCTTACGATCAGCTGGACGGGAAGGTGAACATGTCCATCAGATCGCCGATCGCGGGCTGATTGCCGGGCACATAGGCATTGGGTCCGGTGGTCGGGTTGGGCAGATTATCGCGGCTGAAGCTGGAGATGGTGGCACCCAGGCTCCAGTTGGACTCGACGAACTTGTCGAAAGAGACATGATCGTAGTAGGTGTGCACCACGTTGCCGCCTGTCGAGTACTTCGACACCACGATCATCGGGATGCGCGTGCCGTCGCCGAAGAAGTCGATCGGCTGGATGTAGCCGGAATCGTAGTAGCCGCCGCCTTCGTCGAAGGTGATCATCACTGCGGTATTGGCCCACAGCGCCGGATTGGCCTGCAGCTCGGCGATGATCTTCTGGCAGAAGCCTTCGAACAGGTCGAGCTTGGAGGAAGCCGGGTGACCGTCGAGGAACGAGTCAGGCTTGACGATCGACACCGCCGGCAGCGTGCCATTGTTCAGGTCGGCATAGAGATCGCCGATGTCCTGGTTGTTGGCGCGCAGGGTCGGATTGGTCATGACCTGCGTGGAGTACAGGAACGGATCGCAGATGTTGCAGAAAGTGCCATCCTCGCCGTCTTCCGCACCGCCGTCGAAGCCTTCGCCGTAGTACTTCCAGCTGACGCCGAACTTGGTGAGCAGCAGGCCGATGTTGTTCTGCGTGGTCGGCGGGATGGTGTACAGCGTTGCGCCCAGCGGTGCCGCCTCACCGGTACCCAGGTAGCCCGGGTTGTAGTTGTTGACCAGGTAGTACTGGCCGGCTTGGCAATCGCCGGCGTTGAAGGCTTTGTACGGCAGCGAGCCGAGATAATTCAGGATCGCGGCCACGCCGGGCTGGGTATTGTCGGCGCAGTTCACATAGGAACCGCCGTCGCCGGTAGTCGTGTTGCCGTAACCGTCGTTGGTGTAGTAGTTGTTGGTGCCGACCTGCGGATTGGGATTCTCGATCTGCCCGAACGGCGGCGTGGCGGCATTGCCGCTGCCGTCGGCGTAATAGATCGGGCTGCCGAAACCCAGCATGATGTGGTTGGCACCGGTGCCACCCATGACCGACTGGTGGAAGTTGTCGCTCAGCGCGTACTGCTGCGCCAGGGAGGTGAAGTAAGCCGCATCACCCTGGGCGGAGTTGAGGAACTGCATCGAGGTGGAGCCTTCGCCGGTGCTAGTGTTGCTGAAGCCGACGGGCAGCGGGGCGCCGTTGTTGCCGGCGCCGATGGTCACTTCGACCCAGGGGAACAGATCGTTCTGGCAACCGGTGGGGTTCGCCGGCGTGGCGGCCTTGATGTTGCAATCGGTCTGCTGCCACATCTGGAAGAAGCGATGCACCGGGCTGCTGGCGTAGGCGTCGTCGGTGATGAAGGCGTGGTTGTTCACCGGACCGTTGGGCAGCGAGGTCGCATTGGTGAAGCGCGTGTCGATCGCGTTGGAGGCCAGGCCGGTGCCGCCGTCGGCGAGGTAGGTGTAATAGTTGACCGGCTGGGTCGGCAGGGCCGGCTCGACCGCCTGGGCCTGCGCGGCCGAGGAGAAGTCCGCGGTCTTCGGCGCACCGCCGGTCATCATCGGCGGCAGGACGGAATAAGGCGAGCCCTTGGTCGGGCTATTCGAATAGGTGACGCCGGTGGTGGTGGCGGAGTACTGCTGGGCCTGGGAGAAATTCGGGCCCGGCGTGCCGTCGGCATTGACGATGCCCTTGGACAGCAGGTTGGAGACAGTCTGACCCGCCGGCGGGGTATAGGTGCCGAACACGTGATCGAAGGTGCGGTTTTCGCCGATGATCAGGATGACGTGCTGGATCGGGGTCTTGGCGACGCCGACGACCGAGCCGCCGGAAGACGAACCGCTACTACTGCTGGTGCCACTGCTGCTACCGCTGCTACTGCTGGTGCCGCTGCTGCCACTGCTGCTACTGGTGCCGCTGCTGCTACCGCCGCCGCTGCTGCTGCTGCTACTGCTACTGCTGCCGCCGTTGTCATCGGAGCACGAGGCAGCGAGGACGCTGAGTGCGGCGAGTGCCGCGGCGCCGGTGAAGGCGGGCAGCCTGGTTTTACGAAGGAGATTAATCACGAGCACATTCCCTGTTGTGGTGACGAGAGCCGAAGTCTGCCCCTGTCATGTGACGCCGCGATTTCTATTTTGTGAAAGCTGGGCGCCGCGCAGCCGTACTAGCTGTTTCCGACTACGTCATAGGGTCGCATCATCTCGTTGTCTTCATGCTCGAGCAGATGGCAGTGCCAGACGTAGCGGCCGGCATAGCCCTCGAAGCGCACGATGATGCGCGTCACCATGCCCGGATCGGTGCGCACGGTGTCTTTCCAGCCGGCCTCGTGCGGCGGCGGCGGTATTGCAGGGCCGGTGTAACGCAAGGTCTTGCTGGCGTTGTAGGCGAAGATGTCGAAGGGACGCCGGTCGAGAATCTGGAAGCGCACCAGGTGCAGGTGGATCGGATGCGCATCGGCGGTGAGATTGAGCAGGCTCCAGATCTCCACGCTGTCGAGCACCGGCTTTTCGGTGACGGGCTGGTCCCAATGAGTACCGTTGAGCAGCACCATGGTGGAATTGCCGGCATAGTCGTCGCGCTCGCCCAGGGTGAGCAGGCGCGTCTTCACCGCCTCGGCCTCGGCCATCCGCGTCAGCGGCCGCAGCTTGGCCGGCAGGGGGCCCGCATCCTTGCCGCCGTAGCGGCGCACGCGGAACTGCATCACGTCCTGCGAGCCCTGGCGCAAGACGATCTGCTCGCCGGCGTACCCGGAGAAGTCGATGACCACGTCGGCGCGTTCAGCCGGAAACAGTTCCACCTGATGCAGCGGCACCGGCTGCGGCAGCAGGCCGGCGTCGCTGCCGATCTGCTGGAATTCCTGGCCATTGGACAAGGTCAGGTAGAACGAGCGGCCGTTGGCGGCGTTGAGCATGCGGAAGCGATAGCGCCGCGGCTCCACCTCGAGATAGGGATACAGCTTGCCGTTGCAGACGATGGTGTTGTTGTAGAACTCCGGCACCCAGGGCGCGCGCGGGTCGCCGGAGGTCATGTAATAGAGCTGCCCGTGTTGGTCGAGCCGCCGGTCGTAGATCATCAGCGGGATGTCGTAGATGCCGCGCGGCAGGTCCAGCGCGTCCTCCACCTCGTCGCGGACGATGAACATGCCCAGCAGGCCCGCGTAGATATTAAGCCGGGTGATGCCCATGGCATGGTCGTGGTACCAGAGGGTGGCCGCGTCCTGCTGGTTGGGATAGTGAAAGGTGGCGGACTTGCCGGCGGTCCACCAGTGCTCGGGGTAACCGTCGCTCTGCGGCGGCACCTTGGCGCCGTGGACGTGGGCGATGGTGCGCACTTCGGGCTTGTCGGCCTCGGCGCCGTGGATATTGAAATCTACCGGCAGCAGGTGCTTGCGCGGCAGGGCGTTGACCCATTCCACCAGCAGGCCCTGCCCGCTGCGCGCCTCGATGGTCGGCCCGGGAACGCTGCCGGCATAGCCCCATTGGCGGGTCGGCTTGAGGTCGCGGTGCAATTTGGCCAGGCATTCGCACATTTCAATGCGGTAATACGGCAGCTTCAGCCGGGGATCCTCGGGGCTGGGACGCAGTCCGGCGCTGTGCAGCACGGATGGGATCGGCAGCGGATCGACGAAGCGCGCCAGGGTGACGGGGTTGAGCGGCGCCCCGGACGGCAGAGGCTGGGAACGGAATGCCACCTTGCGCAGGGCGCCGCCGCCGCACAGCGGCAGCTGTGGCAGCGATTCGGCCTCGAACGCGGGCGGACTGACCGCCAGTGCGGCAGTGGCCAGACCACTGCGCAACAGAAATTCCCTGCGATTGATTGGCACCTGGACATCCGTGTCTGGAAAAAAGCCGGCGCCTGAAGTGGCGCGGCGAACCGGGAGGAAGAGCCGCACTCCACGGTTATTACAACGATAGGCAATGCGTATGACGACTTTGTTGCAAGCCATGCCCCAAAACAATATCTCTTACCGGCGGCGCAATACGCTGCCGTAGGGTTCAAGGGGCGACACAATTCGGTAATCTGTTGGCGCAAACCCGCCTCAGGAACCCATCATGTCCTCCGCGAACGAATCCGGCCGCCGGATCCGCAAGCTTCTTGTCGCCAATCGCGGCGAAATTTCCATCCGCGTGATGCGGGCCGCGGCGGAAATGGGCATCCGCACCGTTTCGATCTATGCCTACGAGGACCGCTTCGCCCTGCACCGTTTCAAGGCAGACGAAAGCTACCTGGTAGGGGCTGGCGCCAAGCCGATTGCCGCCTACCTGGACATCGCCGACATCATCCGCACCGCCAAGGATGCGCAGGTCGACGCGATCCATCCGGGCTACGGCTTCCTCTCCGAAAACCCGGCCTTCGCCGAGGCCTGCGCCGCCGCCGGCATCCTGTTCATCGGGCCGCAGCCGCAGGTGTTGAAGACCCTGGGCGACAAGGTCGCGGCGCGCAAGGCGGCGGAGCAGGCCCAGGTGCCGGTGCTGCCCGCTTCCCGCGCCCTGCCCTACGATCTGGACGAGTGCAAAAAGATCGTCGCCGCGGTCGGCTATCCGGTGATGATGAAGGCCAGCTGGGGCGGCGGCGGCCGCGGTATGCGCGTGATCGAGTCGGAAGCCGAGCTGGCGCCGCAGATGGAATCGGCGCGGCGCGAAGCCAAGTCCGCCTTCGGCAACGACGAGGTCTATGTCGAGAAGCTGGTGCGGCGGGCGCGCCACGTCGAGGTGCAGGTACTGGGCGACGCCCACGGCAACCTGATCCACCTATTCGAGCGCGACTGCTCGGTGCAGCGGCGCAACCAGAAGGTGGTGGAGCGCGCCCCGGCGCCGTATCTGAAGCAGGATCAGCGCGAGGAGTTGTGCGGCGCCGCGCTGCGGCTGTGCCGGCAGGTGAATTACTCCCACGCCGGCACGGTCGAGTTCCTGATGGATGCGGACACCGGCCACTTCTATTTCATCGAAGTGAATCCGCGCATCCAGGTGGAACACACCGTCACCGAGGAAGTGACCGGCGTGGACATCGTCAAGGCGCAGATCCGCGTCTCCGAAGGCGCCCGCATCGGCGATCCCGACTCCAAGCTGCCGAGCCAGGACCAGGTCAAGCTGGACGGGCATGCGCTGCAATGCCGCGTCACCACCGAGGACCCGGAGAACGGTTTCACCCCGGACCACGGCCGCCTGGTGGCTTACCGCAGCCCGGCCGGCTTCGGCATCCGCCTCGACGGTGGCACCGCCTATTCCGGCGCGGTGATCACTCCTTACTATGACTCCCTGCTGGTCAAGGTCACCGCCTGGGCGCCGACGGTGGACGAGGCGATCCTGCGCATGGACCGCGCGTTGCGCGAGTTCCGCATCCGCGGACTGTCCACCAATCTGCAATTCCTGGCCAACGTCATCGGGCATCAGCAGTTCCGCTCGGGCGAGTGCATTACCCGCTTCATCGACAACACGCCGGAGCTGTTCGTATTCGCGCCGCGCCGCGACCGCGCCACCCGCGTGCTGCGCTTCATCGGCAATGTCATCGTCAACGGCAATCCGGAGATGAAGGGCCGCAAGGCCCCGGCCCTGCCGCTGGCCGCGCCGATCAAGCCCAAAATCGACCTGGGCCAGCCGGTGCCGAAAGGCTTGCGCGATGTGCTGAAGGAAAAAGGCGCGGATGGCTTCGCCCAGTGGATGAAGCAGCAGCAGCGCGTGCTGCTGACCGACACCACCATGCGCGACGCCCACCAGTCGCTATTCGCTACGCGCATGCGCAGCAAGGATATCGTCGCCATCGCGCCCTACTACGCGCGCATGCTGCCGGGCCTGCTGTCGCTGGAATGCTGGGGCGGCGCCACCTTCGATGTGGCCCTGCGCTTCCTCAAGGAAGACCCGTTCCAGCGCCTGGCGGACCTGCGCGAGGCGGTGCCGAATATCCCCTTGCAGATGCTGCTGCGCTCGGCCAACGCGGTGGGTTACACCAACTATGCCGACAACGTGGTGCGCTACTTCGTGCAGCAGGCGGCGCAGGCCGGCGTCGACATCTTCCGCATCTTCGACTGCCTCAACGCGGTGGAGAACATGCGCCTGCCGATCGACGCGGTGCGCGAAGCCGGCGGCGTCGCCGAGGCGGCGATCTGCTATACCGGCGACCTGTTCGATTCCAGCCGGCCCAAGTACAACCTCAAGTATTACGTCGACCTGGCCAAGGTACTGGAGAAGGCAGGCGCCCAGGTGCTGGGCATCAAGGACATGGCCGGCGTATGCCGGCCGCGCGCGGCGCGCGATCTGGTGCGGGCGCTGAAGCAGGAAGTCGGCCTGCCGATCCATTTCCACACACATGACACCAGCGGCATCGCCGCGGCCAGTGTGCTGGCCGCCATCGAAGCCGGCTGCGATGCGGTGGATGGCGCGCTCGATGCGATGAGCGGACTCACCTCGCAACCCAATCTGGGCAGCATCGCCGCCAGCCTGGTCGGCGGCGAGCATGACGCGGGCGTGGACCTGGAAGCGATGCAGCGTCTGTCCGACTACTGGGAGGGTGTGCGCCGTTTTTATTCGCCGTTCGAGGCCGACATCCGCTCCGGCACTTCCGATGTATATCGTCACGAGATGCCAGGCGGCCAGTACACCAATCTGCGCGAGCAGGCGCGCTCGCTCGGGCTGGAAGCACGCTGGCCGGAAGTGTCCAACGCCTACGCCCAGGTCAACCAGCTGTTCGGCGACATCGTCAAGGTGACGCCCACCTCCAAGGTGGTTGGCGACCTGGCCCTGTACATGGTGGCCAACGGTCTGACGCCGGAGGACGTGAAGAATCCGGACAAGGCCATCGACTTCCCCGAGTCGGTGATCTCGCTGATGAAGGGCGAGCTGGGCTTCCCTGCCGACGGCTTCCCGCCGGCGCTGCAAAGCAAGGTGCTGAAGGGCAAGCCACCGCTCCAGGGGCGTCCCGGCGAATCGATCCCCACGGTGGACCTGGCCGCAACGAAGGCGGAGGCCGAGAAAACCCTGGGCATCGCGCTATCCGACACCGACCTCGCTTCCTACCTGATGTATCCCAAGGTGTTCAAGGATTTCGCCGAGCACCAGAAGCTCTACGGCGATGTCAGCACCCTGCCGACGTCGGTGTTTTTCTATGGCCTGCCCGAGCAGCAGGAGGAGATCAGCGTCGATATCGAGCCGGGCAAGACCCTGGTGATCCGCCTGCAAAGCCGGACCGACATCGAGGATGAGGGTGTATCCAAGCTGTTCTTCGAACTCAACGGCCAGTCGCGCACGCTGCGCGTGCCGCATGCCGGTGCCGCCAGGTCGGCTTCCGAGCGCCCCAAGGCCGAGGAAGGTAACGCCAATCAGATCGGGGCGCCGATGCCGGGCATGGTGGTGCGCGTGGCGGTGCAGAAAGGCCAGAGTGTAGCTAAGGGCGAACCGCTGATGGCGCTGGAAGCGATGAAGATGGAAACCGTCATCGCCGCGCCGCGCGACGCGGTGGTGAAGCAGATTCACGCAGGACCGGGCATCACGGTGAATACCAAGGATCTGCTGATCGAGTTCGAGGCGGTTTGAGTTCTCGCAGGCAACAGCGAACCTAGCTGACGCGTCCGCGGCGCTGACGCGCCGCCGATGATGTCAGCCCGGCCATGCCCATGCCGGCAAACGCCAGGGACACCCATGACCCCATCGCGGCCACGGTGCAGATCGTCGCCGCGACGCCGGTGAACAGATAACGCGCCACCACGCGCTGGGCGCTGCCGGTTGTATTGCTCATGCTGGTTTTTCCCTTCGGAACTCAGGTTCGCGCGGCGAACGGTAAGACTGGAGTGTCCGCGAGTTGTTCGCGCAGCGTCATCATCCAACAAGACTATTCAAGTACCGCCCGGGGTCATAGTCCCCGTGGACGATGCCGCTGTGGCTGGGCGGCGCACACCATCGCCACACCTCAAGCAAGGCGTGCTGCGATGAAATTGAATCTGCTGTTGTGCCCGGTGGACGATCTGGATGCGGCGGTGGCGTTCTACCGCGACACGCTCGGACTGCCGGTGAAGTTCCGCGACGGCGACCGCTACTGCGCCATTGATGCCGGCGGTTTCACCCTGGGCCTGGCGGCGCAGGAGGAGCGCATCGTGGCCGCGGCGGCGCCGGCGTTCCGGGTGGACGACATCGAGCAGAGCCTGTCGGCAATGGTCGCGGCCGGGGCCAGCGTGGTGCGTCCGCCGCAACGCGGCCAGCATGAGGTGCACGCGGTGTTGCTCGCGCCGGGCGGCACCACGCTGGTGATCTCGGCGCGGCTGTAAATCTTCAACCATCAGGGCGGCATTGCGAGGAGACAGGCATGGCACAGCAGCGAGATTTCGACCCCAGGGAATTCCGCGGCGCTATCGGCGCCTTCCCCACCGGGGTGACCGTCATCACCACCCGTGACGGCGACGGCGCGCGCGTCGGCATCACCGCCAACAGCTTCAACTCGGTGTCGCTCGATCCGCCGATGGTGCTGTTCGGCCTGGCCAGGAGTGCGCGCAGCCTGTCCGCCTTCAACCAGGCGGAGCACTGGGCGGTGCACATCTTGTCCGCCGGCCAGGAAGCCCTCTCCAACCGCTTCGCCAAAAGTGGCGTGGACAAGTTCGCCGGGGTGGAGATCGAGGAAGGCATTGCCGGCCTGCCCCTGCTGGCGGGCTGCTCCGCGCGCATGCAGTGCAGGACCGCGTTCCGCTACGAAGGGGGCGACCACATCATCTTTGTCGGCGAGGTGCTGGCCCTGGACCGCAGCGAAGCGACGCCCCTGGTGTTTCACGCCGGCAAGTACGCCCTGGCGACGCGCAAGAGCGCCAGCCTGTCGCTGTCGCAGGCAGCGACAGGCGAAGCTGGCTTCGACGAGAATTTCCTCGGCTACCTGCTGGCCCGCGCCCATTTCCAGTTTTACGAGCGGGTGCGCGAGAACGTGGTCCGTCACAGCCTCGACGATGTCGAGTACTTCGTGCTGTCGGTGCTCAGCGTGCAGGATGGCCGTGACCTGGCGCGGATCAACGCGCACTTCGCCTATACCGGGCAGGCGGCGACGCCGGAGCTGCTGGCGGGGCTGTGCCGACGCGGCCTGCTGCGCGGCGGCGACGGCGCGCTACATTACCTGACGCCCGAAGGTCGCCAGCTGACCCTAGAGCTGATCGCCGGCGCCAAGGCGCTGGAGGCGGAGGTGCTGGGCAAGCTGGGCGAATGGGACGCCGCCTCGCTGCGCAATCTGGTTAAGCAACTGGTGCTGCATACCAATCTCGGGCATCCGCATCCCTGGGATGAAGCGGCGGCGGCTTAGAATCTGGCCGTCCGCATTCAACCAGGTGGCCGCATCAGGTATAGTCCGCGACCTGAAAAACCCACGGGCAAAAAAAAGCCGCCCGTTAGGGGGCGGCTTGAAAAGATCCCATTAGGTGCGGGATCTGGAGGAGACTTCTGAAGCGGGATCCGTCTGACCCACTCGCTTCATGGGTGTATTAAACACCGGTTGCTGCGTTGCAACAATTGATTTTTTCTGCAACATCAACTTAGAAAAACTAAACCGTCGTACACTCATCCGCGTCACTTCACGTTCGCAACCACGGCCTCGGCCGGCTGCACCTCCGCTCCCATCAGAAATTGCTCGATCTCGTCGATGCGCTGGGCCGCATCGCGATAACCGATATCGATCAGCGCCTGGGTGAACTTGCTGTCGAACAGCAGGTAGCTGGTGAGATCGGCACTCTGCGCATCCGGGGTGCCCAGGGCTTCCATCAGGTAGCGCACCGCGCGCGGCATGCGGTGCTGCAAGGACCTGGCGATCATGGCCAAGTCTTCGGACGGCGAGACGATCAGGGGTTCGACGATGCGCATCGGCTCGCTGATGCGGCTCGGCACGGTGGCTTTGCCCGCGGTGCTGGACTGGGAGCCGGCCACCAGTTCATTCATGCGCCGCAGGTGGTCGACGTCCGCGTCGAGATGGTCGAGGAAGATCGCGTTCATGAACACACCGCAGACCTGAGCCAGCGGCGGGCTGCGCAGGCGTGCCTGGGCCTCCACCACGTCGGCGTCCGAGGCCAGCTCGGTGCGCAGCAGGTCGTCCGCCGCGCGCTGGTTGCGCACGCCGATGGCCAGCACGCGTTCGGCGCCGAGACGGATGGCGGGACTCAGCGGCGTCACCAGGCGCAGGGCGCCGTCGCCGAAGTAGGCGGTGGCCCCGGCCACCACGATCGGCGCCGGCGGAAACACCAGGGGAATGGCGGCGGAGGCATAGATATGCTCCACGCCGAGCGCAACCGGCAGGGCCACGCGCCGGCTCTTGTTCCACAAGGGATGTCCCGGCTTGCCCTGGATGAAGGTGAAGGCCTTGCCCGAGTGATAGCCGGTGGCGGTGATCGCCAGCGCATACAGGTGTCCGCTGCGGATCGATTCGGCGATGCCATCCATCGGCAGATGGGCGCCGAGAAAGGCACGCAGCGGCGAGGTATCGACGAAGGACTGTACCCGCCCGGCGCCGAACAAGGGGCCGAGCGCCACGTCCAGCAGCAGCCGCAGTGCATTGCGCCCCAGCGACAGCAGATCGGAGCGGTAGACCTGCCGGGCGCCGAGCTGCCCCCACAGCTGCGCCAGCAGCTGGCTACCCTCGTGGAAATTGGCGCTGTAACCGGCCACCGCGGCGCCGTTGATGGCGCCGGCGGAAGCGCCAGCGACGATGGGAAATGGCGAAGGCCGGCCGCGCAGCGCCGGAATCTCGCCGATGCGCTTGAGCACACCCGCCTGATAGGCCCCGCGCGCGCCGCCGGCGGTGAGCACCAGGCCGGTCATGCGGCGGAAACCCCAGGGATTACCCCTGGCATTACCTGAAGTGGATGCTTTCATCGGCCCTCCTGAGCTGGCGGACCCGCGACAGCAGCAAACCGAAAACCCGGCGACGGAATTCGCAACCGCAGCTTGCGGAAAAATGGGGGCGTGAAAAAGCTCACGCCGATTGCCCTATAGGGCAGCAAGTTCGGTGCCAGCATCGTCGCAGAGAGCTGCATTGCGCAAAAGCCGGCCGGCGCACAGGGCCTGTCGTAAACTGTGCCCATCAGGCGGGACGAAGCGCTTGAGTTTGATAGGGTATGGTCAGCGGCCGGCGCACGGGCGACAGCCGCGGTGTTCAAACATCAGGGGCCTATGCTGGACAAGACCAGGAGTGATATCGCTGTGCTCCAGGAATATCTGGGCGACGCGAACAAGCTCACTTACGTTGATTTTCAGGAATCCGAGGCTGTGCGGGCCGCGCTGGGGCGATGGCCGCTGCTGCGCCGGCTGCTGCAGCCGCAGACTCAGGCACCGACCCCCTCGCCCAACGAGCCGGCTCGATAAACCGATGAGGACGCGCCGCGATGCCCAAGGCTGACCCGCAGGGCTTTCGCATCGGCATCGCCGGGCTTGCGCAGGCGGCTTCGCAACTGCTGGCGGGCCGCCTCTACGCGCTGGCGGCGCCGGACCGCGCGCTGGCCCTGTCCTGCGCGGCAGGCACTATCGCCCTGGCGCTGCAGGACAAGCTCCCCGCGGTGGTGATCACCGACGCCGCCGCCGAACCTCTGTTGCAGGCGCTGGAGGGACATGGCGTGGACGCGCGCGCGCAGGTGCGCGCCGGCCGCCTGCGGTTGTTCCGCTGGCGCAAGCTGGAATATGGCATGCGCCTGCCGGACATGGACATCCAGTTCGTCGACGAACTGGAGCATTTCAGGATTCCGGAAGGAGCCCTGCTGATCGTCGATCCCGCCGATGGCCTGATGGCGCAAGGCGATACCGTGTGGCTGATGACGCAGCTCAGGACTTATCGCGGATGGCTGCGCAGCTCGCGCGTCGCCATGCTTTACCTGCTGCGCGAGCCGGTGGGCGCGCTGTCGAAACTGGGTGAATCCGGCGTGCCGGGACTGGGTTTCAGCGGCTTCGCGCAACTGTTGCGCAAGGGCAGCGGCGCAGTATGGGAAACCATGTTCTGGCGCTTCGGCGAGGCCACCGTGGTCAGTCCGCCGCAGGAGTTGAGCTTCGACCCGCGCGGCTGCCTCCATGTCGAAGAGGACCGCCGCCGCTCCAACGAGTCACGGCGCAACATGGGCAGCGTTGCCGATCATGGTCAGGTCTACTGCACCGCTCAGACTGTTGCCGGCGAGCGGGATTTCCCGTCGCACTGGCACGTTGTCGACGACCTGGATTCGATGCTGGCCCTGGAGCCGGCGCCGCAGGCGGCAACCTGCGTGCTCCACGCCGGCGGCATGCAGAGCTTCCCCAAACTGGCGCAGACGGTGCACAGCCTGCGCCGGCGTTGCGGCAAGATGCTGCGGATCGTGGTGAGCGAGCACGGCGTGCGCCTGCGTTCGGTACAGGAGCGGCTGTTGCTGTCGATCGGCGCCAATATGGTGGTGTTCGGCGCCGCGGACATCCAGCGCATCGAAAACATCACCCAGGCGCTGCGAGGCCAGTGGTATCAGCGCGAGATACCGGAGGACTTCGAGCGCGCCATGGCGGATGCGCTGCCGCCGCCGCAAATGGGTTACCTGCCACCCGCGGAATTCGCCGAGGGCGTGCTCGACGGCGTCGCCCGCGCCCGCAATCTCTCCCTGGAAAGCACGCTGTTGCGGCTGATCCCCGCACCCGGCGTATCCCCGGCCGAACTGGTGCATAGCTGCCAGCTGTCGCGCGCCGGCGATCTGATCAGCATGGACGAACGCGGTATTCATCTGTTTCTCTATGCCTGCTCCGCGCGCGATGTGGCTCCGGTGCTGGAGCGCGTATTTCCGCAAGCGCTGGAGCAGTTGTTCAGCGATCAGGTGCAGTATGAAAGCGCGGCGGCCATCAACCAGGCGGTGAGCGGCCTGCGCCAGCACGGCGCTGCCACATCGGCCGGGGACGGCAAGGCGCAGGTGCCGCCGGAGGGCATCACCGAACCGATGCCACCGCAACCGGAATCGCCGCAGCCACGCGGCATGAAGCCGGCACCGTTGCCCATGCGGAGCGCAGGCGCGGCGGTGCGCCGGTGAACGGCATCGGGTTGGCGCTGACCCTGCTGGCGATGCTCGGCGGCGGCTTGCTGGCTGGCCTGCTGGCGATCGGCATGATGCGGCCGCTGCGGCGCTCCCTCTATTATCGCCGCTGGCGCCGCAAGCTACGCCAGCGCGAGCTGCAGCTGCTGCTGATCGAGCCCTATCCCGTGCCGCAAGCGCCGCCACCAGCCATCGCACCGGGAGAAGCGCCATCTTCACCGTAGCCCTGCTCTCCACCAGCGGCGGTGCCGGGCGCACCACCCTGACGGCGAATCTGGCCGATCTGCTGCAACGGCAAGGCCGCACTGCCCTGGCGGTGGACTTCGATCCGCAGAATCTGCTCGGTGTCTATCTTGGCGCCGC
This sequence comes from Nevskia soli, assembly GCA_026224805.1. Lineage (GTDB taxonomy): Bacteria > Pseudomonadota > Gammaproteobacteria > Nevskiales > Nevskiaceae > Nevskia > Nevskia soli_A. The sequence goes on from JAMFRN010000161.1 coordinate 14,520, forward strand.
GCCCCCGCCCGAGCATGGCCTGGCGTCCTGCGCGGTGCGCGGCACCAGCTGGAGCGAAACCGCCCTGATCAGCGAGCAGCAGGTGCGGCTGCTGCCGCACGGAAAACTCAGCAGCGCGGAACGGCATCGCTTCGAACAGGAGCTGGCGCAGCAGCCGCAGTGGTTGCAGCAGAGACTGGCGCAGATCGATCTGGGCGACACCGCGGTGTGCCTGATCGACGCGGCGCGCGCGCCTTCGGTATATGCGGAACAGGCTCTCGCCGCCGCCGACTGCGTGCTGCTGGTGCTGGGCTCCGACCTGCCGTCCTTCATCGCCGCGCGCGAATTGCCGTGGTCACGTGACGGCCGGCCGTTTGCCTGGGTGCTGAACCGGGCCGATCCGCGCCGCCGCCTGGAACAGGATCTGCGCGTCCTGATGCGGGCCAGCCTGTCCGAAGACGCGCCGCTGTTCGTGGTGCACCGGGACGAGTCGGTGGCGGAAGCGCAGGCGGCCGACCAGCCCCTGGCCGAGTACGCGCCGCACTGCCAGGCGACATTCGATCTGCAAGCGCTCGGCACCTGGCTGCTCGGCCTGCATCACGCAACGGCGCCGGCGGCATGATCGGCCAGCGCCTGCGGCTCGCCTGCGCCGCCAGCCTGGGCGTGGCGCCGCAGGCGCCGCTCCGCACCTGGCTGTTGCGCCTGCTGGTGTTGCCGCCAGGCCAGGAACGCGCCTGGCCGGTGCCGCTGCAACGGCTGGCGGCATTCAGCGTGGCCCTGCTGATCCGTGAACTGGATGTGCGCAATCCACGGCAGCCGCGCGACTGGCTGCGCGCCCTGCTGCTACAGCCGTCCTCGCAGCAGCGCGGCCCCTCGCCGCTGGCCTGGCTGGCGCTGCGTTTGTGGCAGCGACTGCCGCAGGCGCTGCGCACGCGGATACTGTTGCTGGGCCACCGCGTTGCCGGCTTCGATGTCATACCCCATCTGAAGCGAGCCGAGGGCTCCTCGCATCAGCTGCTCGATCACCGGTTTGCCGGCAACACGCTGATCGTCCTCGGCGGGGCCGCTCTGCTGGTGGCGGCGTCGACGCCGTTCGAATTGTGGCAGCAGCTGATGGTCTTTCTCTGCATGTGGGTGGTGTCGCTCTACGTGCGGCGCCTGCCAGGCAACGCACCGGCCCTGATGCTGGTGATGTTTTCACTGTTCGCCTCGGCGCGTTATATCTGGTGGCGCCTGACCCAGACGCTGGGTTTGCAGAGCGGCGCCAGCTTCACCCTGGGCATGGGCCTGATCGCGGCGGAATCCTATACCTGGCTGATCATGCTGCTCGGCTACGTGCAGAACGCCTGGCCGCTGCAGCGGCGACCGCTGCCGCTGCCGCTCGACGTCAGGCTGTGGCCGACGGTGGACGTCTATATTCCCACCTACAACGAGCCGCTGGGCGTGGTGAAACCCACCCTGCTGGCGGCGCTGGGTCTGGACTGGCCGCGCGACAAGCTCAATGTCTACCTGCTCGACGACGGCCGCCGCGACAGCTTCCGCCGTTATGCGCAGGAATGCGGCGCGCATTATGTGGTGCGATCGGACAATGCCCACGCCAAGGCCGGCAACCTGAACCATGCGCTCGGCGTCAGCAAGGGCGAATTCATCGCCATCTTCGACTGCGACCACGTGCCGGTGCGCTCTTTCCTGCAGACCACCATGGGCTGGTTCCTCAAGGACCCCCTGTGCGCCATGCTGCAGACACCGCACCACTTCTTCTCGCCCGATCCGTTCGAGAAGAACCTCGGCACCTTCCGCCGCGTGCCCAATGAGGGCAGCCTGTTCTATGGCCTGGTGCAGGCGGGCAACGACCTGTGGAATTCGGCCTTCTTCTGCGGCTCCTGCGCCATCCTGCGGCGCGCGCCGTTGCAACAGATCGGCGGGATCGCGGTGGAGACCGTCACCGAGGATGCGCATACAGCGCTCAAGCTGCACCGGCGCGGTTACACCACGTTCTATCTGGGCATGATCCAGGCAGCGGGTCTGGCCACCGAGAGCCTCTCCGGCCACGTCGGCCAGCGCATCCGCTGGGCACGCGGCATGGCGCAGATCTTCCGGCTCGACAATCCTTTCCTCGGCAAGGGCCTGACGCTGTTCCAGCGGCTTTGCTACGGCAATGCCATGCTGCACTTCTTCTACGGCCTGCCGCGCCTGGTGTTTCTCAGCGCGCCGCTGGCCTATCTGTATTTCGAGTTGCATATCATCAATGCGGCAGCGGCCACGCTTGCCGCCTATGTACTGCCCCATCTGGTGCAGGCCAATCTGGCCAACTCGCGCATGCAGGGGCGCTTCCGCCACTCGTTCTGGGCCGAAGCCTACGAAACCGTGCTGTCCTGGTATATCACCCTGCCAACCACCCTGGCGATGATCAATCCGCGCGCCGGCAGCTTCAACGTCACCAGCAAGGGCGGCTTGATCCAGCGCAACTACTTCGACTGGGGCATCTCCATGCCTTACGTGGTTCTGATCGGCATGAACCTGATCGGCGTGCTGCTGGCCATTCCGCGCCTGCTCTACTGGAATACCTACGAGGGCGGGACGGTGGTGCTGAACGCGGCCTGGACCTTGTTCAACCTGGTGATGCTCGGTACCGCCGTCGGTGTAGCCGCCGAGTCACGCCAGATCCGCAGCAGCCACCGGGTGCCCTTGTGCCTGCCGGCCTCGCTCTACCTGCCGGACGGACGGGTGGTCCACTGCGACACCGAGGATTATTCCACCGGCGGCATCGCGGTGCGCCTGCCGTCGCCGTTGACGCTGCCGCAGGGCGCATTGCTGCACGTGGCGATCAGCCGCGGCGGCAGCGAATTCGCCTTCCCCTGCCGCGCGGTCGTGGCAGTCGATACGCGCATCGGCCTGCGTCTGGAGACGCTCAGCGACGAGCAGGAAAAACAGCTGATCGCCTGTACTTTCGGCCGCGCCGATGCCTGGCTGGACTGGACCGCCGGCATACCGCAGGACCAACCCATCACCAGCATCGGCGAAGTGCTCGCTTTCGGCGCGCGCGGTTACCTGCAATTGGCACGCAGCGTGGTGGATGCAATCACAGCGCGCCGGCTGCGCCGCCGCAACGCGGCTGCGGCCCACTGAACAGATAGCCAAGCGGATCATCATGGGACTCTGGAGTTACTATTTTTTTTCCAAGCTGTTCCTGTATTTCGGGCAGTTCATCGACCTGCATGTATGGCCGAACCTGGCGTTTGCGGCGTTCCTGATCCTGCCGTTGCGGGCGCGGTGGCTGCGCGTGCTGCGGCAGGTGGCGGCCGTGCCGCTGGGCATCGCCCTGCTCTATCACGACACCTGGCTGCCGCCGCCCGACCGCATTCTGGCACAGGGCTCGCAACTGCAGCAGTTCAGCTTCGGCTACCTGCTGGAACTGCTCAGCCGCTTCATCAATCCCGGCGCGGTGATCGCATTGCTGGCGATGCTGCTGCTGTACCAGCTGCTGTCGCGCAAGCTGCGCATGGCCACCTTCGCCATTCTCGGCATCGCACTGGCACCGGTGATCCAGCACCTGGCGAACGAAGAGCCAGCGGCCGAAAGCGCCGTTGCGGCGGGCCCGGCCGTGGCGACAGCGGCGGCAGCCCCTGCGGCGCAGGCGGAGGTGTCGCTGACGCCGGACACGCTGAACGCCGAGATCGCCAGCTTCTACTTGCAGGAGGCGCCGCGGCGCGTCGCCTTCCCACACGTGGACGAGCACGGCGGAGCCTATGACGTGATCTATCTGCACATCTGCTCCCTGGCCTGGGACGATCTGGCCGCCGCCGATCAGCGCGCCAACCCGTTCCTCAGTCGTTTCGACGTGATCCTGTCGAATTTCAATTCGGCGGCAAGCTATAGCGGACCGGCGGCGATCCGCGTACTGCGCAGCAACTGCGGCCAGCCCAAGCACGCCGACCTGTACTCGGCGGCGGCGCCGGAATGCTATCTCTACAACCAGCTGCAACAGGCCGGCTTCGAGCCGGAAGCGGCAATGAACCACGACGGACACTTCGGCGATTTCATCAAGGACGTGCGCGATCACGGCGGCTACCCCGCTGCGCTGTTCGACAACCGCCAGGCGCCGGTGGGCATGCATGCCTTCGACGATTCGCCCATTTACGACGACGGCGCGGTGCTGACGCAGTGGTGGCAGCATCGCCTCACCGAGGCGGCGCCGCGGGTGGCGCTGTACTACAACACCATTTCCCTGCATGACGGCAACCACATCGTCGGCGGGCGCAGCGTTTCCGCCAAGGAAAGCTATCACCAGCGGGTGGAAAACCTGTTCGCCGGTTTCCAGAAATTGTTCGATGCGATCCAGGCCTCCGGACGCAAGGCCGTCGTCATCATGGTGCCGGAGCACGGTGCCAATCTGCGCGGCGACCGCATGCAGATTTCCGGCCTGCGCGAGATTCCCACGCCGGCAATCACCCTGATTCCGGTGGGCATCAAGCTGATCGGCCTGTCCGCCCCGGCCAAGGACACGCCGCAGACCATCACCGCGCCGAGCAGCTTCCTGGCGATGAACCAGATCCTGGCCAACATGATGGCGGACTCGCCTTATGCGCATCCGCAGTTCAACCTCGCCGACTACCTCAAGGACCTGCCGCAGACCCGCTACGAAGCCGAGAACGAAGGCACCATCATGCTGCGCCAGGGCTCGCACTACATGATGCGCTCGCCGGACGGCAGCTGGAGCGAGTATCCGGTGCAGTAGGAAGACGGCGCGCCCGGACCGCGTAGCGGCCGGCAGGGAGGCGCCTAGTACTGCGAGTACGGAATGATCGGCCGCGGCGGGAAGTCGATGGCCCAGTCGTGCGGCCGGAACTCGTAGCGCAGGTACAGGGTGTAGTAGTTCGGCGAGTAGTAGGCCGAGCGGTCGATCTCGAAGCGGCTGCCGAGGAACCAGCGGCGCGTCAGCTTGTACTCGAGGATGCTGCGGACGTCGTAGCCGATGCCGGAGCCGGAGCTGCTGGCATAGATGGGCTGGCCATAGCCGCTGGGCAAGGGGAAATTCAGCGCCTGCTGCTGCAATTCGGGGTTGTCGGGGTAGAACGGCGTGGCGTCCTCGCGGGTATTGGAGTGCGACACCGAGCCGCGCAATTGATAGGCAAGCCGGCCCCAGCGTCCTTCCAGGTTCACCGGCAGGCCCAGCGAGATATAGGACTGCGGGCTGTAGTAACCGCCTTGTCCGAAGGTGTAGTAGCGCAGGTTCTTGTCGTAGGCCCAATAGGTCGCCGACAGGCCGACCGACAACTCCATATTGTCGGTGCCGTAAAGAATCCGGTAGGCGTAGGCGCGCGCCGACAGTTCTTTGTTGGATTCGACATTGCGGCCGTCCAGCAGCGAGTATCCGGCCGAGGCGTTGGCGCCCCACTTCGACGCATAGTGACCGAGGCCGATGGACAGCCCGGACTTGATCACCCCGCCCCACACTTCGCCGGTGACCGGGTCGCGGGCGCCGCCATAGGACAGGTAGCTGCTGTTGACCGGGCGCCGCGACAGGCCGGCGAACCAGTCGAGCGGCCCGGCGCTGCCATCGACTTCGGCGCTGCCGACCACGTTCTGCACCAGGAAGCCCAGCGGCGTGGAGCCCAGGTCGAAGCGGTAGCGATCCGAATGGTAGCCGAGCGCCACCGACTCGCCGGTCTGGCTCTGCTCGGCGCCGTTGGGGAAATCCACCAGGGAATTGGGACCGTAGGCCTGTACCTTGCCGTACAGCGCCGCCGCGTCGTAGTTCGCAGGCAGGGTGCCGGATTCGATATGCGCGGTATCCAGATGTGCCCAGACATAACTCTTGCGATCCAGCGGCCAGCGCAATTCCACCGGCACTTCGAGGTCGGTGAAGTGCGACACGCCCGGGTCGCCCGGCTTCTCCTGCAAGTCGATCGAGGTGGCGACGTAGGCCAGCCGGTCGCGCTGTTCCTCGATCCGCTCGCTCTGCGCCGAAGCCAGCAGGCGCTCAATCTCGGCGCGATCCGGATCGTTCGCCGGCGCGGTATCGGCAGCGCGACGGTAGAACGCCAGCGCCTCGATGCTCTGCCCCTGGGCCTGCGCCACCTGGCCGGCGGCGCGCAATACGCGCGGGTCGTTCGGCGCCTGCGCCAGCAGCATGGCACTGGCGCGATCGGCGCGGGGCCAGTTGGCGGTGTTGCGGCGCAGGCGCAGCGATTCGAGGCGGTGATCGAGATCGTCCGGCGGCGCCAGAGCATCGACCTGGTCCAGCACCACGTCGGTGCTGGCGGCATCGTCGCTGTGGTCGAGGAAGCGCGCATAGGCCAGTTGCAGGCCGAGATCGTCCGGATAGGCCGCGGCCAGATCGCTGTAGCGCTGGTGCGCGTCGATCCAGCGCCCGGCGTCGGCCAGCGCTTCGACTTCGGCGCGCTGCAACTGCTGGCGCAGGCGCGCATCGAGTTCGCGCATGCCGTCGCTGCGCTGCGCTGGCGCAATGCCGTCGACCAGTTGCAAGGCTTCCTGCGGCGCATCCAGTGCGGAGACGTAGAGCGCAAAGGCATAGCGCATCTGCGAGTCCTGCGGAGCGACGGCCATGCCTTGCTCGAACAGCTCGCGGCCGCGGCCGCTGTTGTTCTGTGCCAGTTCCAGCTTGGCCAAGTCGTAGCGCAGCCAGGGATCGTCCGGCGTCAGGGCAATGGCGGCCGCCAGATCGACGCGCGCCGCATCGATCTGGCCGGCGGCGGCCTCGGCATCGCCGCGCGCGCGCAGCAGGCGCGCGCGCGTGAAGCTGGAGCCGTGGGCGCGTTTGGGATGGGCGCTGGCCTGTCGTGCCAGCAGATCCAGTGCTTCCTGCACCCGGCCCTGCTCGACCATAGTGCGCGCCAGGCCATCCTCGGCGGAACTGTTGTCGGGCTCCAGCACCAGGATTTTGCGGTAAAGGTTTTCCGCCGATGCCCAGTGCTGGGCCGCCGATGCGCTGTCCGCGCGCCGCAGCAGCACGTCGGTATTGCGGGTATCCAGTCCGAGCGCGGCGAGCTGCTGCTGCGCGCGCTCGTGCCGGGCCAGGCGCGCCGCGGCCTCGGTATCGTCCGGCGCCCGCACCAGGTATTCGCGCAAGCTGGAGACCGAAGCCTGGCCGGATGAACTGCGCCGGATGGCGCTGTGCCAGGCATCCATGAATTCCTGCGGCTTCAGGTCTTCGCGGTGCGACAGCTCGGCATACAGGTTGAGCGCCTGGGCGCGCGTCTGGTCGCGCCGCGACAGCAGATCGGCCAGGGCCATCTGGTACTGCGGATCGTCCGCGTGCTCGCGCACCAGCCGTTCCATGCCGGCGCGCGCCTCCGCCCAGTTCTGGCTGCGCCGGCCCAGGATGCCGTAGTACTCCATGCCCGGTTCGCCCTGCGGCGGGCCATTGGGGAATAATTCCTTCAGTCCGGCCACCGCCTCGTCATCCTTGCCGATCTCGAGCAGCCGGCGCACCGAAGCCATGCGCATGCGGTCGGTGGTGGCGAGGCGATAGGCGTCAGCCAGTTCCTGCGTGGCGGGCGACTGCGGATCGTCCTGCTTCAGCTGCTTGAGCCGGGCCGCCGCATCGGCGATGCGGCCGCTGCGCAGTTCCAGCAGGCCGATGCGCGCGTATACATCCGGATCGCCCGGACGCGCGCGCAGCAATTTTTCCAATGCCTCGTGCGCCAGGTCATCGCGCCCCCGCGCTTCCCACAGGCGGGCGCTGTCCACCAGGGCCTGCTGTGCCGTCGGCAGTGCGGCAGCCAAGGCGCCGCCGCAGAGCAGCGCCGCAATCAGCGTCTGGAGGCTGCGACGCATGCGGGATTCCAGCGGGTTTGCAATTGACCGCCGCGGTCAAAGCGCAGCCAGCCGTCCTGCCAGCCTCCGGCAAACAAACCCAGCACCCGGTCGTAGTAGCCCTGCTTGCGTTGCGGGTCGATGGCCTGCAGGCGCAGCGCCTGATCGCGCGAGGCATCGGCGAAACCGCTGGCCTGCAGGAACGGGATCAGCGCGGCGGAGAAGGCGGCGGGGCCGCTGCCTTCATAGGTGCCGGCCGCGCTATCCACCCTGGCCGGCGGCACGCCGTCGTGCGCCACCGCCGCCGCCATTGGCCGCAGGGCGTTGACCAGCGGCGCCCGCTGCGGCTCGTCGGCGGCGAGCAACGCCGCCCACAGGTAAACCCGCACCGCGTCGTAGCTGCCGACGCCATGCGTATCCGGATCGGCGCTGAAGGCGCTGTCGCGCCGATACAGCACCCAGTCCGGCGCAAAGCCGTGGGGTGCGGAACCGAGCACTAGCTTGACGCCGGATTCCGCCAGTGCCTGCCAGGTGCCGCCGCCAGGCTCGGCGGCGAGACGTCGCATCACCAGCAAGGGTGCGTAGCTGGGATTGAGGCGCCAGCTGTCCGGCCCCGGGATGTAGCCGTGCGGCGCCGGCAACAGGGTCGGCCCCAGACCGGGAAGGTCAGTGGTTTCCTCGCGCTGGATGCGCGCCGCCAGCAGGCGACCCAGGGCGGTATAGCGCGGCGAGGACCACAGCCGCCCGGCTTCCAGCAGGTCGTAGGACATCCACAGATCGGCATCGCTGGCCGAATTCGGATCGAGCACGCCCCATTGCTCGTCGTCGCGCTTGCCCCACAGCCAGGACGGCAGGTGGGCGGTGAGATCGCCCTGGGCCAGGTTGTCCTGGGTCCAGTCGAGCAGGCGGTCGAAGCCGGCGCGGTCGTTCGCCGCCAGCGCGAACAGCATGGCATAGGCCTGCGCCTCGGACACGGTGCGCAGGCGTGCTTCGTCATGTTCGACGATGCGGCCGCCGTCGCTCTTCCAGTGCTCGCTGAAATCCTGCCAGGACTGCCACTGCGGCGGGCAGGCCGGCGCCGCCTGGGCCGGCGCCAGGACGATAGCCGACGCCAATAGCGCCGCCGCCAGCGGCGCCAAGTGACGGCGCAGGCTTGCCGGAATTCCCAGGCTGGTCATGCCGGCGCGCCGGATGCCGCGTTTACTGGCTGATGCGGCGCGCAGCAGCGCGCTGCAGGTAGGCGTAGAGCCAGAACGCCAGCATGACGCCAGCCAGCAAGGCGAGCAGCAGCACCAGGAACGGCACGTGCGACAGGTACAGCCACAGGCGTTTCCACACCGATAGCGTGCCGACGTAATAAACCGGCTCGCCCTGGAAGCTATCGACTTCGCCGTTGCGGATGACGACGGTGTCCCCGCGCATGCGGCTGACCGAGGCGCCGTTGTCGAATGCATCGATGACTCCGCTTTCCTGCGCCGGCGAAGTGGATGCCACCGCCACCACACTGCGCCCGGACTTGAGCGGCGACTCGAAGCCCAGCAGGGCGGCCAGCGCGCCGCCGCTGCGCACCGACACCTGCCAGCGGTCGAACGCGAGCTGGCGCACCAGCAGCGGATCGTCCGCCAGGCCATGGACGCGCGTGATGGCCTTGAGCGTGCGCTTGCTGCCATCCAGCAGCAGCGCCAGCGACTTGTCCCAGCCGCTCAGCACATCGCCTTCGCGGCCGGCGCCGATGATCAGCAGATCGGTGTCCGCCGCCTGGGCCACGTCGTGCATCGGGATGAGCCGGAAGCGCTGCGCCGGCAGGCCGGTGAAGCGCCCCATACGGCCCAGCAGATAAAGATAGGTTTCCACGTCCTGCGCCGCCGGCTGTTCGGGCAGCACGACGGAGGTTTCGGCCAAGTCGGCGTACTTGGTGAAGGGGAAGCCGGCATTGGCGAACAGCGCCAGGTTCGGCATGGCGGTGAAATGCGGGAAGCCGCTCAGGTCGATGGTGGTGTCTGGGTCGAGCGCCGAGCGCAGGTTATCCACCAGCGGGTCCTTGCACAGGCTTTGCCGCTGGTAATCGATGACGAACTGGAATTGCAGCTGGTTGTCCGAGCCGATCTGGAACGCCGGGATCGCGAACTGGTCCTGTTCCTGGGTCAGGCCGGCGCCGAGCAGGGGCA
>JAMFRN010000162.1 GCA_026224805.1 Nevskia soli
CCTCGTTTGGTGTCGGTGGGCGACACTGTGGGGGGGATGGGTTGTGTTGTTGGGTGGGTGGAGCTAAGCGAAACCCACGGCTTTTCGTTTACTAAGTCAAGTTTGGCGTTGCTTGATATTGTGCACGGGTGGGTTGCGCTCCCCACCACCCACCCTACTCTGCTCTCCACAGCCTCAATCCACCTGCGACTGATTCAGCAGCTTCTTCAAATCCTTGCCGATGCCCTTGAAGTCCGCGTTCTGGTCCGCCTTGGGCGGGTAGAGCATGAACCAGTTGCCGAGCGGATCGACCATGTACAGGGCATCGGGCTGGCCGGGCTGGAAGAAGTCGGCGGCGCGGCTGCCGGGGGTGCCGGCGTCGGCCAGCAGCAGCAGGTCCGGGTGCTCGGTGGGCGGGAACAGGGCCTTGGCGGCGGCCAGCGACTGCGCATCGGAGGCGATGTAGAGGCGCTGCAGGCGCCGGGCGTTGAGGGCCAGCGAGGTACGGACCTGGCGGCTCAGGTAGATTTCGGTCTGGCAGGCCTGGGCGCAGTCGGCGGCGCCGACATAGACCATGCTCCATTTGCCCTTGAACAGGCCGGCCACGGCCGGCTTGCCGTCGGCGTCGCGTAGGTCGAAGGCGGGCAGCGGCCGCGCCGTCGGGGCCACCAGCTGGCCGTAGTTGGTGGTGCCGGTGGGGCGCAGGCCGGGGAACAGGAAATACACGGCGTAGGCGGCCAGTACCGGCAGGGTGAAGATGGCGAGCAGCAGCAGGAACTGCTTGCGCTGGGGTGGCGGTTGGGCAGGAGTGGTGTTCACGGTTTGCGTTTCAGGTTGAGCTTGATGAAAAGGACCAGCAGGGTCAGGGCGAAGGCGAACCACTGGGCGGCATAGGCGTAATGACGCATCGGCGGGAGGCCCTGGGTGCTGACCTGCCAATCGCGCACATAGCCGGCCGGCTCGTCGGCGGCGAGCAGTACTTCGCCGGCCATCACCGGCTCGCCGTAGAAGCAGGCCAGATCAGCGGCGGTGGGATAGAGCACCAGGCGCGGCCAGTCCGCGGGCACGTGACCGGGGGCGCAGACCGAGCCGCCCAGGCGCACGCCCGGCTCCGGCAGGGAACGCCACAGGCCGTGCAGGCTGATCGCGCCGGCCGGAGCCGGCAGCGGCGGCAGGATCTGGCGGCTGGCGCCGTGCGGCACCCAGCCGCGGTTGACGATGACCAGGCCGCCGCCGGCGAGGCGCAGCGGGGTCCATACGTCGTAGCCGGCCATGCCGTTCTGCGCCTGGTCGTCGAGCAGCAGCTGGCGCTCGGCGAGGTATTCTCCATGCACGGTGACCGCGGTGGCGGCCAGCCCGGCCAGGGGCGCGGTGGCGGCCTGCAGCTCGACCGGCGGTTGTTGCGCCGCGGCGGCGTATTGCCGGTCCAGGGCCTGCTTGGCGTCGCCGCGATGGATCTGCCAGATGCCCAGGTAGACGGTCACGATGCAGCCGGCGACGGCGCCGATGACGGACCACTTGGAGGGGCGGAAGGACCAGCGCATTGTTCAGCTTCGGCTATACAGTTGGGTTAGGGGGTTCGGTTACGCGGCTTGGGGCGAGGGGCTAAGATGCGCTTTGGCCCTCCGCAGACGTCATCCATGCTTGTCAAAATCATCATCGTGGCCTTCCTGCTCGCCATCGTGGCGTCGCTGTTCTCGGGCCTGTATTTCCTGCTCAAGGACCAGGGCACCAGCAACGACCGCCGCACGGTGAAGGCCCTCACCATCCGTGTCGGCCTGTCCATCGCCTTCGCGATATTCCTGGTTTTGAGCTACTTCATGGGATGGATACATCCGCATGGCGTGGGTGGTTAAAACTGGCAATCCGTAGGCTGGGTTGAACGACCAGCCTACACAATCTCCGCAAAATCAAACGAACACGTCATTCCGGCGCAAGCCGGAATCCAGAGTTGCAACGGATGCTCTCCGAATCCCTGGATACCGGCTTTCGCCAGTATGACGCTGGTAAAACAAAAGGCCCGGCCTTGCGGCCGGGCCTTTTTTATTCCGTCGCCAGCGCGCTTACAGCACGTAGACGAAGGTGAACAGGCCGATCCATACCACGTCCACGAAGTGCCAGTACCAGGCCACGCCCTCGAAGCCGAAATGCCGGTCGGGCTTGAAGTGGCCAGAGATCAGGCGCGCGGTGATGATGATCAGCATCAGGGTGCCGAGCGTCACGTGCATGCCGTGGAAGCCGGTGAGCATGAAGAAGGTGGAACCGTAGACGCCGGAATGCAGGGTCAGGTTCTGCACGGTGTAGGCGTGGATGTATTCCTTGGCCTGGCAGCCGAGGAAGGTGGCGCCCAGCAGTACCGTCAGCACCATGAAGGCGATGCACTTGGCGCGCTTGTTGTCCTTCAGCGCGTGGTGCGCCCAGGTCACGGTGAAGCTGCTGGTGATCAGGAGCAAGGTATTGATCGCCGGCAGGCCCCAGGCTTCCATGCCCTCGAACTCGCCGCCGACGTGGCCGGGGCCGTTGCTCGGCCAGCCAGCTTCGAAATGCGGCCACAGGACCAGGTTGGTCATCAGCTTGGCGCCGTCGCCGCCGAGCCAGGGCACCGACATCGTGCGGGTGTAGAACAGGGCGCCGAAGAAGGCGCCGAAGAACATCACCTCGGAGAAGATGAACCAGCTCATGCCCCAGCGGAAGGTGCGGTCCACCTGGAGGTTGTAGCTGCCGTGCTCGCTTTCCATGGCGACGTCGCGGCACCAGCGGAAGATGATATAGAAGGCCAGCACCGCGCCGGCGATGATCATCGGCTTGAACGGGATGGTGCGCTCTTCCAGGTAGGCGCCGACGCCGTAAACGACCAGGGCCAGGGCGGCGGTCAGGATGAACGGCCAGGCGCTGGGATGGGGGACGAAGTAGCGGCTCGGACCGGTTTCGGTGTGAGCGGCGGGTGCGTGGGTCGCCATCTGATTTCCTCGGTTCAGCTTTTAGGTGAGATCGTTTGTTTCTGCGGCGCGCCTTTCGGCTCGCTTTGCTGCGCCAACTCGGTTACGTCGAAAAAAGTGTACGAC
>JAMFRN010000163.1 GCA_026224805.1 Nevskia soli
GCGATCCGAACCGTCGATGCCCTCTGGGAGTACATCGGAACCCTCGTCGACATCTTTACCCAAGAAGAGTGTTCGAACTACTTTGCTTCTTGCGGCTACGTCAGCAAATAAATCGAAAATGCTCTAGCGGCAATACGTTTGGCTGTTTGAGCGCGCGCCCAAACACCCCGGCTCATGCGGATCTTTTCGCGGCCGGCACTCATCCTTAGTCCTGGTCCGACCGAATGCGATCCGGGCGTTCTTGCCCGACGCAGCGAACCGCTGCCGCACCTCAGCCAAACAGCGAAGTCAGGGCCGCGGTCAGCGGTGCGTGGAAAAAACCCAGCATGCCGGCCATGGCCGCGACGATCGAAGCCTGCACCCGCAGGGTCGCGATTTTTTCCTGTGTGCGGGCAGACGCCTCGCCAGGGCTTTCCACCGACATCATTTCCGGCTTTGCCGACGTGCCGCGACGCACGTCCGAGCGCATGAACTGTGCGCGACGCTCGCCCACCAGCTTGGAGACCCTGCGCAGCTTGCCGCGGCGCGGCAGCTGCAGCGGGCGGTTTTCCGACGTATTCAATCCGATCGACTTGGTCATGCCTGATCCCCGCTGTGATGACATGGACAGATACTACTTATATAAGTAGTATCTGTCCATGTCCCTCACCGGCCGACAGCAACAAATCGTCGATTTCCTGCGCGAATACCTGGCGCGGGAGGGGATGCCGCCAACCCAGGCGGAAATTGCCGCGCGGTTCGGATTCACGCAGAAGGCGGCGGGTGATCATCTGAAGCTGATCGCGGCCAAGGGGGTGATCGAGCTGCGCCGCGATATCCCGCGGGGCATCCGTTTGCGTGACCGCGCAGGGCCGGTGGGCAGCGACCGGGTGTTCCTGCCGCTGCTGGGCCGTATCACTGCGGGGCCGCCCACGCTGGCCACCGAAAAATTCGACGCACTGCTCCCGATCTCGCCGGCCATGTTCAGGCCGCCCGCGGACTATCTGCGCCGGATCGTCGGCAGCTCGATGGTCGATATGGGTATCCAGGACGGCGATCTGATCGGCGTCAAGCAGACGGTGATGGCCGAAAACGATCAGATCAACGACCAGATCATCGTCGCCAAGCTGTTCTCGCACGCCGGCATCGAACTCACCGTCCGGCGCCTGCGGCGCAGCGGCGATACAGCCTATCTGCTGCCCGGCAATGCCGGCTTGAAGCCGCTGATGGTTGCTCTTGGCACAAGCTTCGATGGGGCGCCGGCGGTCGAAATCGAAGGGCTGTATTGCGGGCACTTCCATCCGCACTCGGGCTGAGCCGCCTGGGGGCAAAGGGCATCTCCAGGGAAAACATGCCGCATGCTGAGTAACATCTACCGCGCTGTTACCACCTGTTCTGTAGTTCTTACACAGTCATGCCGTGGCGATGCGCCGTTCGCCGCATGGCTGAGTGCTGCATGGCATTGAAATAAAAGGAATAAACAGCTTCCATCCGGCGCGGCCGCAATGGCATGGGAAGTGCGCGTTCTCGCTTGGCCACCGCGCTTGCGGTGCTCTGGGTAAGGACACCAAGGAGTTGCAAAATGGACTTGCAAACCGCTATCGGCATCGAGACGAATTATCAGATTCACGCTGCGGAGTTATGCATGGATCGCCGCTTGCTGCTGGAGTTGCTCGGCCGCTTTGAGCACGACAACTCCGCCGAATCCGGCCTTGAACTGATGCCTGTGGTGATGGATCTGTTCCGCGTGCACTGCGCGATTGAAGCTCAAGTGCTGTTCCCGGGCATCGCAGAGCTCGAATGGGATTGCGAGGCTCTGCACGAACTGATGGAAGCGGTGGAAGCCGCCGCTACACAAGGCTGCCTGCATCTGGTCAGCGTCATCAAGCTGAGGCTGTCGCTGGAACGCTTTTTCGCCGCGAAGGAAGCCCTGATGGGACCACCGCAAATATTGCAGGTGCCCGCCACGCGCAGCAATCGCGTGCTGCTGCATGATCGCAACGATCTGATTGCGTACGCACAGCGCATGGTGCGTCTGCACTGACCGTGGCCGGGTTGAGCGGGAATGCGTCGATAGTGGATGACATTGCGATGGGGCTCCTCAAGAGCCCCATCGCTAGGGCCCATCGTGACGCCCGACAAGAGTTCCATGTTCAGAGTTCGGTGCTGCGCCGCCCGATGATGCGCAGCAATCCCTTGATCGAAGCATGGATCAGGACGTAAACCAGGATCGCCAGCAGGGCTGAAGAGGAAAAAGCGAAGCCCTGGTCAGTCGCCGGTGTCGGCAGGACGCCTTTGAACGGCGCGAAGATCGGCGCTGTGATCCCATCCACCAGCCTCACCAGGCCTGCGCTCTGCCGGGCTCCGACCAGGGTCAGCAGGAAACGCAGCCCTAGCAGGCCGTAGATAAGGTAGAACAGGTAATCGACGAACTGCCGGATACGGGCGTAGCGTCGTTGCCGCTCGATCTCGCTGTCGGTCTCCGCGACATTGTCGATGGCTTTGCCGCGCAGGCGGTGTGCCAGTGCATCGATCTTCGCGGCGTCGGCATCGCCCACGCTGCGTGCACTGGTGCGGATCTCCGCATGGACACTGTTCTCGAGCTCGCCTGTGACGACGCCGTGCTGATGCAGCCGGCGTGCCTCGTCAACGGCGATTTTTTCATCGGTCATGGCTGCTCCGGAGAATGAGGGCCATGGTTCAAATACCGCCCGTGATCAGCAACACGATGATGATGATTGCCACCAGCCCGATGCCGCCGCTGGGGTAGTAACCCCAGTTGGCCGAGTACGCTCCTTGGCGGGGAAACGCACCGAGCAGCGCCAATAGCAGCACGATCAGCAGAATGGTGCCTAGCATGTTCCACCTCCATGTGGATCTTCAGAGGTTTAGGCTCATCAGCAAGCCTTTAAGTTCCTGTGCATCCGCGCAGGGTGGTTCCCGGCATCGATCCAACAAAGAAGGGGGCCGCAAAGCGGCCCCCTTTTGACAGTCCGGTCAGGGATGACCGGAGGCTTAGACAGGGATGTCTTTAATGGGTCGGGCCCGGCTTGTCGTCGAGCTTGGCTTCCACCTGGATCTGCAGCTTGACCTGGCCGCCGGTCATCGGCACTGCGTAGGCGATGCCGAAGTCGCTGCGGTCGAATTGCGCGGATGCATCGGCGCCGCAGACCTGCACCTTGAGCATCGGGTGGATGATGCACTTGAAGGAATTGATCTTCAGCGCCACCGGCTTGGTCACGCCGTGCAGGGTCAGCTGGCCGTCCACTTCCACCGGCGTATCACCGTCGAACTTGATGGTGTCCGCCTTGTACTCCGCGGTCGGATATTTCTCGACGTCGAAGAAGTCGGCGCTCTTGGCATGCTTGTTCATCTTCTCCATGCCGAAATCGATCGAAGTCGTGTCGATGACGATGTCGACGGTGCCGGTGTGGGCCTTGCGGTCCAGGGTGACGGTGCCGGACTGGGTGTGATCGAACTTGCCGCGCCAGATGGAGATGGCCTGGATGTGCGGTGCCTCGAAGCTGGCGTAGGTGTGGTCCGGATCGACGGTGTAGTGCTCGACGTCGGCGAAAGCGGGGGCGCTCAGCGCCGCCAGCAGGGCTGCGGCGGCGATGCGGTTGAGTTTCATGGGGAAACGCTCCTGTATTAGTGCTTGGGGGAAACGACGATGTGGAACTTGACGGTGACGGGATCGGCGACGGTGTCCTTCCATTCGTCGTCGCCGATGTTGAAATACGCGCGCGAGATGGTGACGGTGCCGTCGAAGCTGCTGCCGTCGCCATCGGTCTTGAAGGTGACGGGCACGGTCAGGGTCTGCGTCTTGCCCTTGAGGCTGAGCGTGCCGCTGGCCTCGTAACGCGTGCCGCCCAGGGGTTTCACGCCGGTGGCGTCGAAGCTCGCCTTGGGAAAGTGCGCGGTATCGAACCAGGCGGCTTTGCGCACTTCGCTGTTGTAGTCCTCGTCGCCGAGATCGAAGCTGGCGGTGTCGATCTCGATGTGTGCCTTGGCCTGTGCCGGCTTGGCGGGATCGAAATCGACGCTCCCGCGGAACTGCTTGAAGGGCGCGTCCACCGCCACTTTCATCTGGGTGAAGGTGGCGCTGACGCTGCTCTTCGCCGCGTTGACCGGCGTGTCCGCCGCGGCGGCGCCGAGGGTCAGCAACAGGGCGGCGAGGGCAGCCGTGCGGTGCAGGGTTTTCCCGCTCATGGGGACTCCTTGGTTTGGCTAGTGGGTGCGCCACCGCAGCATGCGGCGCAGCGTTTCATCGCGATCGAGGAAATGGTGTTTCAGCGCCGCCGCTACATGCAGCAACAGGACGTAGAACATCAGCCAGGCGAAGGTCGCATGGATGTCGCCGAGGGCGTCCGCCAGCAGCTTGTTCTTGGCCAGCAAGTTGGGCAGGGGCAGGATGCCGAGATACACCACCTGGTAACCGGTGGCGGAGCTGAACAGCCAGCCGCTGAACGGGATGGCGAACATCAGCGTATACATCAGTGCATGGGTAAATTTGGCGCCGATCTGCTGCCAGGCCGGCATCGGCGGCAGGGCCGGCGCCTGGTGCGTCAGCCGCCAGATGCCGCGCAGGGCGACCAGGGCGAGCACGGTGATGCCCAGCCACTTGTGATAGGCCACCAGCTTCAGCTTCTGCGGACTGAAGTGCATATCCGACACCACCAGCCCCAGGCTGAAGGTGCAGATGATGATGCCGGCCACGACCCAGTGCAGGGCAACGGCGGTGCGTGTGTAGTGGCTTGCGGCCAAGGGCAGTGGCTTGGAAGTGGGACTCATCCGTGAGTGTCGGTTCGGTTGGTTGCGGTTCGATTTCAGGCGCTATGCGCCGCTGCGGCCTGTGGCACCCGCGCCGTCGCTTCGTTCAGCAGATTGCGGATCGAGACCCCGTCCAAGGCCAGGCGCAGAGCCTGTTCGGGCCTGGCCAGCATGCATCCCAGGGTGGACTGGATGCCGGCGCTCATCGGGCAGTCCGGGTTGGGGCTGATGCGGCCGATGGAAAACAGGTCCTCGGCGGCGCTGATGGCGTCATATACCTGGAGCAGGCTGATCTCATCCGGCGAGCGCGCCAGGCGGGCGCCGCCGCCGGGGCCGAGCTGGGTCTCCACCAGGCCGGATTCGCGCAGCATCGACAGCATGCGCCGAACCAGGGCGGGGTGGGTGCCGATGCTGGCCGCCAGTTCGTCCGAAGTCACCATGCGCTCCTGCGCCAGACTCATGAAAGTCAGGGCATAGGTGGCGACTGCGAAGCGTGTATTCATTGCGTGACTAGTTTAGTAACTAATTATCGGGAGTCAAGCGAGGCGACCGGCTCGCATATTGCGTTGATATCGGCAATGGCGCGGTGCCGCCGCATGGGTGGCGCATTTGAACTTGGCTCGACTCCCGCCGGTCGATAAAATGCTCAATTGCTGTCGCCTGATCACTATTTCCTGCTAGAGGCTACCCCCTGTGAACGAAAAGATTCTCCGCGAAACCGCTTTGGCGATGGTCGCCCCCGGCAAAGGCCTCCTGGCCGCCGACGAGTCCACTGCCACCATCGGCAAGCGGTTCGAGAAGATCGGCGTCGAAAACATCGAGCCGAATCGCCAGGCTTACCGCGACATGCTGTTCACCACGCCGGGCTTCGAGCAGCACACCAGCGGCGTGATCCTGTTCGAGGAAACCCTGTTCCAGAAGAGCCTGGCCGGCCAGCCGTTCTCGCAGTTGCTGGCTTCCAAGGGCGTGATTCCGGGCATCAAGGTGGACAAGGGCGCCAAGCCGCTCGCTGCCGGCGGCCCCGAGGAAACCGTCACCGAGGGTCTCGACGGCCTGCGCGAGCGCCTGGAGAAATATTTCGCCGCCGGCGCCCGTTTCGCCAAGTGGCGCGCGGTCATCACCATCGGCAACGGCACGCCGAGCTACAACGCCATCCACACCAATGCCCACGCCCTGGCTCGTTACGCCGCACTGTGCCAGGAAGCCGGCATCGTGCCGATCGTCGAGCCGGAAGTACTCATGGATGCCGACAACACGGTCGAAACTTGCGAAAAGGTGACGGACTGGGTGCTGTCCGAGGTATTCCAAGAGTTGTATTACCAGAAGGTGCTGCTGGAAGGCATCGTGCTCAAGCCGAACATGGTGGTATCCGGCGCCAAGTGCCCGAGCCAGGCCGGCGTGCAGGAAGTGGCCGAACGCACCCTCAATGTGCTGAAGCGCCGTGTGCCGGGCGCCGTGCCGGGCATCGCCTTCCTCTCCGGTGGTCCGGCCGATGAACTGGCGACGGCCCATCTCGACGCCATGAACAAGATTGGCAACCTGCCGTGGAAGCTGACCTTCTCCTACGGCCGCGCCCTGCAGGCCGCCGCGCTCAAGGCCTGGGGCGGCAAGAACATGGACGCCGGCAAGCTGGCCCACCTGCACCGCGCCAAGATGAACGGCCTCGCCGCGCTGGGTCAGTGGGACGCCAAGCTGGAAAAGGCTGCCTGAGCCTGACGTAGGTCGGCTCAAGCCGAAGGCGGAGCCGACAGCCGCAAACCGGCCCGCTCGCGGATATTCCGCGAGCGGGCTTTTTTATTGGTGTTGCTTATTTAAACAGTCCCGGCATGGAGGCCGGGTATCTTGGACAGGATGTCCACTTTTTGTTGAAGCTGTCCAGGTCCTTAGCGGATTGCGTCCAGCAGTTGCACCACCCGCCGCTCGGCCCAGCATTCCAGCGCCAGGTTCTCGATGAAGCCGCAATGGCCGCCGCGCGCCGGGGCGTCGTAGTGGATCACGGAGCCGCGTGCTTCGAGCCCGGCGAAGTCGCGGAACGGGATCACCGGATCGTCCTGCGCGGTGATCAGCGCCAGCGGCGAGGCCGAGTGCATCAGCATGGCCGGGCTCAGCGTGTAGGTGCCGAGGTAATCTTCACTGCTGGGGAAATCGGTGAAGTCGGCAACGAAGCGCCGCGTCGTTTCGACAAAGGTCTTGATGCCGGCATAGGGGCGGAAGTCGTAGCGCCCGGGCCAGGCCTGGTCCTTGGCGCGCAGGGTCTTGCGCCACTTGCCGATGAAATAGCGGCGGAACAGGAGCGGCCCCTGGTCGATCGCGTGCAGGGTGGCGCCGGGATCGATCGCCGGCGAGACGCCGATGGACAGCCGCGGGGTCACACCCGCCGCAGGTCCCTGCATGCCCACGCGCAGGGCGAAATTGCCGCCCAGCGAAAAGCCGATCACCACCAGCGCCTGCGCCGGGTCGAGCTGCTGCACGGCACGGATCGCGCCCAACACCTCGGCCATGCGCGCCGAGTGGAACGGGGCCTCATTGAGTCCATGGGTGCCCCCGTGATCGCGCAGATTGAGGCGGAAGGTGTTCCAGCCCAGGGCATACAGTTGGCAGGCCATCGAATAGACGTAGGCCGAATCGTGATGGCCCTCCCAGCCGTGGATCAGCACCGCCAGGCCGCGCGGAGCCGTGCCTTCGGGCTGGCGCGAGTGGTAGCCAACCAGGCGCACGCCGTCGCCGCAGTCGAGCAGGTGACGCTGAGCCACGGCGTCCATGCGGCTGCCGCGCTTCAGCCACAGGCGCCGCCGCGGCCCCTTGGTGGCGAGGATCGACTGCAGCTGTGGATGCGCGACCAGCCAGGACGGGCGGAAGTCCGCGAGTCCGCTGACGCTTGCGGCGCTCATTGCAGCAACCGGGCCAGGGTGTTTTCGTAGATCCGGCTGAGCCGGTCGAGATCCTCGACGTTCACGTGCTCGTCGATCTTGTGAATGCTGTCGTTGATCGGCCCGATCTCCACCACCTCGGTGCCCAGCGGGGCGATGAAGCGCGCATCCGAGGTGCCGCCGCCGGTGAACTGCTCGGCGCGCAGGCCGGTGATCTCGCCGATCGCCGCTTGCGCCGCCTCGATCAATTTGCCTTGCCGGGTGAGGAAGGGCTCGCCGGTATGCCACCAGTCCGCTTCGTAGTGCGGCAGGTGGCGGTCGAGCACGGCATGCACGCGCGCCTTGAGGCTTTCCGCGGTGGACTCGGTGCAATAGCGGAAATTGAAGATCACCTCGGCTTCGCCGGGGATGACGTTGTTGGCGCCAGTGCCGCCATGCACATTGGAAATCTGGAACGAGGTCGGCGGGAAGTTGGCATTGCCGCGATCCCATTCGGTGGCGACCAGTTCGGCCAGGGCCGGGGCCAGGCGGTGGATGGGGTTGTCGGCCTTGTGCGGGTAGGCGACATGGCCCTGCCTGCCGTGGATACGCAGGTTGCAGCCGAGCGAGCCGCGCCGGCCGACGACGATGCGGTCGCCCAGTTGTAGGTTGCTGGAGGCCTCGCCGACGATGGCGTAGTCCGGTCTGATGCCGCGGCCGCGCAGGACCTCGGCGACGTATTTTGTGCCGTGCCGCGCCATTCCTTCCTCGTCGCTGGTGACGAGAAAGGCCACGCTGCCCTTGATCGGCGCGCCCGCCAGCAGGCGCTCGACGGCGCAGACCATGGCGGCCAGGCCGCTTTTCATGTCGGCGGCGCCGCGGCCGTAGAGCACGCCGTCGCGGATCTGCGGCAGGAACGGATCACTGGTCCAGCGATCCAGCGGACCAGTCGGGACCACGTCGGTGTGCCCGGCGAGAACCATTAGCGGGCCTTCGGTGCCGAGTCTGGCCCAGAGGTTGGTGACGCCCTCCTGATTGAGCCATTCCAGCGCGAAGCCGAGCATGGCCAGGCGATCGCCGATCAGCTCACAGCAGCCGGCGTCGTCCGGGGTCAGCGAACGGCGGGAGATCAGTTCCTGGGTCAGGCGCAGGGTGGGGGAGTCGGCTTGCATCGAAGGCATGGGGTGTTTGGCAGGGCTTAGACTAGCAAGGCATGCTTGGCGCCGCGAATGGAAGCGCGAAACAGCGGGCAATACGGGAGAAGCGGATGGCTGTGCCGGAGATGGACCACATCGTATCGATCGCGGATGTGATCAGGCTGGCGGTAGCGCCGGTGTTCCTGCTGTCCGGCATCGCCGCCATGCTCAATGTGCTGACCAACCGGCTGACGCGCATTGTCGATCGCGCCCGGCATCTCGAGAAGGAGTTTGCCGCCGCCGCGCCCGGCCGCATCGAGACCTTGCGCGCCAGCCTGGGGCGGTTGGCGCGGCGCGCGCGGCTAGTGAGCTGGGGCATCAGCCTGTGTACCAGCAGCGCCATCCTGATCAGCATCGTGGTGGTGGTGCTGTTCATCGATTCGCTCACCGGCACCAACTTCAGCGCGATCATTGCCCTGCTGTTCATCGTGGCGATGGCGGCATTGACGCTGGGCCTGGTCTGCTTCCTGCGCGAAATCTCGCTGGCAACGCGGCATCTGCGTATCGGCGAACCGGATCCGGAACATTCACCGCCCGCGGTGCAGGTGGTCGGTACCGGTTCGAATCGGCACGCTGATAGCTAGAGCTACAGATCCCGCAGCAGTTCGTTGATGCCGACCTTGGAACGGGTCTGGGCGTCGACGCGCTTGACGATCACCGCGCAGGTGAGGTTGTAGCGGCCGCCGTCTTTCGGCAGCGAGCCGGGCACCACCACCGCGCCAGCCGGCACGCGGCCGTAGCTGATCTGCCCGCTCTCGCGGTCGTAGATCGGCGTGCTCTGGCCGATGAATACGCCCATCGACAGCACCGCGCCCTTCTCCACCACCACGCCTTCCACCACTTCCGAGCGCGCGCCGATGAAGCAGTCGTCCTCGATGATGGTGGGGCTGGCCTGCAGCGGTTCGAGCACGCCGCCGATGCCGACGCCGCCCGACAGGTGCACGTTGGCGCCGATCTGCGCGCAGGAGCCGACCGTGGCCCAGGTGTCGACCATGGTGCCCTTGCCGACATGGGCGCCGATATTGACGTAGCTGGGCATCAGGATCGCGCCCGGCGCGATGTAGGCGCCGCGGCGCACCGCTGCCGGCGGCACCACGCGGGCGCCGAGCTGCTTGAACTGGGCCTCGCTCCAGCCGTCGAACTTGAGCGGCACCTTGTCGTAGCCGGAGAGCCGGCCCATTTCGATCGGCTCGTTGTCATGTAGGCGGAAATACAGCAGCACCGCCTTTTTCAGCCACTCGTTCACCACCCAGCCGGCGGGGGTCGGCTCGGCGACGCGGGCCTGGCCGGCGTCGAGCAGGGCGATGGCGCCCTCGACGGCGTTGCGGACGTGGGTTTCCTGGGGATCGAGCGAGGCGCGCTTTTCCCAGGCGTGTTCGATGATGACCTTGAGTTCAGTCGCGTTCATTCTTTTTCGGGGATGGCTTGGTGGGTTCGGCGTCGCTGAGGGTGCGGATCAGCACCTCGCGCAGTTCGTCGAGCAGCTTTTCGTCGGTGATCGGCAGGTGTTCGCGCGTGGTGATGAAGAACACGTCCTCGGCGCGCTCGCCGATGGTGTTGATCTTGGCGGCGTCGAGCAGGATGCCGCGCTTGTGGAAGACGCGGCCGATCATCGACAGCAGGCCGGGCTGGTCAGCGGTGACCAGTTCCAGCAGGGTGCGCTTGCGCGGCAGGTCCTGGCTGAAGCTGACCGTGGTCGGGGTATCGAAGTGCTTGAGGCGCTGCGAGCGGCGGCGGGTCACGTCCACCACGGAAATGTCTGGATCGCCCAGGACCTTGCGCAGCCCCTCCTTGATTTCCTCGTAGCGGTGCGGATTCTCGATCGGCCGCCCATCGCTTTCCACCACTGCGTAGGAGTCGAGTACGTAGCCGTCGGCGGTGGTGTTGATGCGGGCGTCGAGGATGTTCAGCCCCATCCGCGCCAGCACGCCGGTGGACAGGCCGAACAGGTGGTCGCGGTCGCGGGTGTAGACGAACACCGTGGTGCCCTGGCCGTCGACCGTGTCCACCAGCACCAGCGGCAGACTGGACTCGCTGACGGCGCAGATCGCCGGCAGGTGCCAGGCCAGTTCGGCGGGCGAGTGGCGCAGGAAATAATCGCTTTCGAAGCGCGCCCACACGGCGTCGGCCTCGTGCGGGTCGACGCCGCGGCTGCCGAGCAGGGCCAGCGCCGCGCGGCGCTGTTCGGAGACACGCTCCGCCTCGCTTTCCGGATTATCGAGGCCGCGTTCCAGTGCCCGCCCGGCGCCGTGGTACAGCTCGCGCAGCAGGCTGTCGCGCCAGGAATTCCACAGCGCGGGGTTGGTGGCGCGGATGTCGCCGACGGTGAGCAGCAACAGATAGTCGAGCCGGCTGCGCTCGCCGATCCGCTTGGCGAAGGTGCTGATCACTTCCGGATTGCTGATGTCCTGCCGTTGCGCGGTGAGCGACATGGTCAGGTGGTTCTTCACCAGCCAGGACACCAGGGCGGCGTCGGCATGCGACAGGCCATGATCCAGGCAGAAGCGCTCGGCTAGCTCGGCGCCCATCTCGGAATGGTCGCCGCCGCGGCCCTTGGCGATATCGTGGTAGAGGCCAGCGATAAACAGCAGCTCGGGGCGGGGCAGGCGCGCCATGACATCGCTGTAGAACGGCAATTCGTGGCGGAAGCGCTCCATCGCCATGCGCCGCAGGTTGCGCACCAGATAGAGGGTGTGTTCGTCGACCGTCAGGGTGTGGAACAGGTCGTACTGCATGTGGCCGATGATCAGGCCGAACTCCGGCAGGTAGCGACCCAGCACGCCGTAGCGGTTCATCCGCCGCAGGGCATGGGTCAGGCCGCTGCCGTGCTGGAACAGGCCGATGAACAGGGTTCGGGCGCGCACATCGTCGCGGTGCGCATCGATGAGCTTGCGGTCGCGGCTGATCAGGCGCAGCGTCGCGGCGCGCACCCCTTCGATCTGCGGATGCTGCTGCATCAGCGCGAAAATCTCGATCAGCGCCGAGGGCTGCTTCTGGAACACGTCGTCGACGCGCGCCTCGATGTAGCTGCCGCGCAGCTGGAAGCGGGCATTGAGCGGCAGCACCGCCGCTTCCTCGCCCTTACCGAGGATCGCTTCCTCGAACAGCTGCAGCAGCAGGTCGTTGAGACAGGACAGCGACTTGATGCTGCGGTAATACAGCTGCATGAAGTGCTCGACCGCCTTGTTGTGGTCGGAGTCCACATAACCGAACAGCGCCGCCAGCTTGATCTGATGATCGAACAGCAGCCGGTCCTCGTGGCGGCCGGTGATCATGTGCAGGGCGAAGCGCACCCGCCACAGGAAATCCTGGCCGGCGAACAGCTCGTCGCATTCCTGCTTGCTGAGGAAGCCGCGGTTGCGCAGCTCGTTCAGGGTGAGGGCGTTGAAGTGGCGCTTGGCGACCCAGGCCACGGTGTGGATGTCGCGCAGGCCGCCGGGGCTTTCCTTGACGTTCGGCTCCAGCTTGTAGCCGGTATCGTCGTACTTGGCGTAGCGCTTGCGCTGCTCCTCCAGCTTGGCGCGGAAGAAGGCGTCCACCGGCCACATCTTGTCCGGCGTCATCGCTTCCTGCAGCGCGGCGTACAGCGCGGCGTCGCCGCACAGCGGGCGCGACTCGATCAGGTTGGTGATGACGGTGATGTCCTGCGACGCCAGTTCGGCGCATTCGGCCACCGTGCGCACGCCGCTGCCGACTTCCAGGCCGATGTCCCAAAGGAAGGCGAAGAACTGCTCCAGTGCCGACTTGTTGCCCTCCAGGGCGTGCTCGTCGTGCAGCACCAGCAGGTCGATGTCGGAATGGGGCAGCAGCTCGCCGCGGCCGTAGCCGCCCACCGCGATCAGGCCCAGTCCGGCCGGCTGCTCCGGCAGGAACTGCAGCCAGGCCTGGTGCAGCACCTCGTCCACCAGGTGGGCGCGGGCATGCACCAGCGAATCGGAAGCGGCGCCCTCGTGGAACATGCTGGTCAGCCGCTCGCGGCCCCAGTCCAGGGTGGCGCGGAAGGCGGCGACCGGCTTCTGGCCGTCGGCGCGCAGGCGCGCCCGCACCTTGCGGGCGGAAAAAACCGTGGCGGCCTCGTCTTCCGCCAAGTCCAACTCGGCGCCCATTAGTGCGGCACCTTTTCGTCGGCGCGCAGGGTCAGGATTTCGTAGCCGGTATTGGTCACCAGCACAGTGTGCTCCCACTGCGCCGACAGCGAATGGTCCTTGGTCACCACGGTCCAGCCGTCCGGCAGCAGCCGTACGTCCGGCCGGCCGGCGTTGAGCATGGGTTCTACGGTGAAAGTCATGCCCGGAACCAATTCAAGGCCCGTGCCAGGACGGCCGTAATGCAGGATTTGCGGGTCTTCGTGGAACACCCTGCCGATGCCGTGGCCGCAGTATTCGCGCACCACCGAGAAGCCGTTGCCTTCCGCCACCTGCTGCACCGCATAGCCAATGTCGCCCAGCCGGGCGCCGGGCCGCACCTTGCGGATGCCGGCGAACATCGCCTCGCGAGTGACCTCGCTGAGGCGGCGTGCCAGCACCGAGGGCTCGCCGGCCGAAAACATCTGGCTGGTGTCGCCGTGGAAGCCGTCCTTGATCACGGTCACGTCGATATTGATGGTGTCGCCGCGCTTGAGCTGCTTGTCGCCCGGGATGCCGTGGCAGACCACATGGTTGACCGAGGTGCAGATCGATTTCGGAAACGGCTGGCGGCCGCCGCCGCCGCCGTAGTTGAGCGGGGCGGGGATGCCCTTCAACTCGTTGACGATGTAGTCGTGGCACAGCCGGTTCAGCACCTCGGTGGTGACGCCCGGCTTGACGTGGGGGGCGATCATGCCGAGGACCGAGGCGGCGGCGCGGCCGGCTTCGAGCATCAGGCGCTGTTCTTCGGGGGTTTTGATGGTGACCGACATTGCCTGCAAAGGTACCTGAAAGGTGCGGAAAACCTTGTTCCAGCACGCCTTATATGGTATAAAGCGCGCCGCCGTAAGGCAATCATGCGGAAGCGAATAGTCTAAGCCAATTCGGCCAGGCTCCACTTCCGCAAATCCATCCGCGCCCATCCCAGGGTGTCCGGTCGTCCTCAACCCAGGATCCGGATTCCGAGTGCGCGGTTTGCAATCAACCCTTGGAGCTATAAGCCAATGTCTAGCATCACCATGCGTCAACTGCTGGAGGCCGGCGTGCACTTCGGCCACCGCACCCGTTACTGGAACCCCAAGATGGAGTCCTACATCTTCGGTTCCCGCAACAAGATCCACATCATCAATCTCGAGCACACCCTGCCGCTGCTGAAGGAAGCCTGCTCCTTCGTCGGCAAGCTCGCCGCCAACGGCGGCCGCATCCTCTTCGTCGGCACCAAGCGCGCCGCGCGCGAGGCGATCGAGGCCGAGGCGCAGCGTTCGGGCCAGCCCTACGTCAGCCAGCGCTGGCTCGGCGGCACCCTGACCAACTTCAAGACCATCAAGGGCTCGATCAAGCGCCTGACCGACATGGAAAAGAAGATCGAGGACGGCAGCATCAACCGCCTCAACAAGAAAGAGCAGCTGCTGTTCAATCGCGAGCTGGAAAAGCTGCGCAAGTCCCTGGGCGGCATCAAGAACATGCCGAGCCTGCCGGACTGCCTGTTCGTCATCGACACCGGCTACGAGAACATCGCCGTGTCCGAGGCGCGCAAGCTGGGCATCCCGGTGGTGGCGGTGGTCGACACCAACAACAACCCGGAAGGCATCGACGTGGTGGTGCCGGGCAACGATGACGCCACCCGCGCCATCAAGGTCTACGCCCAGTGCATCGCCGACGCCATCATCGAAGGCAAGGGCAGCAACACCGTCGGCCGTCCGGAAGAGACCGTCGACGTGTCGGATGAAGCCCGTGCGGCCGCGCCGAAGCCGGCCCGCCGTCCGCGCAAGCCGGGCGGCAAGCCCGACCGCGCCGAAGCCTGAGAAGCTGACGGCCGGCCGGGGGAAGTCCTCCCTCGGCCGGCCCTTTCATCTTTCCGCCTTCCTCGGCCGCTAGCCTGAGGGAGGGCAACACCAAATACTGGAATTTTACTTATGAGCACTCCCGTTACCGCGGCTCTGGTGAAGGAACTGCGCGAGCGCACCGGCGCCGGCATGAGCGACTGCAAGAAGGCGCTGGACGCCACCGGCGGCGACATTGAGGCCGCCGCCGAGAAGCTGCGCATGGACGGCTCCGCCAAGGCCGACAAGAAGGCCGGCCGCACCGCCGCCGAAGGCGTTGTCGCCATCGCCTCCAACAGCGAGGCCGTGGCCCTGGTCGAGCTCAACTCCGAGACCGATTTCGTCGCCAAGGGCGCCGATTTCCGCGCCTTGGCCAATGCCGCAGCCCAGGCCGTGCTGGCCCATCGCCCGGCCAGCCTCGAAGCCCTGGTGGCCTTGAAGGACGGCGACAAGACCCTTGACGAGAAGCGTCGCGAACTGATCAACAAGATCGGCGAAAACCTGACTTTCCGCCGTTTCGAGCTGGTGCAGTCCGCCGGCGGCCCGCTGGCCACCTATATCCATCCGGGCGACAAGATCGCCGTGGTGGTGGCCCTCAAGCAGGGCGAGCTGGAGCTGGGCCGCGACCTGGCCATGCACATCGCCGCCATGTCGCCGCGCCATCTGGATGCGGCTTCGGTGCCGGCCGAGGCGATCGAGTCCGAGCGCAAGGTGATCGAGGCCCAGGTGGCGCAGGAGCAGGAAGAGGAACTGGCCAACGGCAAGAAGCCGAAGCCGGCCGAGATCCTGGCCAAGATGGTCGAGGGCAAGATCCGCAAGTTCCTGGGCGAAATCACCCTGCTGGGCCAGAATTTCGTCAAGGACCAGGAGCAGACGGTGGAAAAGCTGCTCAAGTCCAAGAATGCCGGCGTGGCGCACTTCGTGCGCCTGGCAGTAGGCGAGGGCATCGAGAAGAAAAAGACCGACTTCGCCGCCGAAGTGAGAGAGCAGGCGGGCCTGAACAAGGACGAGCCGAAGGACGACGGCGACGGCAAAAAGAAATAATCGCTGCCGTTAAGCTGCGGTTCACGCAAGATGGCAGAATCTTGCGCTAGAATTCGCCGCAAGTCGTTGTGAAACAAGGCCCCGGCGACGGGGCCTTGTTTTAGGTAAAGCCACCATCCCGGACTGGAGTCCAACTTGAGCCAGCAGCCCGCCTACAAGCGCATTCTCGTAAAGCTTTCAGGCGGGGGCGGTCGCGACACGGCGCCGCGTAGCGTGGGTGCGGGAGCGGCAGCCGGGCTTCGCGGAGGCGTAGTACGCCAATGAGTGCACAGCCCGCCTATAAGCGCATCCTCGTAAAGCTGTCCGGCGAAGCCTTGATGGGGGAGATGGACTACGGCATCTCGCCGGATGTGATGTCCCGTCTGGCCCAGGAGATCAAGGAAGTGATCGACTTGGGAGTGCAGGTGGCGGTGGTGGTCGGCGGCGGCAACATTTTCCGCGGCGAAGGCCTGGCCCGCGCCGGCATGGACCGTGTCACCGGCGACCAGATGGGCATGCTCGCCACCGTCATCAACGCCCTGGCGATCCAGGATGCGATCGAGCGCATCGGCCTGTCGGCGCGGGTGCAGTCGGCGATCCGCATCAACGAGGTGTGCGAGGACTACATCCGCCGCCGCGCCATCCGTCACCTGGAACGCGGCCGGGTGGTGGTGTTCGCCGCCGGCACCGGCAATCCCTTTTTCACCACCGATTCGGCGGCCGCCCTGCGCGCCATCGAGGTCAATGCCGACCTGCTGCTCAAGGCGACCAAGGTGGACGGCGTCTATACCGCCGACCCGCACAAGGATGCCCAGGCCAAGCGCTACGACGTGCTGACCTACGACGAGGCGCTGGATCGACGCCTGGGGGTGATGGACCAGACCGCGCTGGTGCTGTGCCGCGACCACAAGATCAATCTGCGCGTGTACGACATGTTCCGCGCCGGGGCCCTGATGCGCATCGTCACGGGCGATACCAGCATCGGCACGCTGGTGAAGGTGTGATTCATTGCACGGCCGTGAGCGGCCGTCGGTAAATTAGTGGAGCAATCATGATCGATGACATCAAGAAGGATGCGGCCTCGCGCATGCAGAAATGCGTCGACGTCCTCAAGCAGGCCCTGACCAAGCTGCGCACCGGCCGCGCCAATACCGCGCTGCTGGAGCATGTGCGCGTCGACTACTACGGCACCGAGACGCCGCTGTCGCAGGTGTCCAGCGTGGTGGTGGAGGATGCACGCACCATTCTCATCACGCCCTGGGAAAAGAACATGGTGCAGGCCATCGAGAAGGCCATCATGGTGGCCAACCTGGGGCTGAACCCGAATACCGCCGGCACCAGCATCCGCATCAACCTGCCGCCGCTGACCGAGGAGCGCCGCCGCGACCTGATCAAGGTGGTGAAGTCGGAAACCGAGCAGGCGCGCGTGGCGATCCGCAACGTGCGGCGCGACGCCAACCAGGACGTCAAGGAGCTGGGCAAGGAAAAGCTCATCACCGGCGATGAGGAGAAGGAGGCCGAGGGTGCCATCCAGAAGCTCACCGACCAGTTCGTCGCCAAGGCGGACGAGGTAATGGCGGCGAAGGAAAAAGAGCTGCTTGCGGTTTAGTCGGGAACATTCCCGCCCGTGACCCGCGAACCCCCGCCGCTGGCCGAGCCGGCCCGGCCACGGCATGTTGCCGTGGTCATGGACGGCAACGGCCGCTGGGCCAAGCAGCGCCACAAGGCGCGCGCGCTCGGCCACCGCGCCGGCGTCTCTGCCGCGCGGCGCATCGTGCGCGCCTGTCACAGCCAGGGTGTCGAGGTCCTGACCCTGTTCGCCTTCAGCCAGGAAAACTGGCAGCGCCCGCCGCTGGAAGTGCGCCTGCTGATGGAATTGTTCGTGCACACCCTGGGACGCGAGATCGACAGCCTGCACCAGAACCGGGTGCGTATCCGCTTCATCGGCAACCACGGCGATTTCCCCGAGTCCCTGCGCGAGCTGATGCGCGACGCCGAGGCCCGCACCCGCGCCAATGACGGCCTGGTCCTGGTGATTGCCGCCGGTTACGGCGGTCAGTGGGACATCACCCAGGCGGCGCAGCGCGCTTGCGCCGAGGGCCTGCCGCTGACCGCCGCCAACCTGGAGTCGCGCCTGGTCACCGCCGATCTGCCGCACC
>JAMFRN010000164.1 GCA_026224805.1 Nevskia soli
CATCCTGCGCGAGCAGTTGCCGGAAGAGGCGCAGCGCCGTTACCTGGAATTCATCAAGGCCTGGCTGTCGCCGCGGTATGCGGAGTTCATCGGCAAGGAAATCCAGACCGCCTACCTGGAATCCTACTCCGAGTATGGCCAGAACATTTTCGACCGCTACGTCACCTTCGCCGATTACTGGATCCAGGACGAGGATTACCGCGATCCGGAAACCGGCGCCAGCTTCGATCGCTCCGCGCTCAACAGCGAGCTGGAGAAGATCGAAAAGCCGGCCGGTATCGCCAACCCCAAGGACTTCCGTAACGAGATCGTCAATTTCGTGCTGCGCGCCCGCGCCCAGCACGGTGGCAAGAACCCGCGCTGGACCAGCTACGAGAAGCTGCGCGAAGTCATCGAAAAGAAGATGTTCTCCAGCACCGAGGAACTGCTGCCGGTGATCTCCTTCAACGCCAAGGCTTCGGTCGAGGACAAGAAGAAGCACGAGAACTTCGTCGGCCGCATGGTCGAGAAAGGCTACACCGAGAAGCAGGTGCGGCTGCTGTCCGAATGGTATCTGCGGGTGCGCAAGTCGTCCTGACGTTACGGAGAGTTCATGTCGATCATCATTGACCGCCGCCTCAACGACCGCAACAAGAACGCGGTCAACCGCCAGCGTTTCCTGCGCCGCTACAAGGAGCAGATCCGCAAGTCGGTGACGGATGTCGTGGCCGAACGGTCGATCACCGACATGGAGCAGAGCGGCGTCGTCAATATCCCGATCAAGGACATTTCCGAGCCGAGCTTCCATCATGGCGGCAGCGGCGGCGACCGCGAGTACGTCAACGCCGGCAATCGTGAATTCAACAGCGGTGACCATATCCCGCGCCCGACCGGCGGCTCCGGCAAGGGCAGCGGCCAGGGCGGCGAGGGCGGTGGCGACGACAACTTCGCCTTTGCCCTGTCGCGCGAGGAGTTCATGAAGCTGTTCTTCGACGACCTGGAGCTGCCGCACCTGGTGCGCAACACGCTGGGCGAGGCGCGCGACTTCAAATGGCGCCGGGCCGGCTACACGCCCACCGGCGTGCCCGCCAACCTGTCGGTGGTGCGCTCGCTGCGCAACGCCATGGCACGGCGCATCGCCATCGGCGCGCCGCTGCGCCGGCAGTTGCTGACGATGGAGGCGGCGCAGGTGGCGGCGGACGAGATCGCCGCCATGCGCAGCCGCATCGAGCGTATCCCGTTCATCGAGGAAATCGACCTGCGCTATCGCCACCGGGTCAGGGATCCGCAGCCGATCTCGCGGGCGGTGATGTTCTGCCTGATGGACGTGTCCGCCTCGATGACCGAGGACAAGAAGGACCTGGCCAAGCGCTTCTTCACCCTGCTGTACCTGTTCCTGACGCGCAAGTACGAGAAGGTCGAGCTGGTGTTCATCCGCCACACCGACGACGCGCAGGAAGTGGACGAGGACACGTTTTTCCACGACACCAAGTCCGGCGGCACCGTGGTGCTGTCGGCGCTGAAGCTGATGCAGGAAGTCGCCGTCGCGCGCTATCCCACCGACAGCTGGAACATCTACGGGGCGCAGGTTTCCGACGGCGACGCCTTCGGCGCCGATCCGGAAAAGAGTCGCGCCTGCCTGGTCGATCATCTGCTGCCGCTGCTGCGCTACTTCGCCTACGTCGAGGTGCCGGACCAGGTGGATCGTCCCAGCCCCCTGGCGCATGCCTACCAGCGCATCGACAGCGACTGTTTCGCTATGAAGAGCGTGATGGCGCGCAACGAGGTTTATCCGGTGCTGCGCGAACTGTTCCGGCGGGAGGCGACGGCATGAGCATCAGCAAGCTGGGCGGCAGCGGCCTGATCTCGAGCGGCGCGGAATGGACCTTCGAGTTGATCGAGGACTATGACCACGCCATTCACGACATCGCCGCCAACGAATTACACCTCGATACCTACCCCAACCAGATCGAGGTGATCGCTTCCGAGCAGATGCTCGACGCCTATGCCTCGGCCGGCCTGCCCATCGGCTATCCGCACTGGAGCTACGGCAAGGAATTCATCCGCAACGAGCAGGCCTATCGCACCGGCGCGCGCGGCCTGGCCTACGAGATCGTGATCAACTCCGATCCCTGTATCGCCTACCTGATGGAAGAGAACACCATGGCGATGCAGGCGCTGGTCATCGCCCACGCCTGCTATGGCCACAACTCCTTCTTCAAGGGCAACTACCTGTTCCGCCAATGGACCAGCGCCGACGCCATCATCGACTACATGGTGTTTGCGCGGAACTACGTGATGCAGTGCGAGGAAACCTATGGCGCCGAGCGGGTCGAGGAAGTGCTCGATTCCTGCCACGCGCTGATGAGCCATGGCGTGGACCGCTACCGCCACCCGACGCCGCTGTCGGTGGCCGAGGAGCGCGACCGCCAGCGCGACCGCGAGGAATACGCCTGGCGCCAGTACGACGAGATCTGGCGCACCCTGCCGGCGCGCGCCGGGGCTGGCGCCGCGCAGAAGTCGGGTGCCGGGCGTTTCCCGCCGGAGCCGCAGGAAAACCTGCTGTACTTCGTCGAAAAGTACGCGCCCAAGCTGGAGCCCTGGCAGCGCGAGCTGGTGCGCATCGTGCGCAAGACCGCCCAGTATTTCTACCCGCAGAGCCAGACCAAGGTGATGAACGAGGGCTGGGCCACCTTCTGGCACTACACCCTGCTGCAGCGCATGTTCGACAAGTCGCAGGTCGATGCGGGCTTCATGCTGGAAGCGCTGGCTTCCCACACCAATGTCACCATGCAGCGCGGCTTCGACCAGCGCGGCTACGGCGGCCTCAATCCCTATGCCCTGGGTTTCGCCATGATGTGCGACATCCGCCGCATCTGCGAGGCGCCGACGCCGGAGGACCGCGAGTGGTTTCCGGAAATTGCCGGCGGAGACTGGATGAAGGTGCTGGATTTCGCCATGCGCAACTACAAGGACGAGTCCTTCATCGGCCAGTTCCTATCGCCCAAGCTGATGCGCGAATTCCACCTGTTCGCGGTGGCCGACCATGAGGGCGAGGACGATCTGGTGGTCGACGCCATCCACAACGAACACGGCTTCCGCCGCCTGCGGCGCCTGCTGGCTTCGCAGTACAACCGCGACCAGCTGCTGCCGGACATCCAGGTGACGCAGTACGAGCGCGCCGGCGACCGCTCGCTGACCCTGCGCCATCAGCGCAGCCGCAAGCGCCCGCTGGCCGAGGAGGCGAACGAAGTGCTGCGGCACCTGGCGCGCCTGTGGGGCTTCACCGTGCGGCTCGAGACCAGCGACGAGAACGGCCGGCTGGAGAGCGTCTGCGAGGTGCGGAACTAGAGTCGGACCCTAATAAGCTACGTCATGCCGGCGAAAGCCGGTATCCAGGGGCCAGTAACGCCAAGGTCGAGTTTTCTGGATTGCGCCTGCGACACGGTGCCCGGAACGGTGGGTGCGGGAGCAGGCGGAACGGCCCCGAATTAACCCCGCAGATCGCAGGCGCTCTGGCCCCTCCCGCACCCGCCGTTCCGGGCACCGTGTCTGGGCCAGCTTTCGCTGGAATGACGCTTGTGGTTATCTACGGCCAGGGCCCGAAAACGGTTCTTGAGGCGGATTCATAGTAGGGCGGGCGGCGGCCGGCGCAAGACCCACATACAAAACAATATACCGCGGCC
>JAMFRN010000165.1 GCA_026224805.1 Nevskia soli
CATCGTCCAATGCAACCAGTTCGACCACCGCGGCGTGGAGCAGGTTCTCGTCGCGCATCGGCGCCGTGCAGCCCTCGAGATAGGAAACGTGGCTGCCCTTGTCGGCGACGATCAGGGTGCGCTCGAACTGGCCGGTGTTGCGCTCGTTGATGCGGAAATAAGTCGACAGCTCCATCGGGCAGCGCACGCCCTTGGGAATGAAGACGAAGGAGCCGTCAGTGAACACCGCCGAATTCAGCGCGGCGTAGAAGTTGTCGCCGAACGGCACCACGCTGCCCATATACTTGCGCACCAGCTCCGGGTGCTCGCGCACCGCATCGGAGATGGAGCAGAAAATCACGCCGGCTTCGCCCAGTTTCTTGCGGAAAGTGGTGGCCACGGAGACGCTGTCGAACACCACGTCCACCGCCACGCCGGCCAGCATCTCCTGTTCCTTCAGGGGAATACCCAGCTTCTTGTAGGTCTCCAGCAGCTTCGGATCGACCTCGTCCAGCGACTTCGGGCCTTCCTTGTGCGACTTCGGCTGCGAATAGTAGGAGATCGCCTGATAGTCGATAGGCGGGTAGTGGACGTGCGCCCACTTCGGCTGCTCCATCTTGAGCCAGCGGCGGTAGGCCTTGAGGCGGAATTCGAGCAGCCATTCCGGCTCCTGCTTGCGCGCCGAGATCATGCGCACCACGTCTTCCGACAGGCCGGGCGCGATGGTCTCCGACTCGATCGAGGTGACGAAGCCGGCGCTGTACTCGCGCCGCCGCATCAGCTCTTGAATGTCCTGGGGTTGGGTTGCCATATCAAATCCTGATGAATCCGGTTCTATTCCTGGGCCTGGGGGAGGGCCTGCCCGAGCTTGCGCAGGAAGCTCATCGGGCTATCGACGCCCGCCTGGCGGCGGCCGCGCAGCGGCTCGGCCATCTCCGCCAGCGTCACCGATTCCAGCGCCTGGCGGATGGCCGTGTTGATCAGCCGCCAGTTGCCGCGCACGCCACAATGCGACTCGATGCTGCAGCCGCCGTCGTGCACCGCGCACTGGGTCAGGGCGATGGGACCCTCCAGCGCGCTGACCACATCGGCCACCGTGATTTGCTCAGGCCGGCGCGCCAGGCGATAGCCGCCATGGGCGCCCCGAATCGATTCCACTAAGCCGTATTTTGCTAGCTGTTTCAATAGCTTGGAAACAGTCGGCGCGGCCACATGGGTTTCCGCCGCCAGTTCGTGGGCGTTGCGCAGGGCATCCGGCCGGGCGGCCAGGGCCGTCATCACGACGGTGCCATAATCTGTGAGCTTGCCGAGCTTGAACATAGTTGCTGGAGAGTCGTTGCAGGCGGGCCTACTATACAAGACCAAATCGGTACGGATTAATAGTTTACTCCATCAACCGCGCCGCTTAAAGCGCTGGCGGAGATTTCCGGCGAGGGCGGGATGCCGCGACTTGGAGGCGTCATGGTGATCGCGGTATAAGCTCTCCGGCTCGGGCGGCGCCCGCCGCGAAACGCCGCCGGGGCCAACACCCAAAGGCCAACACCAAAGGATTCCCAATGAGTGCTTCGTCCACGAGTGCAATGTCGCTGCCGCCGTCGCGCCTGTACGCCTTCATCATCATGGTGCTGATCACGCTGGTGGCGGGTGCCGCCAGCCTGATCAACCCCTACTGGCTGATCCCCGCGGTCATCGCCGCCGGGCTCAGCCTGGTCGGCATTTACGATCTGAGGCAGACACGGCACTCATTGCGCCGCAACTATCCGATCATGGCGCACTTCCGCGCCTTCTTCGAACTGATCCGCCCGGAGATCCGCCAGTACCTGCTGGAATCGGATGCCGACGCCTTCCCGTTCTCGCGCGCGCAACGTTCGCTGGTGTACCAGCGCGCCAAGAATGTCGAGGACAAGCGTCCCTTCGGCACCGAACTGGATGTGTATGGTTCCGGCTACGAGTGGATTAACCATTCGATGCGTCCGACCAAGCTGCCCAATACCGATTTCCGCGTGCACATCGGCGGCCAGGAGTGCAAGCAGCCTTATGACTCCTCGGTGCTGAACATCTCGGCCATGAGCTTCGGCGCGCTTTCGGCCAACGCCATCCGCGCGCTGAATACCGGCGCCAAGCTGGGCGGCTTCGCCCACGATACCGGCGAGGGCTCGATCAGCCGCTATCACCGCGAGAACGGCGGCGACCTGATCTGGGAACTGGGCAGCGGCTACTTCGGCTGCCGCACCGATGACGGCCATTTCGACCCGGATAAATTCGCCGCCCAGGCCAAGTCGCCGCAGGTAAAGATGGTCGAGCTGAAGCTGTCGCAGGGTGCCAAGCCCGGCCACGGCGGGGTGCTGCCGGGCGCCAAGGTGACACCGGAGATCGCCGAGGCGCGCGATGTGCCGATGGGCGTGGACTGCGTTTCCCCGGCACGCCATTCGGCGTTTTCCACGCCGCTGGAAATGATGCAGTTCATTGCCCGCATGCGCGAACTCTCCGGCGGCAAACCGGCCGGCTTCAAGTTCGCCCTGGGACATCCCTGGGAGTTCTTCGGCATCTGCAAGGCGATGCTGGAAAGCGGCATCCTGCCGGACTTCATCGTGGTCGATGGCGGCGAGGGCGGCACCGGCGCGGCCCCGCTGGAATTTACCGATCACATCGGCACGCCGCTGCAAGAAGCGTTATTGCTGGTGCACAACACCCTGGTGGGCCTGAACCTGCGTGACAAGATCCGTCTCGGCGCCAGCGGCAAGGTCATTTCGGCCTTCGACCTGGCCCGCACCCTGGCCATGGGCGCCGACTGGTGCAATGCCGCGCGCGGCTTCATGTTCGCCCTTGGCTGCGTGCAGTCGCAGTCCTGCCACACCGATCATTGCCCGACCGGGGTGGCGACCCAGGACCCGCGCCGGCAGCGTGCCCTGGTGGTCGGCGACAAGTCGCAGCGCGTCTATCATTTCCACCGCAACACCCTGCATGCGCTGGGCGAGCTGGTGGCGGCGGCCGGGCTGGAGCATCCGGGCGATCTGCAACCGCACCATATCGTGCGGCGCGTTTCCGGCAGCGAGATCCGGCTGCTGTCCAATCTGTACAAATTCGTCAAACCGGGCGAGCTGCTGACCAGCCCTGCGGCGCACGCGGTGTATGAGACGTACTGGGCAAGGGCGTCCAGTCACAGTTTCGACGCACAATGAACGTCCTTGTTCAAGACACCAGGCATCCGTGCCTGGACTGTTGAAACAAGCGGGTCAGTTCAATAAGACGGGAATAGCGGATGGATGTGAGCGAATACAAATGGGACGTGCGCGAGCCTTTCGTCGAGCGCGTTACGGTGCAGGCGAGTGACATCGACCAGTTCGGCCATGCCAACAACGTGGTC
>JAMFRN010000166.1 GCA_026224805.1 Nevskia soli
CCAGGCGAATAGGCCAGGGCCAGGTCGCTTTGATTGGACAAGGGCTTGGTCGCGGTGATCGACAGCTTTCCCGGCGTCGGGTACTCGTGGTAGTCCAGCGCGGCTTGTTTAAGGTCTTCCTTGCTGATCATGCGCTGCCTCTTTCGGTGTGCCGCCTGCTTCACGAGTCCCGCGCCGCCGAGTTTGTATCCCGGGCCCGGCCGACATCAATAATACTTTGGCGTGATTGAACGCCCAGCGTCAGTACAGCAGGCGGGTGCGCACCGTGCCCTGGATCGCGGCCAGATCGTCCTTGATGCCCTGGGCCTGCTCTTCCGAGGCGGTGACGTCGATCACCACATAGCCGACCTTGCCGCTGGTCTGCAGGAACTGCGCGTCGATGTTGACACCGCTCTTGGAGAAAGCCTCGTTGATGCGCGACAGCACGCCCGGCACATTGTGGTGGATGTGCAGCAGGCGGCGGCTGCCGGTGTGGCCCGGCAGCGAGACTTCGGGGAAATTGACGGCGGACAGGGTCGAGCCGTTGTCGCTGTAGCGCACCAGCTTGGCTGCCACTTCCAGGCCGATGTTCTCCTGGGCTTCCAGCGTGCTGCCGCCGACGTGCGGCGTCAGGATGACGTTATCCATGCCCACCAGGGGCGAGACGAAGCGCTCGTCGTTGGCCTTGGGCTCGACCGGAAACACGTCCACTGCGGCGCCGCCGACGTGCTTGCTGCGCAGGCCCGCGGCCAGGGCATCGATGTCCACCACGGTGCCGCGCGAGGCGTTGATCAGCACCGCGCCCTTTTTCATGCGGGCAACTTCGGCCGCGCCGAACATGTTCTTGGTCTCGGCAGTCTCCGGCACGTGCAGGCTGACGATGTCGGAACGCTCCAGCAGATCGTTGAGGCTGGCGGCGGGCATGGCATTGCCCAGGGCCAGCTTGGTCTCGATATCGCTGTAAATGACGCGCATGCCGAGGCTTTCCGCCAGCACGCCGACCTGGGTGCCGATGTGTCCGTAGCCGACGATGCCGAGCGTCTTGCCGCGCACCTCGAAGCTGCCGCTGGCCGACTTGGACCAGCCGCCGCGATGGCACTCCATGTTCTTCTCGGGAATGCGGCGCATCAGCAGGATCGCCTCGGCGATGACCAGTTCGGCCACGCTGCGCGTATTAGAATACGGCGCATTGAATACCGGCACGCCGCGCAGTTGCGCCGCATCCAGGGCCACCTGGTTGGTGCCGATGCAGAAGCAGCCCACCGCGAACAGGCGGCGCGAGTTGTTGAACATCTCTTCCGTCAGCTGGCTGCGCGAACGGATGCCGACGATATGCGCCTCCGCCACCGCCTTGGCCAGCGCCGCTTCCGGCAGGGACTTCTCGTGATACTCGATGTTGCTGTAACCGGCGTCGCGGAAACACCGCACGGCGGTCTGACTCACGCCTTCGAGCAGCAGGATTTTGAGGTCCTCTTTGGGGAAGGAAGTCTTGGTCATCGGTCGGGGGATCGGCTCGGGGCT
This sequence comes from Nevskia soli, assembly GCA_026224805.1. Classification (GTDB taxonomy): domain Bacteria; phylum Pseudomonadota; class Gammaproteobacteria; order Nevskiales; family Nevskiaceae; genus Nevskia; species Nevskia soli_A. The sequence goes on from JAMFRN010000166.1 coordinate 1,501, forward strand.
GAACGGCTTCGGGGGGATGCGAATTTTCAGCTGTTTCGCCCTGCCCTGCCGTCGATCCGGAAAAAGCATGAGCGGACGCAGGGCCCCGGCCGTGCGGGCTGCACGCAATCATCGCGGGGAATCGCCGCAAAACAGGGCCGCAAGTCGGTTCAAGGGCGCATCG
>JAMFRN010000167.1 GCA_026224805.1 Nevskia soli
AATCACCCGTCCGTCATCCCGGCGAAAGCCGGTATCCAGAGCGACGCAGTGCGCACTCCGAACCCCTGGATACCGGCTTTCGCTGGTATGACGGACGCTGCGGTTGGGATGTTGCTATTGCTTTGGCTGTCGACGTTCCCCCGTCTGGCTGCGCCGAGCATCGCAAAGACGGAGCGGAAACAGCCCGCGCGTAGACGCGGGGCGAGGCAGGATGCCGGAGCGCAGGGAACCCACCAATCACCGCAGGTGATTGGTGGGCGCAGACTCCGGGAGGTGTTTCTTTGCTTGTCAAAGAAAGTAAGCCGCCTTCAAGGCGGAACCGCACTTTCAAGCAGCGACTCCAGTGGTCGCGCGCAAGGGCGCACGCCAAAGTCTCAAGCAGGCACGGACACCGCAGAAAGCACCGCCGCCATCTCCGCCTCAATCTTCTCCAGATTCGGAATCAAGGCCTCCTGACTCGCCACCCGCACCCGCGCCAGCACCAGCTCGCTATCCTGCGGCCGCGCCTCCGCCGGCCGCAGCGCCGCCCGGTTGAGCGTCACCAGATGCGGATAGCCCTCCGCCAGGATGCCGTAGCGCCCCGCCGAAAGCCGCGTGCTGACCGAATTGATCACCGCGATACGGGTGCGCCGGCTCGGCGGCTCCGCCGCGCCGTTGTTGAACAGCTCGAAGCGCGCGATCGGCAATTCGCGCCCCTGCCACGGCAGCAGCCCGGCAAACCAGGGCGGGGAACCTGGCACCGTGCGCAAACCTTCCAGCGACACCACCTCCGCCACCGCCAGATTGGGCAGCAGCAGGGTGTCGCTCTGCAGCGCGACGAGTACGGCGTACAGCTGTTGGGGCGCTCCGCTCATGCAGGTCTCAATGGTGCTTGCGCACGTCTTTGACTTCGGCCAGCAACTGGTCTTCCTGGTACGGCTTGATCAGGTAGCGGTTCACGCCCAACGTGCGGGCGCGCTCGCGATGCTTCTCGCCCGAGCGCGAAGTGATCATGATGATCGGCACGTTGGTCAGGCGCGCGTTGTTGCGGATGAAGGCCGCTACCTCGAAGCCGTCGGCGCGCGGCATTTCGATATCGAGCAGCACCGTCGCCGGGGTTTCCGTCTGTAGCATAGCGATGGCATCGAGACCGTCCTTGGCGGTGACCACGCGGTAGCCGTTGCGGCTGAGCAGGCGCTCGGCGACGCGGCGCATGGTGACGGAATCGTCTACCACCATGATGGTTTCGCGCACCTCCTCCGTCGCGGCGGCATCGGCGCGGCCAGCGGCCTCGGCCAGCAGGGCGCGGCGCGAACGCTCGGCCACCAGCGCCGCCACGTCAAGGATCAGCACCACGCGGCCGTCGGCCAGAATGGTGGCGCCGGCCACGCCCGGCACGCTGCTGACCTGCGGGCCGACCGCCTTGGACACGATTTCGCGGTTGCCGTAGAGCACGTCGACGATCAGGGCGACGCGACGCTCGGCGGCGCCCAGACCTTCACCCAGGCGCACCAGGATGGCGGTATAGGTGCGGGCGTCGGGATCGGGCGCATGCGGCACGCCGACGTAGTCGCCCAGATGGCGCACGCGGTAGCCGCGGCCGCCGTAGGCGAACAGCGGGCCGTCATCGCGCACGTAGTCGTTCAGTTCCGCACGCGGCACGCGGGCGATGCCCTCGATGCTGGGCAGCGGAATGGCATAGCTGTCCGGGCCGACGCCGACCAGCAGCGCCTGCGATACCGCCAGCGTCAGCGGCAGGCGCAGCAGGAAGCGCGTGCCCTTGCCGACCTCGGAGCGCAGTTCCAGCGTGCCGGCCAGCTGCTTAACCTCGCTCGCCACCACGTCCATGCCGATGCCGCGGCCGGCATCCTGGGTCAGCCGCTTTGCGGTGGAGAAGCCGGGCTCGAAGATGAAACGGGCCAGATCGTCGTCGGAAAGCTGCGCTTCCGGCACCATCAGGCCGCGCTCGATCGCCTTGTGGCGGATCGCCATGAAATCGAGGCCGCGGCCGTCGTCGGACAGTTCCACCAGCAGCTGCGAGCCTTCGCGCGACAGGCGCAGCACGATGGTGCCGACCACCGGCTTGCCGGCGAGCGCGCGCTCGGCCGGATCCTCGATGCCGTGCACCACGGCATTGCGCAGCAGATGTTCCAGCGGCGCGGTGATGCGCTCCAGCACATGGCGGTCGAGCTCCGCCTCCACGCCCTGGAACTCCGCCTCGGCCTGGCGGCCGTTCTCCTGCGCCGTCTGCCGCACCACGCGCAGCAGGCGCTGCACCTGGCGGGAGAAGGGCACCATCAGGGTGCCCATCAAGCCCTGCTGTACTTCGGTGGTGATGCGGCTCTGCTGCAGCAGCAGCGTATCCGACTCGCTCACCGCCTCGTCCATCGTCGCCTGCAGGGACGACAGATCGCTGATCGACTCCGCCAGGGTGCGCGACAGCTCCTGCATGCGCGAGTAGCGGTCCATCTCCAGCGGATCGAAATCCTGGCTGTACTGATCGGGGTGGGCGCCGAAGCCGCGTCCGCGCGCGGCGATCTGCGCCTCGGTTTCGATATCCAGCATGCGCAACTGCTCGCGCACGCGCACGATGGTCTGCGTCATTTCCGCCAGCTGCGTGCGCATGCTGGTGTTGCGCTCTTCCAGGCGCGAGCGGTAAATCGAAATCTCGCCCGCCTCGTTGAGCATGCTGTCCAGGGCATCCACCGAGACGCGCGCGGTTTCCTTGCGCGCCAGGGCGAAACCGCTGAGATCCTCCTCCGGCCGCCAGAACAGCTCCGGCGACCAGTGTCCGGCGGCCGGCGCGGGCGCCGCCGCCACGGGTGTGCCGAGTTGCGCTTCCTGCACCACGGCTTCGGCCGCCAGCGGGCTGACCAGCAGGCTCGCCTGTCCGCGCCGGATCTGATCATGCATCGCCTGCAGGCGATCTAGCTCGGCCCGCATCTGGGTGAAGGCGCCACTGTCCGGAAACTCGCCGGCAGCCACCAGCGCATTGACGCGGCCTTCCAGTTCATGGACCGCATCGCCCATGGCGTCGAGCCCGGCCATGCGCGCGCCGCCCTTGAGCGTATGCAGGGCGCGCTGCACATCGCGCACCGGCTCAGTGTCGTCGCCGTTCTGCCAGCCCTCGAAGCCGCTGTCGAGCTGCTCCAGCAGTTCCGAAGCTTCGGCCGAGAAGATGTCGGTGATTTCGTCGTCGAGCCCGTGCGGCGGCATTTCCGGCAAGGCTGCCGTAGTCGTCAGCAGAGGCGGCGGTGCGATCGGCTGCTGCCAGGCCGGCACCTGCGGCGGCTCGGCGGATTCGGCGTGCAGCGGTTCCTGCAGCGGCGGCGACGGCTCCGGCTGGAACTGCGGCGGCACCTTGATTTCGAATGGGGCCGGGGCTTCCAGCTCGCTCACTTCGATCAGCGGCAGGGGCTCTTCCGCGGCAATCGCGGAAGGCGGCGGCGGGGCGGGAGCGAATACGATCGGTTCCGCCGCTCCCAGGGCCAGCACCTCCAGGCCGGCGGACGGCGCAGCGGGAACAATCTCCTCGACCGGCGGAAAGCTCAAGGCCAGCGGGGCTTCCTCCACTGCCGGCAGTTCGACCGGCGCTGGCGCCGCTAGCGGCTCGGGCTCCATCGGCGCCTGCTCCAGCAGCGGCGGCAGCGGGCTCCTGACCAGCACGGCGTCGATCGCTGCCAACGCCGGACCCGCATCGAGCGGGCGGCCGCGTTGCAGATCGCTGACCAGCTGGTGCAACTCGTCGAAGCCGACGCCGAGCGGCGTCTGCAAGGCCGCGGAAGACTGCTGGGCATCTTCGGCGAACAGGCTTTCGAGGTGATGCGCCACGGTGCCGATGGCATCGGCGCCGGCGGTGCGCGCACTGCCCTTGAGGGTATGCAGGGCGCGCTTCAATTCATTGGCGGCGTCGGTGTAGCCGGGATCGCGGCGCCACACCTGCAAGTAATGCTCCATCGACTCGAGCAGTTCTTCCGCCTCGGCGCCGAAGATTTCCTGCAGCTCGGCGTCCATCGAACCCGCCGCGATGATTTCCGGCTCCAGCGGACGCTCGACCGGGTGGGCCACTTCGACCGGCGGCGGCACGTAAACCGGCGCGGTGGCCGCGGCCGGACGCGGCAAGGCCTGCACCCGCGCCACCCACTCGCTGCCATCGCCGAGCTTGTCGCCGTCGCGATAGGCGTCGAGCAACTGGTAAAGCCCTTCGATCACTTCCAGCAGGGTGGCAAAGAAGCCGACGCCGGGCGCCTGGCCGCCGCGCCACTCGGCCAGCCGCTCACTGACCGCCTGGCCGATGCGCGCGATGGGCTCGCAACCGGCGCGCGCGGCAAGGTCCGCGATGTCCGCAAAGCCGGTGCCCAGATTCGCGGCCGCCGCACCTTCCTGGTTGGCATTTGCCGGTTGCTCCGCCCAGGCGCGGGCCTGCTGCTCCAGACCCTGCGCGGCGTTCAGGGCCTGCAGGCTGAAGGCTTCGTCGAATACCGGACGCGGCGGCGTTTGCGGCTCGGCCGCCTGGACCGTCGGCTGCCCCCCCGGCTGAACCACCTGCGGCGCCTGCAAGGCGGCGATACGCGCCTGCCATGCGGGCAGATCGCCGACGCCGGCATCCACCACATCGGCCGACTCGATCCAGCCGCGCAGGGTCACCAGGGCATCGGCGATCAGCGGCAGCCCCAGCGCCGGTAGCGTGCGGCCTTCCAGGCGCAGGCTGTTGAACAGGGCTTCGAATGCCGCGGCCAGCTGGCTGACGCCTTCGGCGTGGATCACCGCGGCGCTGCCGCGCAGGGTGTGGAACGCACGGATCGCTTCCGCGTCGGGCTCGAAGCCGGCTTCGCGCGGGTCCTGCGCTTCCAGCCAGCGCCGCACCAGGCCGAGGCGCTCGCGCGCGTCCTCGCGGAACACAGCCAGCATGTCCGGCTCGGTGCTGGCCTTGGTGGAAGCCAGCCTGGTGGCGCTGTCGATCAGCGCCGCCACCGCGGGATCCTCGACACCGACCCCAACGCCGTCGCGGAAATTTTCGATCAGCCCGGGCAGCAGGGCCACCGCCTGCTCGATGGTCTGCTGCACCGGAGCGCGCACTGACAGGGCGCCCTCCAGGCAGCGGTTGAGCATGTTTTCCACGGCCCAGCCGAACTCGCCGATGCGCAGCGCGCCGACCATGCGGCCGCTGCCCTTGAGCGTATGGAAGGCGCGCCGCACTTCGCTGATCACCGCGCGATTGCCTGGCTCGCGGCGGAATGCGGGCAGATGGCGCTCGAGCTCCACCAGCACTTCGCCGGCTTCCTCGATGAAGATGTCGCGGATTTCCGGATCGATGCCCTCGCCCACCGGCACCGATGCCGGGGCTGGCGGAGCGGGCGCCGCCGCAGGCGGCGGAGGTGGTGGGGGCGCCGCTTCCAGTGTTTGCGGCGGCGCTTCCGCGGGCTGCACCCCGGCGGCAAGGTCGGTGGGCGCCGGGGCCGGCGCTGCCGGCGCGGCACGGAAATCCAGGCGCGCGATGTAGTTTTCCAGGTCGTCGAGGATGCGGCCCGGCTCCGGCAGGCCGTCGCGCAGCGCCTCCAGGTACACCTCGACGCAGGAAATGGCGTCGGCGAAGCGCTCGAATTCGGCCTGGCTGTGTTGCGTGCCGAGCAGCGTGCCCAGCTTCACATAAGTTTCCAGCTTGCGCAGCTGCGCGCTGGCGCGCGTGCGATCCAGGATCTGCAGGCCGGCAGCCACTTCGTTGAGCATGCGCGGCGCGTCGCCGAAGGCGGAGCCGTCACCGTTTTTCAGGAAGGCATCGAACCCGGCCTTGAGGTGCGCCAGATCGACCAGCGATTCGCGCAGCAGCGCCTTGGTGCTTTCGCGCAGGTCCTGCGCGTGCGGCACCTCCGCCTCGATCTCGGCATACGGCCGCGCCGGCTCGCCGCCGTGACGGCCGAGCGCGCGGAACAGGGCTTCTTCCAGGCTGTGCTCGACGCGCAGGATGGCGGTGGCCACGTCCATCCAGGCCATCACCCCCTGCGGCGGCGGGTTCTCCAGCAGGCGCGCCTGGTTGATCAGGGCCTGTTGCGGTGCCGGCAGGCCCAGCGCGCCGAGCGTATTGGCCAGCCGCAGCAGGCGCTCGCGCGTCACGGCGAGATCGCCGGTGCTGCGGCCGCCGGTGCGCACCGCCAGGTCGATACCGTCCTTGACCTGGGCGAAATCGCGGCCGATCTCGATGTAGACGCGGCCGAGAATGGAGGTATTGGGCCCGCGCAGGCGACGCCGCAGCTCGTCCATCTGCTCCAGCCCCGGCAGCAGCTCATCGATACGACGGCTGGTGATGAGGTCGTGCGAACGGTCGGTCTGGCGGCTGGCGCGGGCGATATGGAACAGCAGCTGTTGCGGGGTGTCGCCGACATCGGCGCCGGCCACCGTCTCGCCTTCGTCGACCAGCTTCTTCAGATGCTGGCCGGCGCGGCCGAACAGCCGCTTCAGGTCGAGCGAATCGAACTGCAGGTCGCCGCGCAGGCATTCCGACAGCACCGCGTAGCTGGACCACATCTCGCGCAGGCTGGGATCGGCGGTGTTGACGGCGACGGCATCGGCGATCTTGCCCATGCGCGCCATCGCCGCATCGATGTTCTGGCCGCGGAACCATTGCACGAAGGCGGTCTGGAAGGTGCCCAGCTCGCGCCGCGCGATGCTCTGCACCGCCTCGCCGCCGCGCGGGCGCAATTCCGGCGGAATCTCCGAGGGCGTCTGCTGTTGGGCGCGCAGCTGCGCGGCGAACAGTTCCGCCTCAGTCAACAGGGGTTTGCCGCGCGCCAGGCGCAGCTCGTTGATGCCCGGCTGCAGCACCACGGCGCGGTCGTTCTCGCCATGCGCCAGCAGATCGACGTAATCGGACAGGTGCAGCGTTGCCCCGGTCAGGGCGGAGAACGGCTCCAGATTGTTCTGGCTCGGCGGGTTTTGCCGCAGCTCCTGCAGCAGTTGCAGCATTTCCTCGGCCAGCGCCGCGGCGCCGAAACACTGGATCATGCCGACGGTCCCGCGCACCAGATGCAGTTCCTCGGCGGCCACGTCGAGATGCTGCGTCTCCTCGGGCGCTTCCAGATACTGCTCGAGCGCGCCGCGGGCGCGGCTCAGGCTCTGCTCGATTTCCCCACGGACCCAGTGCAGGCCGTTGGCGATTTGCGGACGCTCACCGACCATGTTTAGGCTCCGGCCACGGTGAACGAAAGGCTGCGCGTCAGCTTGTGCAGCGACAGCACCAGCCAGTTGCGCCCCTCACGCGAGAAGCCGCCCAGCAGATAGGACTCCAGCTCGCCGCTGTCGCGCGCCAGCTCGTGGCGCTGGTCGGATGGGGCGAACTGGCGGTAGCCCGCCACTTCGTCCACCAGCACGCCGGCAGGCACACGGTCCGAGTTGAACACCAGCACGCGCTGATCGCGGTGCTCCGGCAGGCGCGGCAGGTTCAGCAGCTGGGCCAGATCGGTCACCGGCAGCAGGCTGCCGCGCACATTGGCCACGCCCAGCATCCAGGGCTTGGCGCCCGGCACGCGCGTCACCTTGGGTACGGTGATGACTTCGCGCACGTCCTCGCGCGGCGCCACCAGCCAATGCTCGCGCAGGCGGAAGCCCAGGCCGGTCCAGGACTGGGTCTGGCCGGCGGCGATGTCCAGGCGCGCGGCGCGCAGGCGGTTTTCCAGGGCGAACAGCAGTTCGAACGGCTGCCCGACCAGACTGGCCAGATCGGCCGCATGGGCAGTGGGATTGACGGCGCTCATAGGGACTTACCCAGACCGGCCTCAGCCGGCCTTTTTCCCCAGGTGCGCGCGCACCGCACCGATCAGCTCGTCCTTGGTGAACGGCTTGGTCAGGTATTCGTCGGAGCCGACGATACGGCCGCGGGCGCGGTCGAACAGGCCGTCCTTGGAGGACAGCATGATCACCGGCGTCCTGGCGTAACGCGCGTTGTTCTTGATCAGGGCGCAGGCCTGATAGCCGTCCAGCCGCGGCATCATGATGTCGATGAATATCAGGTCTGGCTCATGGTCGGCGACCTTGGCCAGCGCCTCGAAACCATCCGCGGCGGTGATGACGGCATAGCCTTCCTTGACCAGCAACGTCTCCGCCGTCTTGCGAATGGTCTGGCTGTCGTCGATGACCATGATCTTGGCCAAGGCGACGACGTTATCGGTTCCTGCACCGGCAGCTGCTGTGGACATGACCCCCCTCGTGCATGCTCATCCCGGCCGCCCCCAACGACCCTGTCGTGTCGCGGCTCAAGTTTGCGCAAAAATATGTTTTGCCTGCAATTTGTAGCACAACGGCGCAGCGCTGCCTATTTGCCGGGCGGGCGGCAGCAACCCCCTCCCGGACGGCAATGAGTTACCCTATTGGTCTCGCATTCACCGGGCGCTCTCATGCACGATGCCGTCCCCAATCTCACTACAGCACAAACTGCGCCATTATTGCGCTTCGAATCCCTGCTGCTGGCGCGCGCGCCGGACATCGAAGCCTGGTTCAGAAGGCAGTGGCTGAAAACCGCCCCGCCATTCTACGGCTCGGTGGACCTGCGCAACGCCGGCTTCAAGCTGGCCCCGGTGGACACCAACCTGTTCCCGGCCGGCTTCAACAATCTTAATCCAGCTTTCGAGGCGCTGTGCGTGCAGGCCATGCAGGCCGCGCTCGACCGGGTCATGCCCAGCGCCTGCGGTGTACTGCTGGTGCCGGAGAACCATACCCGCAACCAGTTCTACCTGGAAAACGTGGCGGTGCAACAGGATCTGCTGCAAAAGGCCGGTTACAAGGTGCGCATCGGCTCGCTGCGCCCGGAGCTGCATGCCCCCGAGGTACTCAAGCTCCCCTCCGGCCGCGAACTGCTGCAGGAACCGATCGTACGCGACGGCGACAAGGTCGGCGTCGACGGCTTCGAGCCCTGCGTGATCCTGCTCAACAACGATCTTTCCGCCGGCCGCCCGGCGATCCTGGAAAACCTGGCGCAGCCGGTAACCCCGCCGCTCGGCGTGGGCTGGAGCACGCGCCTCAAGTCGCATCACTTCGGCCTCTACCGCGAGGTGGCGCGCGAATTCGGCGCCCTGCTGGAAATCGACCCCTGGCTGGTGGAGCCCTCGTTCCGTAACTGCGGCCAGATCAATTTCAAGACGCGCGAGGGCGAGGACTGCCTCGCCGGCAATGTCGAACTGCTGCTCGAGGAAATCCGCGACAAGTACGAGGAATACGGCGTCAAGGATGAGCCCTTCGTCATCGTCAAGGCCGACGCTGGCACCTATGGCATGGGCGTGATGACGGTGAAAAGCCCGGACGAGATCCGCAACCTCAACCGCGACGCGCGCAAGAAGATGGCGTCGAGCAAGGAAGGCAAGGAAGTCACCGGCGCCATCATCCAGGAGGGCGTCTACACCTTCGAACGCTGGGGCGAAGAGCAGGCCACCGCCGAACCGGTGGTGTACATGATCGATCACTTTGTGGTCGGCGGCTTCTACCGCGTACACGGCGGCCGCTCCAACCAGGAAAACCTCAACGCCCCCGGCTCCAGCTTCAAGCCGCTGGCCTTCGCCGAGCCCTGCAGCCACCCCGACTGCACCAAGGCGCCGGACGCGCAGCCCAACCGCTTCTACGCCTATGGCGTGGTGGCCCGGCTGGCCCTGCTGGCGGCCGCGCGCGAGATCGCCCTGGCCAATGCGCAGGAACCCCAGACGGCCAGGTCGGCGGTTGCGGCGTAAGCCCAACCGCACGCATGCCGGTCTGGCAGCAGGTTGCGCCAAGCAGTTCCTCAAAGTCCAAAGGCAGCCGCAGCGGCGAGCTCTTTCGTGTCCGGCCACCATGATTTGAAAACGTGGTTACTCGCGGCCTCAGTAGCCATGACGGCCGTTGCAAGTACCTCCTGCCTTGCCGCACCTATCGGGGATTCGCACTGTCCGACAACTGAGCAGTTGAAACGCTATACCGGCAGTTTCCCGGTAATGGGGCATGGGGACGTCGGACTGGTCAATGGCGAAGGAGGTTCCGGCTTCGTCCCCGAAGAGAATAAATGGGATTTCGACAACAAAATCGCAAGCGCGCAATTGATGCGTCCGGAACTAGGCGTGTCCGTCCGGCTGATGGACATTACCTCGATGCACCTCTTGGGTACGGGTGAATGGGACATCCTGTATTTCGTGAGTTGCAGGAAGGGTCACCTACACGTTGTCCCCCAGGACAGCTTTCTGTATGGGGTTAAAGTACATATCGTCTCCGACAAGGAGTTCACCACCCGTTCCGGGTACTGGATGCAGAAGGATGCCCGCTGCTGTCCATCCAAAATCGAATTTCGCCGCTATAACTGGAACACTGAGCGCAAGACCTTCCTAGTAACTCAAAGATCAATCAAAGCCAAATGAATCAAAGAACCCTCGCCGTGGTGATGGACCCGATCGGCTCCATCAAGCCTTACAAGGACACCACCCTGGCACTGATGCTGTCGGCGCAGAGCCGCGGCTGGCAGCTGCGCTACTTCGAGCAGCAGGATCTGTGGCTGCGCGACGGCATCGCTTACGGCCGCGCCCGCCCGCTGACCGTGTTCGACGACAAGCAACACTGGTTCGAGCTGGGCGAGGCGGAGAACGTCCGGCTCGGTGAACTGAGCGCGATCCTGATGCGCAAGGATCCGCCGTTCGACCTGGAATATGTCGCCTCCACCTACATCCTGGAACGCGCCGAGCAGCAGGGCGCGCTGGTGGTGAACAAGCCGGCCTCGCTGCGCGACTGCAACGAGAAGGCCTTCACCGCCTGGTTCCCGCAGTGCACGCCGCCGACCCTGTTCTCGCGCGACAGCGCCACCCTGCGCGCCTTCCACGCCGAGCACCGCGACGTCATTTACAAGCCGATGGACGGCATGGGCGGCAGCGGCATCTTCCGCGTCGGCGGCGACGGCCTCAACCTCGGCTCGGTGATCGAGCAACTCAGCGACAACGGCCGCCGGACCATCGTGGCGCAGCGTTACCTGCCGCAGATCACCGACGGCGACAAGCGCATCCTGATGGTGGACGGCGAGCCTGTGCTGTATTGCCTGGCGCGTATTCCGCAGGGCGGCGAAACCCGCGGCAACCTGGCCGCCGGCGGCCGCGGCGAAGCGCGCCCGCTCACCGCCCGCGATCTGTGGATCGCCGAACAGGTCGGCCCGGAGCTGAAGCGGCGCGGCCTGTTGTTCGTCGGCCTAGACGTGATCGGCGATTATTTGACCGAGATCAACGTCACCAGCCCGACCTGTGCGCGCGAGATCGACGCTGCCTGCCACACCGACATCGGCGGACGCTTCATGGACGCGCTGGAAAGCCGTTTCCGGCCCGGCCGCATGCTCGGTACACCCCTGATTTGAGCCGGATTTAGGCTAAATTTCCGGCTTTCACAGGCTTGTAATGGCCGCGGCCGCCCGGGATACTAGGCGCATGGCCGATGAAAGCTATCTCAGCAATCAATTCCTGGTGGCCATGCCGGGGCTGGAAGACAATAATTTCAGCCACTCGGTCACCCTGCTGTGCGAGCACTCCGACAAGGGCGCTCTCGGCCTGATCATCAACCGCCCCACCGACCTGCGCCTGAGCGAAATGCTCGACCAGATGGGCGTGGAGCGGGCGCAGTTGTCGGGCGATCCCATCGTCTACTGGGGCGGTCCGGTACAGCCGGAACGCGGCTTCGTGGTGCATTCCGGGCCGGGCGCCTGGGATTCCACCCTGAAGCTCGACGACGACCTCTACATCACCACCTCACGCGACGTGCTCGGCGCCATCGGCCGCGGCGAAGGGCCGCAGCGCTACATCGTGGCCCTCGGCTACGCCGGCTGGGGCGAAGGGCAACTCGAAAGCGAAATCATGAGCAATTCCTGGCTCAACACGCCGGTCGATAGCGGCGTCCTGTTCGGCACTCCGGTGCAGGAGCGCTGGCTCGCCGCCACGCGCCTGCTCGGCGTCGACGTCAGCCATCTGGCCAGCGTGGCTGGTCACGCATGACGGCCCCGGCGCAGGGCTCGATCTATCTGGGTTTCGATTACGGCGCCAAGCGCATCGGCCTCGCCGTAGGCGACGCCGTGACCGGCTCGGCGCGTCCGCTGCCGACGGTAGCGAATGGCCGCCAGCCCGACTGGGACGCCCTGGCCAAGGCGCTGAAGGAATGGCGCCCGGCCGGCTGCGTGGTCGGCCTGCCGGTGGACCTCGACGGCAACGACCAGGCCATCACCACCCACGCGCGGGCCTTTGCCCACCAGCTGCGCACCCGCTACGGCGTGCCGGTGCATCTGTGCGACGAGCGCCTGTCCTCGCGCGCCGCCGACGATGAAATACGCAACGCCCGCGCCGACGGCCGCATGAACCGCCGCACCCGCAGCGGCGACCGCGACGGCGTCGCCGCCCGGCTGATCCTGGAACAGTGGCTCGCCACCCCTGCGGCACGGCCGACCGCACCGTCCGCCTCATGAGTGATACCTTGCAGATCGGGCGCGACGGGCGCCTGCGCCATTTGCTGACCATGGAAGGGCTGCCGCGCCGGCTGCTGCTGGAAATCCTCGATCAGGCCGAGGGCTATGCCGACGGCGGCCACGGCGACAAGAAGCACCCGCTGCTGCACGGCAAGACCGTGGTCAACCTGTTCTTCGAGGCTTCCACCCGCACCCGCACCACCTTCGAGCTGGCCGCCAAGCGCCTGGCCGCCGACGTGGTCAACCTGCAGGTCAGCGCCAGCAGCACCAGCAAGGGCGAAACCCTGCTCGATACGCTGAAGACCCTGGAAGCGATGCAGGTGGACCTGTTCGTGATCCGCCATGAAGCCTCCGGCGCCGCGCACTTCTTCGCCCAGCACGCCGCGCCCGGCGTGGCCATCCTCAACGCCGGCGACGGCCGCCATGCGCATCCGACGCAGGCCCTGCTGGACATGTTCACCATCCGCCGCCACAAGCCGGATTTCAGCAAGCTGCGCGTGGCCATCGTCGGCGACGCCCTGCACTCGCGCGTCGCCCGCTCCGACATCCACGCGCTGCGCACGCTCGGCACCCGCGACATTCGCGTGGTTGCGCCCCGCCCCCTGGTGCCGACCGGCATCGAGCAGCTCGGCGTGAAAGTGTTCCACCAACTAGAGCCGGGCCTGGACGGGGTCGACGTGGTGATCCTGCTGCGCCTGCAGAAGGAGCGCATGCTCGGCGCCTTCCTGCCCTCCACCGCCGAGTTCCATCGCGACTTCGGCCTGACCCGCGAGCGACTGGCCAGACTCAAACCCGACGTGCTGATCATGCATCCGGGGCCGATCAACCGCGGCGTCGAGATCGAGGGCGATGTCGCCTACGGCGAGCGCTCGGTGATTCTGGAACAGGTGGCGCACGGCGTGGCGGTGAGGATGGCGGTGATGGCGATGATCCTCGGGGGAGAGGCGGCATGAGCGTCCTGATCAAGAACGCCCGCATCCTCGACCCAGCCGCGAACACGGACACGGTCGGCTGCCTCGGCTTGCGCAAGGGCCGCATCGATTACCGCGGCATCCGGGCGCCGAAGGCGGCCTACGACGAAGTGATCGAAGCCAAGGGCCTGTGGCTGATGCCGGGCATCATCGACCTGTGCGCACGCATGCGCGAGCCGGGGCAGACGCAGAAGGCGACGATGCGTTCGGAAGCCACCGCTGCCCTCGCCGCCGGCATAACCGCGGTCTGCCTGCCGCCGGATACCCGGCCGGTGATCGATAACACGGCTGTGGTGAACCGCGTCAACCGCATCGCCAAGGCCGCCGCCGGCACCTACGTCTACATGCTCGGCGCGCTGACCAAGGGGCTGGAAGGCCAGGCCCTGTCCGAGATGAGCGCCCTCAAGCAGGCCGGCTGCGTCGGCGTCGGCAACGGCCTGGCGCCGGTGGCCAACACCCTGATCGCGAGGCGCGCGCTGGAATACGCCTCCAGCCTGGGCATCACCGTGCATGTAGTACCGCTGGATCATGCGCTGGCCAATGGCGGCTGCGCCCACGAGGGGGCCATGGCCACCAAGCTGGGCCTGACCTCGATTCCGGTCTCCGCCGAAACGGCGGCGATGCGCCAGTGGATTTCCCTGGTGGAGGACACCGGGGCGCGGGTACATTTCGGCCGCCTCAGCAGCGCCCGCGGCGTGGCCCTGCTGGAATCGGCGCAGGCGCGCGGCCTGCCGGTGACGGCGGACGTGGCGGTGCACCAGCTGTTCCTCACCGACGCCGACATCGACGGCTTCAATGCCCTGGCACATGTCATTCCGCCGCTGCGCGAGGCGCGCGACCGCGACGCCCTGCGCGCCGCGGTGCGCAGCGGCGCCATCGGCGCGATCTGCTCCGATCATCAGCCGCATGAAGCCGATGCCAAAATCAATCCCTTCCCGCTGACCGAAGCCGGGATCTCCGCGCTGGAGACCCTGCTGCCGCTGACCCTGCGGCTGGTCGGCGAAGGGCTGCTCAGTCCGCTGCAAGCGGCGGCACGACTTTCGCTTGGGCCGGCGGGAGTACTCGGCATCGAGCGTGGCGGCCTCGGCGTCGGAGCCGCGGCGGACCTGACACTGGTCGATCCCGCCGCAAGCTGGCAGCTGGACCCGGCGCGGATGCTCAGCCGCGGCCGCAATACGCCCTTCGGAGGCACCGGCTTCAGCGGCCGGGCACAGCGGGCCTGGCTGGGAAACAGCTGAAACGCTCAGTCCGTTCGGCCTTGGTTTATAGTAAAGCTGCGGTAATCCGAATAAGAACAGGGTTATGTTTGCTGTTGTTGCAGCAGCTTGTGCATATTTGGGCAAGGGGATGCAGGCGCTAAGCCTGCGAAGAATCCGAGCGCTGGCCGCTTCACCGGGCGGCAGGCGCAGTCTTCATTGGAGTTGTCAGGGAGAGGGAATAGCATGGCTCGCGTGATGGTGGTGGACGACTCGCCCACCGACAAGGCGTATCTGAAGCAGATACTGGAGCGCGCCGGGTACGAGGTGCTGGAAGCGGCGTCCGGCCAGGATGCGATCGACATGGCCAGGAGCCAGCTGCCGGCCTGCATCGTCATGGATGTGGTGATGCCTGGCATGAACGGCTTTCAGGCTACCCGCACCCTGTCGAAGGATCCGGCGACCGCATCCATTCCGGTGCTGGTGGTGAGCAGCAAGAACCAGGAAACCGATCGCCTTTGGGCCCTGCGCCAGGGCGCCAGGGAATACATCACCAAGCCCGTCAAGGAAGCCGACCTGATCGGCAAGATCAAGGCCGTACTCGGCGCTTAGAGCCTTAGATCTAGACCGGCATCTGTGTTTTAACCGCATTATTTGGGGGTAGAGATGGCTGATTCAGCTCAAAGCCGACAGTCCGCTTCACGTCGTCAGTTCCTGCCATTGATTTTCGCCATCGCGATGATCTTCATCGGCGGCGCAGCGTTCGGCTGGATCCAGCTGACGCAGGGCCGCGACCGTACTTGGAACGAGCTGGCGCGGCAGTTCCCGGCGGACGCCGAATCACTGGTCACCGCCGGCCGCTCGGCGCAGCCGGATTTCGCCACCCTCAGCGCCCTGTCCGGCAACTTCGACGACAACATCCAGGCCCTGCGCCAGGGCGACAGCGTGGCCGGCATCGCCGCCGCGCCCTCTTCGGTGCAGCCGCAGGTCGAGACCCTGGCCAGATCCTGGGGCACCATGCGCCAGTCGATCCGCGACATGCTGGCCAACGAGAAGGCCTTCAACCACATCGCCGACAACATCGACGCCATCAATGCCGCGGCCGACGCCACCACCGCCGACTATGACCAGGTCACCGCGCGGCTTGGCGGCAAAGGCGCGGCGGCGCAGATCGTTCTCGCCGCCAGCCAGATGGTGAAGCTGGAACAGATCAAGTCCAACGTCGCGCGCGTGGTCTACTCGGCGCGCAGCGCCCAGGGCGCCCCGGACGCGCTGTCGCACCTGGCCGCCGACTTCACCGAACGCAACAAGCAGCTGCAGGACAGCGCCGGCGCCGACGCCACCATCGACGCCGCGCTGCGCAAGGCCGCGACCGATTTCGCGCCGATCGCCGCCGCCATCGGCGGTCTCGGCCAGGAGTCCGCATCCATCGGCAAGCTGCAGCTGGCCGCCGCGGGCCTGCAAGCCAATGCCACGGACGTCATCGCCTCCTCCAAGGCCCTGGAACAAGGCCTGCTCGACGAAACCGGCAAGCGCAGCAAGCTGCTGCCGTACGTGGTGTACATCTGCGCCATCCTGGCGGTACTGGCCCTGATCGCATTCATCGCGGTCTTCTACGCCGGCCTGCGCTCGCGCGTCGGCGAAGCCGAGGAAAAGGACGCCAAGCAGCAACAAGCCATTCTGAATCTGCTGGACGAGATCACCAATCTGGCCAACGGCGACCTGACGGTGGACGTCACCGTGACCGAGGATTTCACCGGCGCCATCGCCGACTCGATCAACTACACGGTGCAGACGCTGCGCGGCCTGGTCGGCACCATCAACACCACTTCGGAACAGATCGTCAGCTCGGCGGCTAGCACCCAGGACACCGCCACGCGCATGAGCCAGGCCTCGGACCGCCAGGCCCGCGAGGTGGTGGCGGCCGCCAACTCCATCACCGCTACCAGCCAGCAGCTGCAGGATGTGGCGGGACGCGCCGAGCGCATTGCAGTACAGGCGCAGACCTCGGTGCAGATCGCGCACAACGGCGCCAGCACGGTGGGCCGCACCATCCAGAACATGGCGGTGCTGCGCGAACAGATTCAGGACACCGCCAAACGCATCAAGCGCCTGGGCGAATCCTCGCAGGAAATCGGCAACATCATCGAGTTCATCAACGACATCGCCGAGCAGACCAACACCCTGGCGCTGAACGCCTCGATCCAGGCCGCCATGGCTGGCGAAGCGGGCCGCGGCTTCGCGGTGGTGGCGGACGAAGTGCAGCGACTGGCCGAACGCGCCGGCTCGGCCACGCGCCAGATCGAAAACCTGGTCAAGACCATTCAGGCCGACACCAACGAGGCTATCGTCTCGATGGAGCGCAGCACCGCGAACGTGGTGGCGGGCGCCAAGTCGGCGGAAGAAGCGGGCCAGGCCCTGACCCGCATCGAAGCCTCCTCGCAGGAACTGGCCAAGGGCGTGCAGGAAATCTCCGGCGCCGCGCACACGCAGTCGGCGGAAGCCACCAAGATCGCCGGCACCATGCAGGGCATCCGGGAAATCGCGGTGCAGACTTCCGGCTCCGCCAACACCACGGCGAAGGCCATCGGCGAGCTGAACCACCTGTCGGACAAGCTGCGCGAGTCGGTGGCGGGCTTCAAGCTGCCGGAAGGCGCGGGCGCGTAAGCTTCAAGGGGCGGTCTTTGCCAACCAGGCAGACCGCCAGCGTTCTCGTCAATAGAAGAATCGCAGGCGGGGATGAAGCGCAGCGAATCCCAGCGATTCGACTCGACGGGAGTAACTCGGGGCATGGGCACTCCCACAGCCCATCGCTTTAGCAAAAAATCGCGCCCATAACCAGCGCCAGCGCGACATATACGTCCGTTTAGCGGCTTTTCGGGGAACTTGCCGAAATTTTGGGCGTCTTCAAGTAAAATGTCCCTCCAGTCCGCACTGGCCGGACCACCTTATTTCTTTTCCAAACGATCGCGAGCTTCCGTAAATCCATGGCTATCGCTAAAGCTTCCAATCCGAATTTTCAGGCTGACCTGGAGAAACTGTTCGGTCTCAAGTCGGTTTCGTACAAGTACGAACTGAGCAAGGAGGAGCTGTTCCACGAGGCGATCGGCCATGATCGCGGCCGGGTCAGCCGCGATGGCGGCAACAACGAGCAGAAGGCGTTCCCGACCAAGCTGGGCGTGAATGGCCCGCTGGTGTACTACACCGATCCGGACTGCACCGGCCGCCGCACCAAGGACACCTTCGCGGTGAAATGGCCGGAAGTGGCGGACGAGATCTGGTTCAAGGCCGACCTCAGCCCCTACGATCCCGAGAAGTACCAGGGCCTGCTGCAGCGCGTGATCAAGCACCTCAACGACAAGAAGGCCACCCTGTACGTGAAGGACGTCTTCATGGGCAGCGACCCGGGCTTCGCCGTGCCGTACCGCTTCGTCGGCGAGTACGCCACGCACGCCATGTTCGTGCACAACATGTTCCCCAAGAACCTGCCCGGCGTGCAGGACGTGGACGCGCGCCGCTGGACCATGCTCAACGTGCCCAGCTTCGTCTGCGAGCCGGAGCGTGACGGCAGCCGCGCCGAAGTGGCCGTAATCATCGACGCGCGCAACAAGATCTGCCTGGTGGCCGGCCGCGCCGACTATTGCGGCGTCAACAAGAAAACCATCTTCACCGTCGGCAACTACCTGCTGCCGAAGGAAGGCCGCCTGTCGATGCACTGCTCGGCCAATGTCGGCGGCAAGAACGACGCGGCGATCCTGTTCGGCCTGTCCGGCACCGGCAAGACCACCCTCTCCGCCGACGCCGCGCGCCGCCTGATCGGCGACGACGAGACCATCTGGTCGGACAACGGCCTGTGCAACCTCGAGGACGGCTGCTACGCCAAGCTGATCAACCTGGACAAGGAAGCCGAGCCGGTCATCGCCGCCGCCCTGTCTAAGCCCGGCACCATCATCGAGAACGTGCCGCCGCTGCCGGGCAGGAAGATGGAAGAGTGCCACCCGGACGAGCTGGACCTGAACGACGGCTCGCTGGCAGAGAACACCCGCTTCAGCTATCCGCTGGACGCCAACCCCAACGTCATGCCCAACGGCCAGGGGCCGCATCCGCAGACTATCGTGCTGCTCACCGCCGATGCCTTTGGCGTGCTGCCGCCGATTTCGATCCTGGAACCTAAGGACGTGATGTACCACTTCGTTTCCGGCTTCACCGCGCGCGTCGCCGGCACCGAAGTCGGCGTGACCGAACCGCAGCCGACCTTCTCGGCGTGCTTCGGCGGCCCCTTCATGGCGCAGAAGCCGAACGTCTACGCCAAGCTGCTGGCCAAAAAGATGGAACAGCACAAGGCGCGCTGCATCCTGCTCAACACCGGCTGGAGCGGCGGCCCGCACGGCGTAGGCAAGCGCATGTCGATCAAGCTGACCCGCGCCCTGCTCAACGCCGCGCTCAACGGCGAGCTGGACAACGTCGAGACCGAAGTCCAGCCGACCCTCAACCTGAAGATGCCGAAATCCTGCCCGGGCGTGCCGAGCGAAATGCTCAATCCGCGCAACACCTGGACCGACAAGGCCGCTTACGACGATCAGGCGGTGAAGCTGCGCGACATGTTCCGCCAAAACTTCAAGAACAAGGGCTTCGCCGCATTCGGTATCGAAGAGCGCATCTAAGCAGAAGTCAGCGGTATTGCAGTACAGTAAAACGGCCGCCGGGAAACCCGCGGCCGTTTTCGTTTGAGGAGGGAAACAACGATGAGGGCAACCCTGGTCAACCGCGTGCGCTCGACCATCGATCCGGCCAACGATCACCCTTACCTCAACGGCGCCTGGACGCCGATGCTGGAGGAGTGGGACGCCGAGGATCTGACAGTCGAAGGCAGCCTGCCGCGCGACCTCGACGGCGTCTACCTGCGCAACAGCGAGAACCAGGTGCACCAGCCGCTGGGCAAATACCATCCCTTCGACGGCGACGGCCTGCTGCACGCAATCCGCTTCCGCGACGGCAAGGCCTCCTACCGCAACCGCTTCGTGCGCACCGAGGGTTTTGTCGCCGAGCAGGCCGCGGGCCGCGCACTGTGGTCGGGTCTGGCAGAGATGCCGCCGCGTTCGGAACGCGCCGGCTGGGGGGCGCAGGGCGCGCTGAAGGACTCCTCCAGCACCGACGTAGTGGTACATGCCGGCCGTGCCCTGAGCTCCTTCTACCAGTGCGGCGCGCTGTACCAGCTCGATCCGCAGACCCTGCAGCAGTTCGGCCCGGCCGAATGGGACGGCGCCTTCCCCGCCGAGGGCGTCTCGGCGCATGCCAAGGTCGATGTCACCACCGGCGAGCTGCTGTTCTTCAACTACTCCAAGCACGCGCCCTATATGTACTGCGGCGTGGTCAGTGCCGCCGGCAAGCTAACGCACTATCAGCCGGTACTCCTGCCCGGCCCGCGCCTGCCGCACGATATGGCGTACACGCGGCACTTCATGATCCTCAACGACTTCCCCCTGTTCTGGGACGCCAGCCTGTTCGGCAAGGGCCTGCATGTCGCCCGCATACACGACCTGCCCTCGCGCTTCGCCCTGGTGCCGCGCCCTGGCGTGAACGGAACTGCCGGTTCGGACACCATCCGCTGGTTCGAGGCCGATCCGACCTATGTGCTGCATTTCGTCAACGCCTGGGAAGAGGGCGACGAGGTGGTGCTGAACGGCTACCGCCAGCGCAATCCGATGCCGCCGCCGCTGGCCCATGCGCCCAGGCCCTACGCCATGCTAATGGCCTACACCGACCTGCATTCGCTCAAGCCGCAGTTATGGCGCTGGCGCTTCAACCTGCGCACCGGTGCGACCCGCGAGGAACCGCTGGACGAGGGCATCAGCGAGTTCGGTAGCTTCAACCACCAGCACTCCATGCAACCCAACCGCTATGTCTACAGCGCCCTGGGCGAACCGGGGATGTTCCTGTTCAACGGCCTGTGCAAGCACGACCTGCGGAACAAAACCCGGCAGGACGTGTCTTTCGGTGCGGGCGTGTACGGCAGCGAAGCGCCGTTCGCCCCGCGCAACAACAGCCAGTCGGAGGACGACGGCTACCTCGTCACCTTCATCACCGACATGAACCGCGATTGTTCCGAATGCTGGGTCTACGCCGCACAGGACCTGGGCGCAGGCCCTCTGGCGAAAGTGCGCCTGCCGGCGCGCATCCCCAGCGGCACCCATGCCTGCTGGGCAGCGGCGACGGAACTGGACAGTTCAACCCACTGAGAACCGAATGAACGTCAAACGCATCTTCTGCATCGGCCGCAACTACGCCGAGCACATCAAGGAACTGGGCAACGCGCCGGACGAGGCCTTTGTGCTGTTCATGAAGCCGCCCTCCTGCGTGGTGCCGGCAGGACAGACGCTGACCCTGCCGCGCGGCAAGGGCAGCGTCCATCACGAGGCGGAACTGGTGGTCGCGCTGACCGGTGGTGGCGCCGACATTGCGGAAGACGCGGCGCTCAGCCACATCAGCCACCTCACCCTCGGCCTGGACCTGACCCTGCGCGACCTGCAGAACGAACTGAAGAAGAAAGGTTCACCCTGGGAACTGAGCAAGGCTTTCGACCAGGCCGCACCGCTGGGCGAATGGAAGCCGTATCACGGGCAGGACCTGCAGGCGCTGGAATTCAGCTTCCACGTCAACGGCGCGCCGCGCCAGCACGGCAAGACCGCCGACATGCTGTTTTCCGTGGCACGGCAGATCCACATCCTGTCGCGGACCTGGGCACTGCAGGACGGCGACATCATCTATACCGGCACGCCCTCCGGCGTCGGTCCGCTGGTCCCAGGCGACCGCCTGCTGCTGGAGAGCGAGGGCATCGGCCGCTTCGAGTGGAACTGCGCCTGAACCGGAGGGACGAGCACCCCGCTCAGTGCAGGTGGCGCAGCTTGTCCGGATTGCGCACCGTGTAAAGCCGGGCGATCAGCCCGTCGCGCACTTCCAGTGCGATAGTCTGGAACGGTCCCGAAGGGCCCAGCAGCATCATCCCCGGCATGCCATTGATACGCGCCGGGTGCACCTGCATGTCGGCCGTGCCGTAGCGGCGCAAAACGCCGAGCAGGAAGCGGGCGATGTGCTGCGGACCGGACACCGGCTTCAGCGCCGCCTTCACCTTGCCGCCGCCGTCGGAGTAGAACACCGCGTCCTGCGCCAGCACGCGGCTCAGCGCGGCCACGTCGCCGCTGCCGAGCGCGCTGGTGAACGCGGAAAACACCCGCGCCTCTTCTTCCGCCGAAGGCCGGAAGCGCGGCTTTTCCTCGCGTACGTGATTGCGCGCCCGCGTCGCCAGCTGGCGGCAGGCCGCCGCCTCGCGGCCCAGGGCTTCACCCACCTGCTCGAAACTCATGTCGAATACGTCGTGCAGCAGGAAGGCCGCGCGTTCCAGCGGCGACAGCCGCTCCAGCGCCAGCAACAGGGCCACCGACAGGTCATTGGCGTATTCGCCGGTGCTTTCCACCGACAGCGAGCTGTCATCGAGCAGCGGCTCCGGCAGCCAGGGGCCGACATAATCCTCGCGCTGCACCCGCGCCGACTTGAGATGATCCAGGCACAGGCGCGTGACCGTCCTCGACAAAAAGGCGCGCGGCTCGCGCACTGCGGCGCGGTCCGTGGCATGCCAGCGCAGATAGGCTTCCTGCACCATGTCCTCGGCTTCCGCGCGCGAGCCCAGCATGCGGTATGCCAGGCCGGTGAGCAACCCGCGCAGGGACTCGAAGCTCGCCCCCGCATCGCTGGCCTGCCCTTTGCTCATGGAGCGTGCCTCATGCCGGCGCGGCATGCACCGGCATGTCGACGCCGCCGACACGCACCCGGACACAGGCATGCCCATGCCCCAGCGCATATTTCAGCGTCGGGAACACACGCGCGGAAGTAAGGGCGAAGGCCAGCGACACCAGGGCCCGGCCGCCCCACAGCCGCAGGATCTCGTCGCGAAGTTCGTCGGCCGCGCCGGCGTGCGCCAGGGCGGCCTGGGCGAAGCGGAAACCCAGCGTCGCCTCCTGCGTCATCGCCGCCGTATCGCGACGCAGAATGGCGCGGATCTGCACCGGGTCCACGCCCTCGCGTTCCGCCATGCCGGCGACCAGCTGGGTGCAGGGACCGCAGTCCTCCCCCAGCGTGCCGACCAGCTTGGCCGCATACCAGGCCTGCAACGGCACATCCTGGCGATGCTGCGCAAAACCCATGATGCGATTGAAGCGGATCAGGGCCTGCGGACTGGCATCGAGAATCTGGCGCGCGTATCCCATGTCGTAGTCGTGTTCGCGCTCGAACGCGGCGATGCGCCAACGGATCAGCTTTTTCAGGGGACTCATCGACCTTGCTCCTTCAGGACAGCTTCTGCCGCGGCCAGGCCAGCCATAAAGCCCACACCGCGGGAATGATCACCAGCACGGTATCGATGGCGAAGTGCGCCGGCTCCTCGCGCCCGGCCAGCAGGTCCCAGACATGGGTCAGCGCATGCAGGCCCAGGAACAGGCTGCCGATCAGCGCGGCGGGCCAGGCTTTCTCATTCCGCGCCAGCCACATCAGGCCAGCACCCGCCGCGATGAAGGCACAGCCGATATCGCGCACGAAATGCGGATTGAACGGACCGGTGCCCGGCACCGTGGGGATGGTGTGGTACCAAAGCTCCGGCGCCAGCAGCATGAACACGCCGTTGAGCAGTTGCAGCAGGCCCAGCACCATTGCCGACCAGATTACAAAAGCGCTACGCATCGCATCCTCCTCGTTTATCTCCAAAGACAGGACGAGACAGCATGCCCCGATGTGACATGCACATGTTATATACAGACTCGATGCTCCCTCACCTGCCCCCATGAGCCAAGTTCCCGCCGCCGCGCAGACCTCTACCTGGTCCGCGCGCTCCGCCCTCTATTTCGTGCTGCTGTTCGGCGTGGTCAGCCTGTTCGCGGACTTTGCCTACGAGGGCGCGCGCGGCGTCAACGGCCCTTTTCTGGGCCTGCTCGGCGCCAGCGGTTTCACGGTAGGCGTCATCGCCGGGGCTGGCGAATTGCTGGGGTACACCCTGCGCCTGCTGTCGGGCCGCGCCGCCGACCGCACGCGCCTGTACTGGCCGATCACCATCTGCGGCTACCTGGTGCAGATGCTGGCGGTGCCGGCGCTGGCCCTGGCCGGAAACTGGCCGGTTGCGGCGGCCCTGATCATCCTGGAGCGCACCGGCAAGGCGATCCGCAAGCCGGCCACCGGGGTGATGCTGGCCGGCGCCGGCGAGCGTATCGGCCGCGGCTGGGCCTTTGGCCTGTACGAGGGGCTGGACCAGCTCGGCGCCCTGCTCGGCCCGCTGCTGGTGGCGCTGGTGCTGGCACGGCAGCACGAAAATTACCGCCTCGCCTTTGCCTGGCTCGGCATACCGGCCTTGATCACCATGCTGCTGGTGCTGACGGCACGCCTGCGCTTCGCCCGGGCCGGGATCATCCAGCATCACTCCGCATCCACCGCCGACGGCGGCTACCCGCCGGCCTTCTGGTGGTACCTGGCCGGGGCCGGCCTGGTCGGCTTCGGTTTCGCCGACTACCCGCTCATCGCCTTCCACTTCACGCGCAGCGGCAGCGTCGACGCGGTGTGGGTGCCGCTGCTGTACGCAGCTGCGATGGCCGCGGGCGGTGCCGCCTCGCTGCTGTTCGGCAAGCTCTACGACCGCAGCGGCCTGATTGTGCTGGCACCGCTGACGCTGCTGGTTGCGGCATTTCCGCCGCTGGTATTTTTCGGCCATTTCAACGCCGCCCTGCTCGGCGCCCTGCTGTGGGGCATCGGCCTGGGCGTGCACGAATCGGTGATGTCGGCCGCAGTGGCAGGGATGGTGCCGTCGCGGCGGCTGGGCTCGGCCTACGGCCTGTTCACCGCCATCTTCGGCCTGGCCTGGTTTGCCGGCAGCGCCACCTTGGGCGCGCTGTACGACGTTTCGATCACGGCCACCGTCGCCGTGGCGGTCGCGGCGCAATTGCTGGCCCTGCCGCCGCTGCTGGTGGCGGCGCGCAAGCTGCGCGGCGCATGAACTACCTGGCGCATCTGTGGCTGAGCGAACAGGCGGGGCTGCCGCTGCCCGGCGCGATTCTCGGCGACATGGTGCGGGGGCGACTGGATGGCCGCTTCCCGCCACAACTGGAGCGTTCGATTCAGCTGCACCGGCGCATCGATGTCGTCACCGATGCGCACCCGCTGGTGGTCGCCGAACGCAGCCGTTACGCCCCGGGCGCACGGCGCTATGCCGGCATTGTGCTCGACATCGTCCACGATCATTGCCTGGCGCTGGACTGGCCGCGCTACAGCGATGAGAGCCTCGGCGACTTCGCGCGCCGCGCCGCGCAAGACCTGGCAGCGGAAAGCGCGGGCTTCGCCCTGGCCGGAAAGGCCGCGCCGCCGGCCTGGCGCTTCCGCCGCCTGCTGCTGTCCTATGCCGGCGCCAAGGGCATCGATCGCGCCATCCGGCGCACCGCGTCTTGGCTGAAAAAACCGGAAGGCTTGATCGAGGCCGGGCGCGACTGGCGCGACCATCTGCCGCAAGCACAGGCCGGGCTGCCGCAGCTGCTTGCCGACCTGCGCCGCACCGCCGTGGATTTCGCCGGGGAAACTGCTCAGCGGCCGTAAGTCAGGGCCAGGTCCTGATGCAGGGAGTAAGTCATGGCGCCGAGGAAGATCACCAGACCCAGGTAACAGACGCCATAGTTGATGCGCACCGGCGCCGGCACGTCGTAGTAGGCAGCGCCCTCCTGCGGCGCGCCGCTCCAGGCCTGGCGCAGCTTGGGCCAGGCGAGGATGGCGATGAGCAGGAACATCGGGCTCGGATGCAGGATGAACAGCCCTACCAGGATCGGCACGCCAAACAGCCAGATACGCGGCGAGATCACCGCGGTGATGCGGCCGCCGTCCAGCGGCGACACCGGAATCAGGTTGAACAGGTTGATCATGCAACCGGCGTAGGCCAGCGCCAGCAGCAGGCCGCTGCCGGTCTCGCGCGCCGCGAAATAACAGGCCAGCGAGGCGACCGTGCCGGCTACCGGTCCGGCGATTCCCACATAGGCTTCGGTTTCGGCGTCGTGCGGCATCTGCTTGAGCTGGATCCAGGCGCCGACGAAGGGGATGAAGGTCGGCGCACCCACGTCCAGGCCACGCCGGCGCGCCGCGATGTAATGCCCCATCTCGTGGAACAGGATCAGCAGCACGAAGCCGGCCGCGTAAGCCCAGCCGAAGATGAATGAGTAGACCACCACCGACAGCAGCATGGTGCCGGCGGTCAGCGCCACCTTGCCGAACTTGGCGCCCTTCAGCAGCAGCAATAACGCGCTGATCATGGCAGGAATCCGCTGAGCGTTGGGTTCAGGCGCCGCGCGTTTCGCTCAGCAACTGGCCGATGCGCCGGTCCTTCTCCGTCCACAGCTGCGCGATCCAGTCCTGGAAGCGCTTGCGGAACACCGGGTCGTCCTCATAGCTGCCGGAATAGAACTCGCTCGGTATGGTCAGGCTGCGCACTTCGACGATGACGCTGTGCACCCGGCCGGCCAGGAAATCCCAGAATCCGCGGGCGCCTTCCGGATAGACGATGGTGACGTCGAGCAGGGAATTGATTTTCTCGCCCAGCGCCGACAGGCTCAGCGCCATGCCGCCGGCCTTGGGCTTGAGCAGAAAGCGGTAAGGCGATTCCTGCTGATCGTGCTTGAACTTGGTGAAACGCGTGCCTTCGAGAAAATTGAGGATGGTCACCGGCACATTGCGGTAGTGCTCGCAGGCCGCGCGGGTGGTCTCCAGATCCTTGCCGCGCAATTCCGGATGCTTCGCCAGCTTGGCGGCGGAATAGCGCTTCATGAACGGGTAGTCGAGTCCCCACCAGGCCAGGCCCAGCAACGGCACCCAGATCAGCTGCTGCTTGATGAAGAACTTGAAGAACGGTGCGCGCCGGTCGAACGACTTCATCAGCACGAAGATGTCGTTCCAGCTCTGGTGGTTGGAGCAGACCAGATACTGGCCCTTGCGATCCAGCTTGTCGACGCCGCGGATATCCCAGCGCGTGAGCAGCAGGCGGTCGGCAAGCCAGGTGTTGACGCTGGCCCAGTTCTGCGCGCCCCAGGCCACCCAGCGCGACACCATGTCGCGGGCCGGTCCCTTGGGCGTGAGCAGCTTGATCAGGGTGGTGGCATAGACCGGCACCACCCAGAACACGGTGTTGAGAAACAGCAACAGCGCCATGACCGTGCCGAGCAGCGGTGCGGGCAGAAAATGGAGCATGGGCGTGACCCGTTCCTGGTTCTTAGTGCTTGTCGTCGGCGGGCTTCAGTTCGCCGTCGGCGGGATGTGCCGACCAGTGGATGTGCGCAATGGTCCAGCTGCTGCCGCTGCGCTGCAGCACCATGGTCTCGGTGCCGACCAGGTTGATCGCGTGGGCCTGGAAATTACCCTGGGTGTGGGTCTTGGAAATGACGCAGGCGGCATTGTCGCCGAGCCAGATGATGCGGCGCTCCAGGACCTGCAGATCGGTGCCCTGGGCAAAGGCGGAATCGGCGGCGATATGGGCCCCGGCATAATCGGCGCGGGTCTCGTCGACGAACCCCTGCTCGAAGATGCTGACGCTGACCGACAGCAACTTGAGGGCATCAGTGGCGTTGCCGGCTTTCAGCTCCGCGTGGAAGGCATCGACCACGGCTACCGGCCCCGGCGCGGCATCAGCCGCGGGCGCCGCGGCACCCGCGGACCATGCGGCGGGAGCGGCCGCAACGGACGCGGCAAACACGAGGGACAGCAGCGGATTCTTCACCACAAGGCACTCCGGGGGACGGTCAGGCGGAACGGATTACAAGCTTACTGCACCGCAGCAGCCACGTCCGCCCTGCCCAGCAGATTGCCCGAGGGATCGCGCAAATCCACGCCGTGGTAGGTGCCCTGCGGCAGGGCCACCAGCACGCAGGGACTGGTGGCCGCCTGCACGGCAGCCTGGCCTGAATCCGGAGTCAGCAGGCTGGCGCTGAGGGTGATGACCAGGCCGTTGTCGATCTGGGCGCGGCGGCTGATCGCCAGGCCATAGCCGCCGCCCTGCTGCACGCCCATTTCCACCAGCACATAGGCGCCGGCGGTGGGGAGGGGATCGACGCCGATCAGGTCGACCTTACGGGTGTGCTCCCAGGCCCACACCGCATTGTTGTCGGCCAGCAGGTAGAGCCGCGTCTGCGGCCCGTCGCTGTTGCAACTCACCAGGCGGCGGACTTCCGTAACCTCGATCGGTGCGCTGCCCGGCAGCATCCTCTCCACCGCCGAACCGCAGGCACCGAGCAGGCACAACGACAGGGCCGCGGCGAGGCGCGGCCATCCCCCTGAACGAAACATGCTTGCTTATTTCTCCACCATCGCATCGGCGGTTGCCGGCTCTGCCACATAGTCTGGCACGCCCACCCCGAGGGCCGCATCCTGCAGGATCAGGTCCGCCGCACGCTCGGCAATCATGGTGGTCGGCGCATTGGTGTTGCCGCCGACCAGGGTCGGCATGATCGAGGCATCGACCACGCGCAGGCTGCCGAGGCCATGCACACGCAGGCGCGCGTCGACCACCGCCATCGCATCCCGGCCCATCTTGCAGGTGCCGACCGGGTGGTAAACGGTTTCGGCGCGCCTGCGGATGAAGTCGCGGATCTGCTCGTCGCTCTGCACCGCGGCGCCCGGCTCCAGCTCCAGCAGCCGATGCGGCGCGAAAGCCGGCTGCTCCAGCACCTTGCGCGCCTGCTTGAAGCCCTGCACCAGGGCCTCCATGTCGCGCGGCGTGGCGAGGTAGTTGGCGTCGATCAGCGGCCGCGCCAGGGGATCGGCGCTGGCCAGGCGGACGTTGCCGCGGCTCTCCGGCCGCAGGAAGCAGGTCATCAGGGTAAAGGCGTAGTACTTGAACAGCGGCGTCAGATTCTGGCCGTGATCGGAATAGATAAATGGCACCAGGTGCCATTGCAGATCCGGAATCGGCTGCGCCGCATCGCTCTTGAGGAAACCGCCGGCCTGCGCCAGGTTGGTGGTCAATTCACCGCGGCGGCCGAACAGGTACTGGAATAGGGCTTTCAGCGAGCGCCACAACGAAGCCGGGTGCAGGCTCATCGCGTGGCGCGTCTTCTCCTCCCAGGTGACATGGATGTCGAGATGGTCCTGCAAGTTCTCGCCTACGCCCGGCAGCTCGTGCACCGGCTGGATGCCGTGCTGTTCGATCTGCGCGCGCGGACCGACGCCGGACAGCAGCAGCAGATGCGGCGAGCCGATGGCACCGGCGCTGAGAATCACCTCCCTGCGCGCCAGCGCCTCGGCGTAGCGGCCGTTGTGCAGGTAACGCACACCTGCCGCGCGCTTGCCTTCGAACAGCACCCTGGCCGCTTGCGCGCCGGTGATCACCTTGAGATTGGGTCGCCCCAGTGCCGGGGCAAGAAAGCCGTGGGCATTGCTGCAACGCTCGCCATCCTTCTGCATCACGTGGAAGTAGCCGACGCCTTCCTGTTGCGCGCCGTTGAAATCGTCGGTCTTCTTGTGACCCGCCTGTTGCGCGGCATCGACGAAGGCCGTCATCAGCGGGTTGACGTAGCGATGCTCGGCCACGTTGAGCGGACCGCCGCGGCCATGAAACTCGGCGGCGCCGGGCAGTTTGTCGATGGCCTCGAAATTCTCCATCTTGCGGAAGTAGGGCAACACGTCCCGGTAGGACCAGCCGTCATTGCCGAGGCTGGCCCAATGGTCGTAATCCCAGGCGTGGCCGCGGATGTAGCACATGGCGTTGATGGCGGAGCTGCCCCCGAGAGTGCGGCCGCGCGGCCAGAACATCGGCCGGCCGCCACAGGCCTTCTGCGGCGTGGTCCAGAATTTCCAGTTCAGCGCATCGCTGCGGATCAGGGGAATGACGCCGTTCGGTATCTTGATGAACGGGTTGCCGTCGGCCGGGCCGGCTTCGAGCAGGAGCACCTGCCAATTGCCGCTGGCGGAAAGACGGTTGGCCAGCACACAGCCGGCGGAACCGCCGCCGACGATGACGAAATCGTACGTGTTCATCAGATTCCTCCTGCCAGTTTTCAATCACGTTCATGAAAAAGGCAGGGTCTGATCGACACTCGGCCAGCATGCCTGAACGTACGTTTAGTTTTGCCGAGTGTACTCCCGCCGCCACCCCCTGTGAACCCGCCGCCGGCGGACTTTGATGATAAGTTAAGGGGATGAACCAGGCCGCCCCTCAATCCAGGAACGAGAAAATCCGCGATCACCTCATCGACCTCGCCGAGGTGCTGGAAGGACTGCTCGGCGACGGGCTGATCCTGCCCGAACAGGCTCAGGCGCTGCGGCACCGCGCCGTCACTTGGCGCGAGCATCGCCACCCCCTGCAACGGGTGGCCGAATGCGAGCTGGAAAATGCCAAGCAGCCGGGCAAGCGCCTGACCCTGGAAGCGCTGGTGCAGTGGCTGGCCGGCAGGACCGGCCTGCCCTATCTGCGCATAGATCCGCTGTCGATCGAAGTCGGCAAGGTCACCACGGTGGTGTCGTATGCCTATGCCGCGCGCCTGAAGATCCTGCCGGTGAAGGTGACGCAGGACGAAGTGGTCATCGCCACCGCCGAACCCTGGCTGCGCGAGTGGGAAAACGACCTCGGCGGCGTGCTCAAGCTGCGCATCAAGCGCGTGCTGGCCAATCCGCTGGATATCGACCGCTACCTGGTCGAGTTTTACGCCCTGGCCAAGTCGGTCAAGGCCAGCAGCGAGGAACGCGCCAAGTTCGGCAGCTTCGGCAACACCCGCACGCTGGAGCAGCTGGTGGAATTGGGCCGCAGCGGCAAGCTCGACGCCAACGACCAGCATGTGGTCAACATCGTCGACTGGCTGCTGCAATACGCCTTCGACTCGCGCGCCAGCGATATCCACATGGAGCCGCGCCGCGAACACGGCAAGGTGCGCTTCCGCATCGACGGCGTGCTGCATGAGGTCTACCAGATTCCGGCCGCGGTGATGACGGCGGTGACCAGCCGCATCAAGATCATCGCGCGCATGGATGTGGCGGAAAAACGCCGGCCGCAGGATGGCCGCATCAAGACGCGCTCGCCCGAGGGCAAGGAAGTGGAACTGCGCGCCGCCAGCCTGCCCACCGCCTTCGGCGAAAAGCTGGTGCTGCGCATTTTCGATCCCGAAGTGCTGCAGCGGGATTTCGGCCAGCTCGGTTTTTCCGTCGAGGAGGCGCGCAGCTGGCAGGAGATGATCGGCAAGCCGCACGGCATCGTCCTGGTCACCGGCCCCACCGGCTCGGGCAAGACCACCACGCTGTACTCCTCGCTGCGGCAGCTGGCCACGCCGCAGGTCAACGTCTGCACCATCGAAGACCCGATCGAGCTGATCGATCCAGCCTTCAACCAGATGCAGATCCAGTCCAACATCGACCTGAATTTCGCCGACGGCATCCGCGCCCTGATGCGCCAAGATCCGGACATCATCATGGTCGGCGAAATCCGCGACCTGGAGACCGCCGAAGTGGCGGTGCAGGCGGCGCTCACCGGCCACCTGGTGCTGTCCACCCTGCACACCAATGACGCACCCTCCGCGGTGACGCGCCTGCTCGACCTCGGCGTGCCCAGCTTCCTGCTCAAGGCGGTGGTGATCGGCGTGGTGGCGCAGCGCCTGGTGCGGCGCCTGTGCCCGCATTGCAAGCACCCGGTGACGCTGGACCCCGACCGCTGGTTCGACATCACCGGCGGCGCGCCGATACTGCCTCCCGATACCGCGTTCGAACCGACCGGCTGCCTCGAATGCCGCGAAACCGGCTACCTCGGCCGCGTCGGCATCTACGAGATCATGCCGCTCAGCGCCACGCTGAAGAAACAGATCCACGACAACACCGACGGCGCCGCGCTGCGCAACCAGGCGGTGCGCGAAGGCATGACGCCGCTGCGACTGGCCGGATGCAAGAAGATCGCGGAAGGCCTGACCAGCGTGGAGGAAGTGCTCAGCGCCGCGGGGCTGGAGCGGAACGACTGACACTCGCCGCTCCGGCGGCAGCCTCTTGATTCGCGAGCTTGCCGCCCCCAGATTGAGCGTGGCAGCTGGCGTCGAAAAGGCGTGCTGCGCACCTCTCCACCGTACTGACGATGAGTCTGCACCACATGACGTTTGATGTGAGTATGTAGATAAATTTGACTACGGATTTTCAGCAAAGCGGCAAGGCTCTTGAACCTTGCAACACCATCCCTAACTTCTCTTGACGAGGGCGTTGAGCCCCGAATCATCAATTGACGTAAGGAGATTTAGGACATGACGACTCTGCTGCGCTATCAACCCTGGTCGGTACACAGGGAACTGCTGAACGAATTCAACCGCTACTTCGACCGCGCCGATGCGTCGAACGGCGCGACCGCCGAATGGACCCCGGCAGTGGACATCGAAGAGTACGCCGACAAGTTCGTGCTCTACGCCGACGTGCCGGGCGTGGACCTGAAGAGCGTCGAGGTGACGCTGGAGAAGGGCGTGCTGTCCCTGAGCGGCAACCGCGAGAAGGCGGCCGAAGCTGCCGGCGTCGAAGCCCGCCGCATCGAGCGAAGCCACGGCCGTTTCTTCCGTCGCTTCAGCCTGCCGGACACGGTCGACGGCGAAGCCGTCACTGCCAAGGGCGGCAACGGCGTGCTGGAGATTGCGATTCCGAAGCGCCCCGCGGCCCAGCCCCGCAAGATCGTGGTCAGCCACTAAGCTTCAAGCCAGTGAAGTAGCAAGCCGCATAGTTGGTAAAGTAACGGGGCGCCGCGGCGCCCCGTTTTCTTTTTCCGTCCCGATTTCTGGAACTCGCCCAACAGTGGAATACAAGGATTACTACAAGGTTCTCGGCGTCCCGCGCACGGCCGATGCGGCCGAGATCAAGCGCGCCTACCGCAAGCTGGCCCGGCAGTATCATCCGGACAAGAACAAGGCCAAGGGCGCCGAGGATAAATTCAAGGAAGCCAACGAAGCCAACGATGTGCTGGGCGACCCGAAGAAGCGCGAGGCTTACGACCAGCTCGGCGCCAATTGGCGCGCGGGCGAGCGCTTCACTCCGCCGCCGGGCTGGAGTCCCGGCGGATTCAGCCGCGGCGGTGGCCGGCGCGCAGGCGCGGGCTTCGGCGGCGGCGCACCCGGCGACGCCAATTTTTCCGATTTCTTCTCGACCCTGTTCGGCGGCGCCGGCGGGTTCAACGGTGCGGACGGAGGCTTCGAGAGCCCGCCCCAGGATCAGCGCGCCAAGCTCGCCATCGCGCTGGAAGACTCCTACAACGGGGCCACGCGCAACATCACCATCGGCGGCCGTACGCTGAGCGTGCGTATCCCCAAGGGCGTGACCGCCGGCCAGACCATCCGCCTCGCCGGCCAGGGCGCGCATGGCGGCAATCTGCTGCTAGAGATCGAGTTCGCCCCTCACGCGCAATTCCAGCTCGACGGACGCGACATCCAGGTCAACCTGCCGGTGGCGCCCTGGGAAGCGGCGCTGGGTGGCAAGGTGCCGGTGCCGACCCTGGGCGGCACGGTGGAGCTGAACCTGCCCGCCGGCACGCAGGGCGGCAAGAAGCTGCGCCTCAAGGGCCGCGGCCTGCCGGGGACCACCCCGGGCGACGAGATCGTGCTGATCCAGCTGGTCACGCCGCCGGCGAAGACCGACGAGGAGAAGGCGTTTTACGAAGAGATGAAGCAGCGCTTCGACTTCGATCCGCGCAAGGTCTGATGGTAGGTCGGGTCAAGCGAAGCGGAGCCGACAGCTCAGCGCAACGTCGGGTCCGCTTCGCTTGACCCGACCTACAGTGGCTACAGCGCCGGCTTGCGATCCTTCCACGGCCGCGCCTGCTCCAGCTGCGCCGCCAACCGCAGCAGGGTAGCCTCCTCGCCGAAGCGCGCCACGAACTGCACGCCCACCGGCAGCTCGGGGCCGCCGGCTTCGGCGGCGGCGTAGTGCAGGGGCACCGACATGCTGGGCGTGCCGGTGAGATTGGACAGCTGGGTGAACGGCACGCGCTTGAGGCTTTCATCGACCAGCTGCCTGACGATGCCGCTCTTGAGCAGCAGCTTGCCCGCGCCCAGTCGGAGGATCATCTTCAGCGCCGCCTGCTGCGCCGCCGGCATGGCCAGCTCGCCGATGCGCGACGGCGGCATGGCGGTGCTGGGAATCAGGTACAGGTCGTAGCTCTGGTGGAAGCGCCCGAGGGCGCGGGCGAAGTCGTTCCAGTGTTTGCGGCTGGAAACATACTCGCCGGCGCTGAGCGCCTTGCCGAACATGCCCAGGGCGCGCGTGTCCAGCTCGAAGTCGGCGTCCGACGCGCCGGTGGCGCGCTTGGCCTCGTCGATGTTGGCGGCGACCTGGCCGAAATACATATTGATGAAACAGCGCGCCAGCGCCTGGCCGTCGACCTCGGGCTCGGCCTCCTCGACGTGGTGCCCGAGTTGCTGCAGCAGCTGCGCGGTATTGCGCACCGCCTCGACGCAGGCGGGATCGACCTCGGTGCCGAGCGGCGAGCGGGTGCAGAAGCCGATGCGCAGGCGCTCCGGCTCGTACCCGATTTCCTCGGCGAAAGAACGGTGCGGCCGGGCGATGACGAAGGGCGCGCCGATGTCGGCGCCGGCGATTGCATCGAGCATGCGCGCCGAATCGCGCACGCTGCGGGTCAGCACATGCTCGCTGGAAGCGCCGTCCCAGAATTCGCCGTGCAGCGGCCCCGGCGGCACCCGCCCGCGCGAGGGGCGCAGGCCGAACAGGCCGCAGTAGGAGGCCGGAATGCGGATCGAGCCGCCGCCGTCGGAGGCCCCGGCCATCGGCACGATGCCGGCCGCCACCGCCGCCGCCGCCCCGCCGGAGGAGCCGCCGGGTGAACGCATCGGGTCCCAGGGATTGCGGGTGGCGCCCCATAGGGCGGTTTCGGTGAGCGCCTTCAGGGCGAACTCGGGGGTGGCGGTCTTGCCGAAGATCACCAGGCCGGCGCCGAGAAAACGGTTGACGATTTCCGCGTGCGCCGAGGGCGTCCAGTTGCGCAGGGCGCGGCTGCCGGAGGTGGTGGGCACGCCGGCATAATCCTGGGCGATATCCTTGATCAGGAACGGCACACCGGCGAACGGCCCGCTCAGCGCTTCACCGGCCCGCGCCCGCCCGATCTCCAGCATCGGGATATTGATGGCATTGAGTTTGGGATTGACCGCCTCGGCACGGGCGATCGCCGCCTCCAGCAATTCGGCGGCCTTGACCTCGCCGCGCGCAACCAGCCCGGCCAGGCCGGTGGCATCGTAATAGCCATACTCCTTGAACATGCATTCCTCCGTTCTGTGTTTTTTTGCGGCGGAGCAGGGTCTGTCGATCACCGCGGCCGGCGCACTGGGAGACTAGTGTACGGCGCAAACGGTGCTCCTTACCGCGGCTCTCGCAAGCGCGCCTCAGGATGCGCCGTTGAGCGTCACCACCACCTCGCGCCGATGACCCGAGCTGCGATGCTCCCATAGGTAAATGCCCTGCCAGATGCCCAGCGCCAGGCGGCCGTCGCGCACCGGCACCGTCAGCTCATAGCCGGCGAACAGGTTGCGTACATGCGCCGGCATGTCGTCCGGGCCTTCCGTATCGTGGCGGAACAGCGCGTCGCCATCCGGCGCCAGGCGCTGGGCGAAGCGCTCCAGGTCGCGGCGCACTTCGGCATCGGCATTCTCGGTGATGCACAGCGAGGCGCTGGTGTGGCGCAGGAACAGGTGGCACAGGCCGATGCGCAAGCCGGAGCGCTGCAGCAGCGCCTCGACCTGTGCGGTCAGCTCATGGAAGCCGCGGCCGCGCGTGTCGATGACGATCACATCTTGTTGCCACTGACTCATGCCGTCTCCAGCAGCGTGTGCAGCACTGCGCGGTCCAGTTGTGGATAGGGCAGCGGTTCCGCCGGCACGGCCGGCGGCGCTTGCAGATTCAAGGCCCACCAGCCCACATCATGCCAGGCGCCGTGCTTGTAGCCGACCTTGCGGTAAATCCCGACCGGCGCAAAGCCCAGCGACTCATGCAGGCCGACGCTGGCCGCATTGGGCAGGGAGATGCCGGCGTAGGCATTGATGTAGCCCTGCAGCCGCAGCATGTCGAACAACACCTGGTAGAGGCGGCGGCCGATGCCGCGTCGGTGCGCCGCCGCCGCGAGGTAGACCGCCACATCCACATCCCAGCGGTACGCGGCGCGGCTGCGGTGCTCACCGGCATAGGCATAGCCGAGCACCTGCCCGCCCTGCTCCGCCAGCAGCCAGGGATAGCGCTCGCCGACGCTGGCGATGCGGCGGCTCATTTCCGCGGCGGCCGGAGGTTCGGTCTCGAAGGAGATGATGGTATCGCGCACATAAAGCGCGTAGATCGCCGCGATCGACGCAGCGTCGCCCGCAGTGGTTTCACGAAACCGTACCGTGCCATCCATGTTTCACTCCCGCCGAGAAATCGGGCAGTCGGATTCCTTGATGCAAAATGCAGTCCTCCACAGCGATTGCCGGCCGGCTTCACTCGCCGCCGTGCGCAGCGTATAAATGCCGCATTCCGGGCCGCATTCCGGCCGGCAATCCAATGATTGCGCACAATGCCGCCAATCATCTAGATCACGGACTCCGCATGACCACCTCCTGGAAACACCATTTCTCCCGCTTTCTCGGCGCCGGGCAATGGCTGCACGCCGCGGCACACAGCCACCACCCCTGGCCGGACGTCAGCTTCGAGGCGCAGCAGCAGGCCTGGCTCGACGCGGCGGAACTGATCGACGGCAAATGGGAGCTGATCTTCAATGAGGTGCTGCCGCAGGCGCAGGCGCATCTGGCCAGAAGGCTGAATCTGCCGTCAGCACGAACCCTGTGCTTCGCCGGCAACACCCATGAATTCCTGCTGCGCCTGCTGTCCTGCATCGAGCACCAGCCGGTGCGCGTGCTCAGCACCGACGGCGAGTTCCACAGCTTCTCGCGGCAGTTGCGCCGGCTCGAGCAGGCGGGCCGGGCGCAGGTGGAGCGCGTGGCCACCGAACCCTACGCCAGTTTCGGCGAGCGCCGAGCCGCTCGAACTCGGCCGGGTCGTTGTACACGTGGGCGCTCACCCGCAGTAGCGGTCCTGCGAGGTCGCGGCTGCGCTGGACCGGGATGGCGCTGGTGAGGATCGCGTCCTGCCGGAAGAGAC
>JAMFRN010000168.1 GCA_026224805.1 Nevskia soli
ACCTGACGCCGCTGCTGGCGATCCGCGCGGTGCTGACCAAGGACGGCCAGCCGCTCAACCGCTATGCCTTCAAGCTCAAGCACACCCTGCCGGAAGGCCCGGTCTACCTGACCACCTGGGCCATGCGCAAGGT
Organism: Nevskia soli; assembly: GCA_026224805.1. Taxonomy (GTDB): domain Bacteria; phylum Pseudomonadota; class Gammaproteobacteria; order Nevskiales; family Nevskiaceae; genus Nevskia; species Nevskia soli_A. The sequence goes on from JAMFRN010000168.1 coordinate 134, forward strand.
GATCGAGCTGGGCACCGGCCACTGGGCCACCTCGGTGCTGCCGCCCGGGCAGATCTATGCCGGCAAGACCGGTACCACCGAGGATCTGCGCGACAGCTGGTTCGCCGGCTTCGGCAGCGACCGCGTGGCGGTGATCTGGGTCGGCCGCGACGACAACAAGCCCACCGGCTTCGAGGGCGCCACCGGCGCGCTGCGCATCTGGGGCAAGCTGATCCGCGACCTGAACGCCAAGGGCATCGAGCCGCTGGCGCCGGCGGACGTGGACGAAGTGGCGATCGACCCGGTCAGCGGCCTGCGCGCCGATCCCGGCTGCGGCGAGACGGTGACGGTGCCGTTCATCCGCGCCGCCGAGCCGCAGCAATACGCGCCCTGCGCGGATCAGTCAAAATCAACACCTCTGAACTGGATCAAGAGCATCTTTAAATGAGTCTCCGGAGTAGCGGGTTGCGCCGCATGGCAGCGGCGATGGCGGTGGCCGGTGCGCTGCTGTCCGGCTGCGCCACCGAGGAAGGGCAGAGCTCCTCCACCGGCGGCGTCACCACCAACGCGCCGCCGCTGCCGAGTCCAGGCACGACGGTGCCGGGCGTCGGCACCTACATCCCGCCGACGGCGACGCAGCCGCCGCTGACCACGCAAAGCTACCCGCACACCATCCAGGACACCAACGCCAGCAAGGCGGTGCTGTCGCTGTACAAGCAGGCGCAGGACGCCCGCGCCGCCGGCCACGCTGACCAGGCCGAGGCGCTGCTGGAGCGCGCCCTGCACATCGAGTCGCGCAATCCCTTCGTGTGGCAGGCTCTGGCCGGCGCGCACATGGACCTGAATCAGCCCGACCAGGCCGAAAGCGCGGCGCAGAAATCGACCAGCCTGGCGCGCGGCAATCCCTATATCGAAGCCGGCAACTGGCGGCTGATCGCCTCGGCGCGGCAGGCGCGTGGCGATGCGGGTGGGGCGATGCAGGCGCAGGCGCGGGCGGACGAGATCGCGCGGGCGTTGTCGACGAATTAAAGGCGGAAAGCGTTTCGCTTATTTCGCCCGGTGGTTTTACCCGTTCAGTCCTTCAGGAGCCGAGCCGTGAAAAAGTGGATCAGCGATAACCGTGGACTGCTGATGTTTCTTCTGCTGTTCGGCTTTTTCCGTACTGCCGTCGCTGACTGGAATCCGATTCCTTCCGGCTCGATGCGACCGACCATCCAGGAGGGTGATGTGGTGTTCGTCAACCGCTTGGCCTACAACCTGAAAGTGCCGCTGACCAATATCATCGTTGCCCGCACCGGCGAGCCGCGGCGCGGCGATATCGTCACCTTCTATTCGCCCAAGGGTGGCACCCGCCTGATCAAGCGCGTGATCGGTTTGCCGGGCGACACGGTGGAGATGCGTGACAAGGTGGTGATCGTCAACGGCCAGCCGGCGAGCTATGCCACGATCGGCGCGGTGCTGGAGCAGACCGGGAATGGTCTCCCGGTCGATGCGCTGCGCCTGGACGAGCGCAGCGGTCCGGTTGAGCATGTGGTGCAGTGGTTCCCCACGCGCAGCGGTTCTGCCAACGACAACTTCGGCCCGTTGCTGATTCCGGCCGATCACTTCCTGATGCTCGGCGACAATCGTGACGACAGTGCTGACTCGCGCTACTTCGGGTTGGTGCCGCGGGAACTGCTGATCGGCCGCGCCGTGAACATCCTGGTGTCGGCTGATATCAAGGGCAATTGGGCGCCGCGGTTCGAGCGGTTTGGAGAAAAACTCGATTGAATTCCGCCTCAACCGAAAAATTCGCCATCCTGGCCAGAAGCTATTGCGAGTGGGCGGAAGGCGTTCCCGAAAATCCGAAACAGGAAGCGCTATGCGCGCTGTCGCTGCTGACGGAGCTATGCAGCTGCGCGCTCACCTTACCGGAAACGTTTGAGGACGGGGAGGCAGAAAATATCTCAGGCGAAGACTATGCGCTCGTCTTCAAGAGATTCGGTGCCCTACCTTTCAACTACTACGCCAACTGTTTCGATCCGTTGGCGCTGCCTGCCGAGGAACCTGTAGTGGGCGACCTTGCCGATGATCTGGCGGACATCTGGCGCGACCTGAGGGCAGGACTGTCCTTGTTTGACTCTGGATACAAGGTTGCAGCCGCCCGGAACTGGCGATTCGCGTTTCGCATACATTGGGGAAGGCACGCAGCGGCAGCCTTGTACCCATTGCATTGTTGGCTGGCGGAACATGATGGAGATTTGCAGTGAAGTCGCAAACGGCCGGCGAATTGCTGGGCGCCGGCGGCCCATTCTCTTACAGCCTGCCGGGTTTCCTGCCGCGCGCGGCTCAGCAGGAGATGGCGGATGCAGTGCAGGACGCGCTGGCGCAGCGGTCAGCACTGGTGGTGGAGGCAGGCACCGGCACTGGCAAGACTTACGCCTACCTGACGCCGGCGCTGCTCAGCGGCAGCCGCGTGGTAGTGTCCACCGGCACCAAGAATCTGCAGGACCAATTGTTCTTCCGTGACCTGCCGCGGGTGCGCGATACGCTGGCGCTGCCGTCGCGGGTGAGCCTGCTCAAGGGGCGCGGCAATTACCTGTGCCTGTACCGCCTGCGCAAGGCGCAGATGGATCCGCGCGGGCGGGTGCGGCGCGACCGCTTGCAGACGGTGGACGAGTGGGCGCATCGCACCAGCACCGGCGAGATTTCCGAGCTGGGCTCGATCGGCAACGACGATCCGATGCTGCCGGCGATCACTTCCACCGCCGACAACTGCTTGGGCGCCAAGTGTCCGGACTTCGCTGAGTGCCATGTGGTGAAGGCGCGGCGCGCGGCGCAGGCGGCGGACCTGGTGGTGGTGAATCATCATCTGCTGTTTTCCGATTTCCGCCTGAAGCAGGAAGGCTTCGGCGTGCTGCCCGGCACCGACGCCGTCATCGTCGACGAGGCGCACCAGTTGCCGGAGCTGGCGGCGCAGTTCTTCGGCGAGCGCGTATCGACGCGGCAGCTGCTGGATCTGGTGCGCGACGCCGGCACCGAGATGCAGGAATTCCGCGACATGCCGGAGTTGACCGAGGCGGTGGACGCGCTGGCCATCGCCGCCTCGGAGCTGGAACGGCCGTTCCAGGAACTGGGCGGGCGCATCGCCTGGCGCCAGTTCGGCACGCTGCCTGGCGCCGTGTCGGCGCTGGGCGCGGCGCGCCATGCGCTGGGCGAATGCAGCGATGAGCTGAAGCGTTATGCCGAGCGCAGCGCCGGGCTGGAGACCTGCTCGCAGCGCGCTCGCGCGCTGGTCAAGCGGCTGGAGCTGATTACCGCGGCCGACGAGTCGCCGGAGGCGGCGGCGGAATCGGTACGCTGGGTCGAGGCGGTGGGCCGCGGCGGCGCGCTGCACACGGCGCCGGTGGAGCCGACCGAAGGCTTCCGCAATTTCATGGCGGCCTATCCGGGCGCCTGGCTATTTACCTCCGCCACGCTGGCGGCGGGAAAGGATTTCTCCCATTTCAACGAGACGCTGGGCCTGAGCGAGGCGCGCACCTTGCGCCTGGACAGCCCTTTCGACTACGCACGCCAGGCGCGTCTGTACCTGCCGCGCGATCTGCCGGACCCGAACGCGCCGGAGTACTCCGACGCGGTGGCCGATGCGCTGCTGCCTTTGATCGAGGCCAGTGGCGGCGGCGCCTTCGTGCTGTGCACCAGCCATCGCGCGCTGGCGCGCATCTCGGCGAAGTTGCGCAAGGCGGCGTTTCCTCTGTTCGTACAGGGCGAGGATACCAAGTCGGTGCTGGTGGACCGCTTCACCCGCGCCGGCAACGGCATCCTCGTCGCCACCAGCAGCTTCTGGGAGGGCGTGGACGTGAAGGGCATGGCGCTGCGCCTGGTGGCGATCGACAAGCTGCCGTTCGGGCAACAGAACGACCCGGTGTTCGAGGCGCGGCTGGAAGCGGTGCGCGCCCGCGGCGGCAATCCCTTCTCTGAAGTGCAGCTGCCGCGCGCCATCACCACCCTGCGCCAGGGCGTGGGCCGCCTGATCCGCGACGACGCCGACCAAGGCCTGATCGTGATCTGCGATCCGCGCATCCGCGGCAAGAGCTACGGCAAACGCGTGCTGGCGAGCCTGCCGGCGATGCCGCTGCTGGCCGACGCGGCGGAGGCCGGCGCCTGGCTGCGCGGGCTGAAGGCCGCATGAAACTGCTCGCCATCGATACCGCTACCGAGGCCTGCTCGGTGGCGCTGTGGCTGGACGGCGCCATCCACGAGCGCTTCGAAGTGGCCGGGCGCGGGCATTCGCAACTCCTGCCCGACATGCTGCACGGCGTGATGGCGGATTGCGGCATTGCCCTCTCGGAGATCGATGGCATCGCCTGCGGCGTCGGGCCCGGCAGCTTTGCCGGGGTGCGCATCGGTGTGGGCTTCGTCAAAGGGCTGGCGATGGGGTTGGACCGGCCGGTGGTGGCGGTGTCCTCGCTGGCGATGCTGGCGCAGGGCGCGGTGCGCCAGCATGGCGCTGAACGGGTGCTGGCGGCCATCGATGCGCGGATGAACGAGGTTTATTTCTGCCGCTACGCTGCGGCCGATGGCTTGGCGGTGGCACAGGGCGAAGCGCTGGTGGCGCCGCCAGCTGCGCTGGAGCTTCCGGCCAGTGGTGAGAATGCTGCCGTCGGCAGCGGCTGGAAAACGCATCTGGAAGCCCTGCGCGAGCACACCGGCGCCACCTTGAATCCGCTGGATGGCGAGGCGCTGCCGCATGCGCGCGATGCACTGCCGCTGGCGCAGCCGCAATTCGCCGCTGGGCGCGGCATCGGGGCAGGGGAGTTGTTGCCGGTGTACCTGCGCAACCGGGTGGCGCTGACCAAGCTGGAGCAGGAAGCGGCGCGCAAAGGGTTGGTCAGGTAAGCCCCAGCCTTGTTGTCATACCGGCGAACGCCGGTACCCAGGGCAATGGGCGCGCGCACTCCGAGTTTCTGGATACCGGCTTTCGCCGGTATGACGGAAGGTTTTTGGGTTCGACCCCCGGTGCGATTTACCCACCCCGTCTGTCTCCGGGGCTCTAGCAATCTCCCTAAACATACGCTACCGTATTGTACAAGGTAATCCGGATACCTCAGAATCTCGCGCCAAGCGCGCGCCCGGATTGCTTCCTCATTTCTTGCACTGGAGAGTTTCATGGGTCAGTACACGCCGCCGCTGCGCGATATGCAGTTTGTCCTGCACGAATTGCTCAATGTGGAGCAGGAATTCAAGGCCATGCCGGCGCATGCCGAGATCGACGCCGCCACCGTGGACCAAGTGCTGGAGGAAGCCGGCAAGTTCTGCAGCGGGGTGATCTTCCCGCTCAACCAGAGCGGCGACGAGGAAGGCTGCACCTACAAGGGCGACGGCGTAGTGACCGCGCCGAAGGGCTTCAAGGAAGCCTACAAGCAGTACGTCGAGGCCGGCTGGCCGGCGCTGTCGGCCGATCCCAACTACGGCGGCCAGGGCCTGCCGGAGCTGGTCAACAACGTCTTCATGGAGATGATCAACTCCGCCAACCAGGCCTGGGGCATGTATCCGGGCCTGTCGCACGGCGCCTATGCGGCGCTGCGCGCCCACGGCACGCCGGAACTGCAGAAGCTGTACCTGCCCAAGCTGGTCTCGGGCGAATGGACCGGCACCATGTGCCTGACCGAGGCGCATTGCGGCACCGACCTGGGCCTGCTGCGCACCAAGGCCGAGCCGCAGGCGGATGGCTCATACCACATCACCGGCAGCAAGATCTTCATCTCGGCCGGCGAACATGACATGTCGGACAACATCATCCACCTGGTACTGGCGCGCCTGCCGGATGCGCCGAGCGGCACCAAGGGCATCTCGCTGTTCATCGTGCCGAAGTTCCTGCCGACCGCCGACGGCAAGCCGGGCGCGCGCAACACCGTCAAGTGCGGCTCGATCGAGCACAAGATGGGCATTCACGGCAACGCGACCTGCGTCATCAACCTCGACGACGCCAAGGGCTGGCTGGTGGGCGAGCCGAACCGCGGCCTGCCGGCGATGTTCGTGATGATGAACGGTGCGCGTCAGGGCGTGGGCCTGCAGGGCCTGGGACTGACCGAGATCGCCTACCAGAACTCGCTGGCCTATGCGAAGGACCGTTTGCAGATGCGTTCGCTGTCCGGCCCCAAGGCCAAGGACAAGCCGGCCGATCCGATCATCGTGCATCCAGACGTGCGCCGCCTGCTGCTGACGCAAAAGGCCTATGTCGAGGGCGGCCGCGCCTTCTCCTACTGGACCGGCCTGCAGATCGACCGCGAGCTGTCGCACCCGGACGAGAAGGTGCGCAAGGATGCCGAGGACATGGTGGCGCTGCTCACTCCGGTGATCAAGGGCTTCCTCACCGACAACGGCTTCGAGTGCACCAATCTCGGCCTGCAGGTGCTGGGCGGCCACGGTTACGTCAAGGAGTGGGGCATGGAGCAGTACGTCCGTGACGCACGCATCAACATGATTTACGAGGGCACCAACGGCATCCAGGCGCTGGACCTGCTGGGCCGCAAGGTGCTCAGCGACATGGGCGCCAAGCTGATGAAGTTCGGCAAGCTGGTGTCGCAGTTCGCCAAGTCCCAGGCGGACAAGCCGGAGATGGCGGAGTTCATCGGCCCTCTGGCCGCCCTGGGCGACCAGGTGACCAAGCTCACCGCCGAGATCGGCCAGAAGGCGATGAAGAGTCCGGAGGAAGTCGGCGCCGCCTCCACGCCCTACCTGCGTGTGGTCGGCCACCTGGTGTTCGCCTACTTCTGGGCGCGCATGGCGCGTATTGCGCTGGACAAGCAAGCCGAAGGCGACTTCTACAAGGCCAAGCTCGCCACCGCGCGCTTCTACTACGCCAAGCTGCTACCGGAAACGGAGTTCCACCTGCGCGCGGCGCGCGCCGGTGCGGCGCCGTTGATGGATATGGACGTGTCGCTGTTCTAAGCTAAATGATGTACTCAAAAGGCGGGTTGAGCCGATGAAGCTCAACCCGCCTTTTTTATGGGCGCCGGCACTTCGGGCAGCCGGGTGTGGATTGCGCCCGCCGTTCCCTGCGAGCTAACAGGTCTATAGTGAAGCCCGCACCGCCCGTTTCGAGGCGGGTGGCATCAACCAGATGGAGGAGCGCGCATGTTTCACGTCATGGCCCGAATCAGGGTCACCGATTTCAACAGCTGGAAGCAGGCCTATGACCGCGGACGCAGCGTGCGCGACAGCATGGGCATCCGCGAATTCAACCTCTGGCGCAATGTGGACGATCCGCTCGACGTGGTGTTGCTGCTGCATGCCACGCACGTTGCCAAGGCCAAGGCGTACTTCGAGTCGGAGGAGCTGGCGCAGCGGATGGCGGAGGCGGGGGTGGAGGAGCCGCCGGAGATTGTTTACCTGGGTGACAGCCACTAGCTTGCCTAGCCGTGAGGCTGGAGCGCCGGGCGAGCCTGTGAGGTAAGGCTCGCGCGCCTGCTGCGTCCGAACTTCAGGCCGGAGCGAGGTAATCGACCGGGGATTCGTCAGCTTCCCGAATACAGCCGGCCGTAGGTCTGCACCTGCTGCGAGGCAACGTAATTGATGGTGGTCCAGAACACGGCGAAGTTGCCGCTGCCATCGCTGGCGACGGACGGCGGGCCCAGTACCACTGCGCTGGCGCTGGTCGGGTTGCCGAGCGCGCTGGTGGCGACCACGATCGGCGCTCCCGCCGCCCCGCCACTGCTGTCGAGCCGCTGCACGTTGATCTGCTGCGACTCGGTGGCGCCGCTGGCGCTGGTGCTGCGCCAGGCCACGACGGAACCCTCCGGGGTCGCCGCTACGTCGGCAAGGTAGTCGCCGCCCCCGAAGTACACCACTTCACCGGAAACGGCCGTGTCCGCTATCAGCTGCAGCGGCAGTCCAATGTTATCGAAGCTGCGCAGCTTCACCGCGATCGGGTTGGACTGCGTGCCGGACAGGTCGGTGTAGGCATCCCATATCAGAACGCTTCCAGCCGTGCCCTGGGCAATGCGCGGCGCCTGGTCTGCCGATAAAGGGTTCAGGCCCAGCGTCAGGCCAACGATCTGCTGCACGCCCAAGGGCAAGCCCCCTGCGCTGTAAGGCTGTATCGAGACATGGGTCGGCGAGAGAAGCAGCGGTAGGAACCCGTCGACCGTCACCCCGTCAAAATCCGTTACCGCCCAGGCGATGCTGAAGTTGCCGCCGGGGCCGATCGCCGTCACCGGAGCGCTCAAGTTACTCAGGCCATACGGGCCTTGACTGGCGATTACGGTCAGTACATTCAATTGCGCCAGGCAGACATAAGAGTTGAGGCCGACGCCGGGCTTTGCCTCGGTGATCCCTGGCCCCTGGCCCAGGGCCGCACCGGCGGTGTCGTAACGACGGAACACGATGGCGGGGTCGCTCAGCTCCAGTTCGAAGCTGTTGAGACAATCGGGGATCGGCAGGCTGAATTGCATGACGCCGGAATCGACGCTGCGCAACCAGGCGATGACGAAGCTGCCGTCGGCGTTCATGGCCACCGAGGGCGAGGCGCTGCTGCGCACCCCGCTGGAGGCGCCGTCCAGCTGGAACCCCTCAGCCGCCGCGCCGGCGGCGGGAAAGTGCCGGGCCCAGGCGGTGGCAAAGTTGTTGAACGCGGTCCAGGCCACCACGAAGTCGCCGGCGCTGTCCATGGCGACCGACAGGTCGAGGACCGCGGTGCCGGGAGCCACCACGGCAATGGCGGCGCCGTCGGTGCTGCCGTCGGCGTGGAAACGCTGCGCCTTGACGCCGCTGTCGGGCGAGGTGGGGTTGTACAAAACCACGACGAATTCGCCGCTGGCCGATCGCGCCACCGCTGGACGGTTCGTGCTCGAAGTCGGTCCGACCAGGAACGCCGGACCCAGCGGATCGCCGGGCGCGGCCAGGGCCGGCGGACCGGCCAGCGCAGCGCCCAAAGACAAGGAGATGGAAACAGCCCTGGCGAGACGCACCGCCTTCCCTGAAGCCATGTGCTACTCCTCTGTTCGCATCGAACACGCCGGCGCGGGCCGGGTGATTCATCGACAGGCGCGTCTGTGGCGCGCTATGGAGCCAGCTTAGAGCAGTTCCCGGGTGGCTTCAATCGCTCCGGCGGGGAGCGCTGCGCGGCTCCCGGCCTGCGTTGCAAGCGGATGTTGCTGGCGGCGAATGCGCCGCCAGCCGTGCTGCTACTGCCTGGCCAGCGCGCGGTTGCTCAGCTGCGAACGCTGCAGGGCGGCGAATTCCAGCACGCCGAGCATGACGACACCGAGGGTCAGGGCGGGGTAGGCTTTGAAACTGCGAACGAATCCACGCATGGTCTTCTCCTGATGCGCTTTCCTCACACCTGGATAGCGTGCTGCGTCGAAGCGCTAGGTCAAGAAAATATCAAGCTCCCGTGACGTGAATATTACAGCTTGATGAAACTGGTTTTCGCAAGATTCATTGACTTGGTTTATTGCGGGATTGCGTCAACAACATGACATGTTGGCCCGCTAGATTGACGGCATGATCTTCCCAGCCGCCACCGCGTGAGCACCAAAGAACCGCCTGAGCTGACCGAACTGCAGCGGCTGATCGAGGACGGTCAGGGCTATTTCGACATCACGGAGCTGTGTCAGGTTGCGTGCGGGGGGCGGCAGTTTCCGGTGCATTCCTTCACTCTCGGCAATCCTTCGCCGGAAGTACCGGCGGTGGGCTTCTTCGGCGGCGTGCATGGCCTGGAGCGCATTGGCGCGGAGGTGGTGCTGGCCTATATGCGCAGCCTGCTGATGCGCCTGCCCTGGGATACGGTGTTGCAGGAGCAGCTCAAGGGCGTGCGCCTGGTGTTCATGCCGATGGTCAATCCGGGCGGGCTGTGGCTGGGCACGCGCGCCAACCCCAATGGCGTGGACCTGATGCGCAATTCGCCGGTGGATGCGGCGGAGCCGGTGCCGTTCATGCTGGGCGGCCATCGCATCGGCCCCGGCCTGCCGTGGTATCGCGGCCCGCGCGGCGCGCCGATGCAGACCGAAGGCGCGGCGCTGTGCGAACTGGTGGAGAAGGAGTTGCTGAGCCGGCGCTTCAGCATGGCGCTGGATTGCCATTCCGGTTTCGGCGCACAAGACCGCATCTGGTTTCCCTACGCCTATACGGTGCAGCCGATCCGTCACCTGCCGGAGATGCACGCGCTGCGCACCATCTTCGACCAGAGCCACGCTCACCACCGCTATGTGTTCGAGCCGCAGAGCCGCCAGTACCTGACGCATGGCGATCTGTGGGATTACCTGTACCTGCGCGCCACCGAGGATCAGCGGCGCATTTTCATGCCGCTGACCCTGGAGATGGGCTCCTGGTTGTGGATCAAGAAGAATCCGCGGCAGATCTTCTCGCGCTACGGCATCTTCAATCCGCTGATCGAGCACCGCCAGCAGCGTGTGATGCGCCGCCACATCGCGCTGCTTGATTTCTTTACCCGCGCCGCCAGCAGCCACCAGCACTGGCTGCCCGATGCGGCCGGGCGCGAGCGCCACCGCGCCCAGGCACAGGCCTGCTGGTACAGCGACGTGGTGAAGGAGAAGTGAGTGCGGCGAGCGGGACGGATGCGCCGTGGATTCTGCTGCGCGGCCTGACGCGCGACAGCCATCACTGGGGTGGATTCCCGCAACTGTTCAGCGAGCGCCTGAGTGGTGCGCGGGTGCTCACGCTCGACCTGCCCGGCAACGGCGTGCTCAACGCGCAGCCTAGTCCGCTGCGGGTGGAGGCCGTGGTGGCCTATTGCCGCGCCGAGGTGCAAGGCCGCGGCTTGGCGCCGCCTTACCGGGTGCTTGCCATGTCGCTCGGCGCCATGGTCACGGCGGCCTGGGCCAGTGAATATCCGCAGGAGTTGCAGGCCTGCGTGCTGATCAATACCAGCCTGCGGCCATTCAGTCCGTTCCATCACCGCATGCGTCCCGCCAACTACCCCAGCGTGCTGCGCATGGCGCTGGCCAGCCCCGGCCCGCGGGCCAGCGAGGAAACCGTGCTGCGCCTGACCAGCCGCATGCCGCAGCGGACCGGCGGGGTGCTGGACGACTGGACCGCCTGGCGACTGCGCTATCCCGTCTCCGCCGCGAACGCCTTGCGCCAGATTATCGCCGCCGCGCGCTACCAGGCGCCGCGTCAGGCGCCCGCCGTGCCCATCCTGATTCTCAACAGCGCCCGCGACGGCCTGGTCGATCCGCGCTGCTCGCAAAAGCTGGCACAGGCCTGGCAATGCCCGATCGAGATCCATCCCGACGCAGGACATGACCTGCCGCTGGATGATGGCGAGTGGGTGGCACAGCGGGTACGCGAATGGATGGAAGCGGGGCGGTCCGCCGCCTGATTTTTTTTGCCGGCCGCCGTGCGTTCCGCGCGATTTACCCTCGATGCGCTTTCAGCGCGACGCAGTACCCCAGCGCCAGCAGCAATACCGACCCCAGCAGGAAGGCGAGCCACAGATTGTCGTAGCGGCGCTGCCCGGCGTCGAAACGGGTCGCCAGGTCTTTACGCCGCCGCAGGTAGATCGCATTGAAGGCCCCCAGGACCAGGACGACGGCGAGCGGCCTCAGCTTGACCTGGAGGGCGCTGCCGCCAAGCAGATGGGTGGAGAGGAGCACGTCCGAGAGCAGGGCCACGCCGAACACATACCAGCATTCGATCGCCGTCATCAGGGCGACGGAGGCTGCCAGTGCATCCCTGGGTGTTTTGGAAAGCCCGCGGCAGACTTTCAGGGTCTGGAAGTACAGCCAATCGTAACCATCCAGCGGCCGGCTGATTGCGTTCATGTTCATTCGCGGCATATGGCGAGGGTTCATCATAGCGCCAAAGCGGCCTGACGCCTGCTTCATCGGATGCGCGTAGCCGTAGCTATGCCACCTTGTGACTGATTGCTCCTACAATTCGGAAAAGGGTGTGTTTGCCGCCTCGTTGTCGGGGCGGGACATCAAACGGGGAATCAAAGTGATCGAGCGATCAACGGCATCGATAAAATGGGGTCTCACGGCGGCGTGCCTGGCGTTTCTGGCCGCGTGCGGCAGTACGGAATGTTTCAACGGCCCGGCACACTGCGGCAGTAGCTCTTCGTCCGGCGGAAGCTCGTCGAGCAGCAGCTCCAGCGGCGCTCCGGCGGGGACGGGACTCGAAGGATTCGTCAGTCCCTCGACCATTGCGGCCGGTTCTTCCGCCATGGTCGGCGTCAACATCACCAACAGCACCGCCGCGGCGGAAACCGGGATCGACACCTCTGTTGAATTCGCTTCCAACATGGCGATTAACGCCGGACCCAGCTACAGCTGTCCGCCCGGCACGGTGACGACTTCCCAGCCCAACGCGGACAGCACGGAAATCACCTTGGCCAATGCCTCCGTTCCGGCATCGACAACCTGTGCGTTGAGTGTGACCATCACTCCCCCGGGCGCCGGGCAGTATGCAATCACCGCGGCTGGACAGGATCTGACATTGACCGTGCAGTAAGCGGAGCCTGCGTCTTCATCATGTGATGGCCGCGCCGCCCGAATCCAGCGCATGGATAAAGCGCGTATGGTAGTGCGACATCCGGACGTCGCGGGAAACCGCAAGGAAAGTCCTGTGAAGCGAATGCTTGTCGGTCTGTTGTGCGGGATTTGCGGCTACATCGTGACCGTTGAGGCGAGTTACTTTTTGATTCTGCTGATTTCGTCCAACCGCCGTGACCTGAGTCTCGTCGCCGCCATCAATAGCGCGCTGGTGTTCGGCCCAGGCGGGGCGGTGGCGGCGTTCGCGGTCGGCGTGATGTGGGTGGTTCGGCGGCGCAGGATCGCGGCGCTACACTAGCCGGAAGCCGGGCGACGCAGCGTATGCGCATTCCGCTGCGTGCCGTGATCCCTCGTCTCAGCCGGTGTTGTAAGACAGGCACCAGCCCTTGCTGTTGACGAACTTGGTGGTGAAGGCGTCGCAAGATGCCCAGTCGCCCCTGGCCTGGGAGAAGTGGTAGAGCGCGCAGTTGCCGCAATGGCTGCCGGCGGCATATTGCGGCTCGGACTTGGCATCGATGGTGGCGGCGTCGGCGACGTAATGCAGGGCCTTGGCGGCGGGATCGTCCGGGCTCAGATGCTGCAGATCGTAGGCCTCGGCGGGAGACAGGCGCAGCAGCGGCAGGGTGGCGGCGCCCAACGCCAGGTGGTTAAGCAGGCGGCGGCGGGTGTGGGATACGGGGGGCATCGGGTTCCTCCGGCTGGCGAATGGCTGGCCCGCATAGTTTGTACCTTCGCCCCCCGAAAGGGATACCGGATATTGCTGTTCGCCGCCGCTATGCTTACCAGAGATTCCGCCCATCGATCACCGTCACCGGCATGGCATCGAGGTCGAAGTCGTCGAGCAGCCGGGCGTTGACGCCGATTTTGGGGTTGGTGAAGTCGGCATGGCCGCTGGACCAGTCGGGCGACTCGCTGAAGGTGCCGCAGCCGCAGCTGGCGCAGAAGTTGTGCTTGACCGTTTTGGTCTGCCACCGGTAGGTCGATACCTGTTCCTGCGGCGTGGTCAGGCTGAACTGCTCCGGCTTGTAATAAGCCCACAGCGCGCCGCGTTTGGAGCAGAGCGAGCAGGTGCACCGCGTCAGGCTTTGCGGTGCTTCGCTCAGTTCGAATCGGGTGGCGCCGCAGTGACAACTTCCCTTGATGGTCATGGCTTGATCCTTGGTTGGAGTCATGCGGATCGCAGGCGTCTGCGATATGAGATCAGCTTGCGGAAGGGCTGCTGACAGCATCTTGTCAGCAGAGATCGCGAGGCGAATGAGCGATTGCAAGGGGCGAACTCTGAAACGGCCGCCACCGCTACCCGGCCGGGTGGGCAGCGGATCGTGCGTTGGGGCTACACTGCCGGACATAAGGATCGAGTCGTGCCCCTCGCCGGGGCGGCTACGCCAAGTACAAGAATCACACCGAGGAGACGCTTTATGATCAAGCAGGCTTTTGCCGTGGCTTTCGGGCTGGGCTTCGCCGCCGCTGCGCTGGCGGCGGGCGGCACGGCGCAGGTCGACGGGGCGCGGATCATCAATGCCGACAGCGAACCGGGCAACTGGCTGACCACGGCGCGCTCCTACAGCGAACAGCGCTTCAGCCCGCTCAAGCGGATCAACGACGGCAACGTGGCGCAGCTCGGCCTGGCCTGGACCTATCGCCTGGATGTGGACCGCGGCGTGGAGGCCACGCCGGTGGTGGTGGATGGGGTGATGTATACCACCGGCGCCTACAGCATCGTCTACGCGCTGGATGCGGCCAGCGGTGCGCT